>JBDNIH010000323.1:0-4182 GCA_041688385.1 Bacteroidia bacterium
CCGCAGACTGCCTGTGCGCAATTCCCAAGAATACATATTGTCATCAACTTCAAACAGGATATACTGACCATCGGAGCTAAAAAGCGGGTTGGTTTCCCGTGCCAACGTATTGGTGATCTGAATGGTTTTGGCGTTTTGTTGGTCGTTAAGGTAGAGGTCGCCCTGGAAGACAAACACATTTTTGGTCCGCGTTGCATTGTACACCCGCCGCATATTTAAGGGCAGTTGGCGTTCGTCCATACGCAGCACGCGCAGCTTGGCTGCAGCTATTTCATAAACATAGGGCTGATCTAGCTTATTATCGTCCTGTTTCCAGTTGAAGTACAAACTTTTGCCATCCGCCGACCAGTTTGGCTGGCTGGGCAGCTGCCCAACAAAATCGGCGCCAGCCATGATTTCTTTGAGGGAGAGGGGGGCTTGGGCTTGGGCAGACAGGCCAAGTGCACACAATAGGGAGAATCTTAGTAATTTGATCAGCATAAATTGGCGCGTAAATATTTGACTCAATTTATCAAATTCAAACTTCAGGGCAGAAATAATGTGTTGATTTTTCTGATTTTAATTTAATGGGGCTGCTGGGCCTAGTTTCAATAATGAATCTTGTTGAAACTAAATTTCAGCAGGCTAAAATCATTTTTTCAAATTTTCACCACGCCTGAAAGCAAGTATCCGTGCAATAAAATTGTAGAACATGGGCGCACTTAAGGGGGACTGAACCGAGCTTTTACCCAGTTTAAAGGGGCTTGATTCAGCTTTTAAGGCTACCTGAGCGGTGGGTGTAGCGTATAAACCAATGTGGTTTTTGTAAATGGCACAATAAACGAAGGCCTTGTCTTTGATTTTGTTGGCTGTCGTGGCGTAGGCGATGCTTTCTACGGCTTTTGGGGCTGTTTCAAGTACGATTTTCCGGATTTTGTGTAGTTCTTGCTGCACTTTTGGGGGAAAGGAGTTGATCTATTCGTCTACCCATTGTATCCCCGATTTGGTTGTAGCATAGCTCATTTAATTCATGCCATATAGCTGCGTATCAGCGGCCATTCCGTTTCAGGTTGTTGCCCGCATCAATACGGAGCGTATACCAACTGCATCTAGACCCAATTCGGCAAAAAGTTCTTCTTGACTGCCATGTTCAACAAAGGCGTCGGGTAAGCCTAGGCAGATGAGTTGACCACGATACTGGTTGGCATTTAGCCAAGCACCGATGGCCGATCCTGCACCGCCGGTGAGGCAGCCGTCTTCAACAGTGAGTATCAGTGGTGTTTGGGCGGCTTGACGGAGCAACATTTCATCGAGTGGTTTTACATAGCGGAGATCCATATGCCCGATATCGGATAAACCTGCTAGGGCATCGGTAACGTGTTCGGCCATGGTACCTATGCTAATCACCGTGGCGCGCTGACCACTTTGGAGCCGTTCGCCTTTGCCTACCGGCAGCACTTTAAAGGCTTGTCGCCAATTTAAATCGTTGCCATTACCACGTGGATAGCGAATGGCAAAGGGAAGCTCCCTTTTTTGCAGCGCCGTATACAGGAGGTTACGCAACTCGTTTTCGTTGCGGGGTGCCGTCACAATGAGGTTGGGAATCAATTGTAAATAAGCCAGATCAAATGCACCGTGGTGTGTGGCTCCATCGGCACCTACGAGTCCGCCCCGGTCGAGACAAAAGACAACAGGCAATTGCTGCAAGGCTACATCGTGTATGAGTTGATCAAAAGCACGCTGTAAAAAGGTAGAGTAGATGGCGCAAAATGGCACCAAACCTTCGGCGGCTAGGCCAGCGGAGAGGGTTACGGCGTGCTGCTCCGCTATCCCCACGTCGCGGGCGCGTTCGGGTAGCGATTGCATCAACAAATTCATCCCCGAACCACTGGGCATGGCGGGCGTAACGCCAAAAACACGTTCATCCAGTTGGGCGAGCTCTAACAGGGTTTGCCCAAAAACATCTTGGTATTTGGGGCCGACTTTTAGCTGTGAAGTGGGCTGCTGACTACCACTTATTTTATCAAACAAGCCGGTTGCGTGCCATTTAAGCTGGTCTTGCTCGGCTGGTGCATAGCCTTTGCCCTTGGTGGTGACAATATGCAATAGCTGTACGCCACCTTGTTTGTTGTAGTCGGCAAAGGCTGTATTTAAGGCGGAAATATCGTGGCCATCCACCGGGCCGTTGTAACGTATGCCCAGCTGTTCGAACCAATTGGGGCCCTCGATTTCACCCCTGCGCAACGCCAAAAGCTGCTGTAATAAGCCACCTACATTGGGGTCAATCGACATGGCGTTGTCATTCACCACAACGAGCAGATTGACTTCTTCGACAGCTGCTTGGTTAAGCGCTTCAAAGGCCATTCCGCCGGTGAGCGCGCCATCGCCAATGACGGCGATGTGCCTGCGTTGGTGTTTGCTTTGCAGTTTGGCAGCCAAGGCCATGCCTAAGGCCGCGCTGATGCTGGTGGATGCATGGCCGGTGCCAAAAGCGTCATAATCACTTTCGCTGCGTTTAGGAAAACCGCTGATGCCACCTTTGCGGCGATTGGTATGGAATACTTCTCTCCTCCCGGTGAGTATTTTATGGCCGTAGGCCTGGTGTCCTACATCCCAAATGAGGCGGTCATCGGGTGTGTTAAAATGATAATGCAGGGCAATGGTCAGTTCAACAACACCTAAGCTGGCAGCCAAGTGACCGCCATAAGCAGAAACGGCATCGAGTATAAAATGACGGAGTTCGTCGGCAAGCTGGGGCAGCTGCGAAGTCGCGAGTTTACGCAAATCGGCAGGAAAGTGGATTTCCGCCAAAAGTGGACCTGCTTCCAAGGGTGTATCAGCCACGGTTGATGAGGTAAATTACATAGCTGACATACAAAAGCACAAATACGATCCCTTTCCAGCGACCAATTTCGTGTCGTTTGCCAATAAACATGAACAAAAAAAGGAGCATACTGCTTCCAATGGTTACGGCAAAGTCAAAGTTAATTTCTGACCGAAAAGGCAGTGGTTTGATGCTCGAGCTCACACCTAATATCCATAGGATGTTGAAGATGTTAGACCCAACGACATTACCTACTGCAATGTCTGTCTGTTTTTTATAAGCTGCCACGGCCGAAGTAGCCAATTCGGGCAGAGAAGTGCCTACTGCAACTACGGTAAGCCCAATCAAAGCTTCACTTACCCCCCAGCTGCGGGCAAGCAAGATGGCCGCATCTACCGATAGTTTGCCGCCGAAACCCATAACGCCGATACCTAAAACGATATATGCGGTACACTTCCAGCCATTCATGGCTTCAAAATGCTCTTCAAAAGGTGCGTCTTTTCCCTTTTTAACCAAATCAATAATATACCACATAAAGGCGGCAAAGGCGATAAGCAAAACAACACCGTCGCCACGGCCAATTTTAGCGTGATTAGGCAGGCTTTCAAAGCCAAAATGTGCCAAAAATCCAAGTAAAACCGCGGCCATCATACTAATCGGGATTTCAATCCAAGTGGTTTTCCGCTTTACACGCAAAGGGTAAATAATAGCGGCAATTCCCAATATTAAGAGCACATTGGCAATATTAGAGCCAAGGATATTCCCCACGGCAATGTCGGTTGCTCCTGAATTTGCAGCCAGTAAACTCACCAGCAATTCGGGCATGGACGTACCAAAACTAACGATGGTGAGGCCAATAACGATATCGGGTACTTTATAGGTTTTGGCTAAAGCCGATGCACCTTTTACCAGCCAATCGGAGCCCTTGATTAAGAGCACAAAACCGAATACGAGTAGAAGTAATTGGAGCATATTTAAGGATGAATGGCAAAAGGAAAAGATTGCAAAATAGGCAGAATTTGATGGTTTTGTGATGCTTTTTACGCATTAACCGACGTAAAGCGCGAAAACGGTCGGTCGCTTGTGTAGGTCGGGCTTAGCAATTTGCCAGGCCCTGACAGTCTGACTACGTAACAATTCGTTTTCGGAAGTTAAGTCTGTACCAATACACAAACGTGTTTCACCATGACAACATTCCAACAAAGTTTCCATCATTTGGTTGTTGCGATAAGGGGTTTCGATAAACAGCATGGTCATCTTTTTCTGACGAGACTCAGCTTCGAGGGCCAGAAGGCGCTGTTTGCGTTTGACTTTATCGACTGGCAAATAGCCCTGAAAAGCGAAACACTGTCCGTTAAAACCACTGCCCATCAAGGTTA
>JBDNIH010000324.1:0-2539 GCA_041688385.1 Bacteroidia bacterium
CTCCTTCTGAGGCCTTAGTTGCTTCGGACTGTGAGGGTAATTTATTATTTTATTTTTCTCAACGTCATTTAAAAAACCGGCTGCATAACATCATGGAAAACGGAGATACGATTAATCGGGGCCATAAAATCGGGCCTCACGCTCCTTGCGCGAATTATGCAACAATTCGAATGCCAGGCAACGATTCATTGTATTATGTATTCTCAGCATTAAATCATTTTGCACCACTTGGGCAAAAAGCGAATAGCAGCGTAGAATATGGAATAGTAAATATGCTTGCGAATGGAGGACTGGGCAGGGTTGAATCTAAATATAATTTACTGGTCGACTCTACTTCGGGTGGATTTACGTTGATTCGACATGCCAATAAGCGGTGGTACTGGTTATTAAATTATAACTGGCATGATGAAAGTATTCATGCCTATTTAATTACAGAATTGGGTATTTTTTGGCAGAGCAGTCAGTTCTTTGCTTTACCAATAGTGGGAATTCCCGCTTGGTCCGGTCAGCGGAATAGGTTTTTCCCTTCGCCAAGAGGTGATCGATTGGTTTTAATTACAAATTTCGGAAATAACGCCTTCCATGTTTTTGATTTTGACACGAGGACTGGGGTACTTTCTAACCAGCTTACTTTGTTCTGCAACCGATTAATTAATAGCTCAGATTTTATCACATCGGCGGAATTTTCTAACAATTCGAATAAATTATATGTCAAAATATACTATCCTTATAACATATTCAGTTGGCCAAGGCCAGGGGTAACCCAGCTCAAATTGGAGCACTGGCACCCAGATTCGGTGTATAATAGTGCAGTAACTTTTACTGGACTGAATCACGACTTTTTTCTGGTGATGCCATCCCCTGATGGTAAAATTTATTTGCGTGTTTCTAATGGTAATGGGGTCTATCATTTAGGTTGCATTGAGCAACCTGACCTCGATTATCCAGCCTGTCAGGTAAGAGACACTGTTCTTTTTCATCAACCTTATTTTGCTGGAGGTCCAAGCTATCACCACCCCTTCTCCCGTTTCCCCGGTCACTTTTACCTACCTGATCGTTACGGCATCAGCGTCGAGAATTTTTGCTATGGGGATACGACGATTTTAGATTTAAACGATTACGATAATTTGCGCTCTATCAACTGGAATTTTGGGGACGGTTTGGCGGTAGTAAATACCTCGAACGATACCACGCCCAAACATGTATTTAGTCGCCCCGGCACCTACACCGTTACGGCCTATGCCGAATACTGCAACCGCCTGGATACGCTTACCAAAACCATTACCATTTTGGGTGAACCTGCGCCGAGTGGCATTACAGATACTGCCTTTTGTCAGGGCGGAGCCCTCGGTTTACAGCTTAACGATACCTTAGGTCAAAGGTACCTTTGGAGCGATAACGATACCAGCCGCAACAAAAGCATTACTACGGGCGGTTGGCACTGGCTCGAGACCAGCAATGTGTGTTTTACGCGCAGAGATAGTTTTTACGTAAACATCCACACCCCACCTGTCCACGGCCTGCCTAGCGATACGAGCTTCTGTGCTGGTGCCGTAATTACCCTATCACCCGCCCCCGGTAATTACAGTTGGGTATGGAATGATGGTGATATGCTGCCCAAAAACATCAGCACACCGGGCAGCTATTTGCTTATTATGGACAACAGCTGCGGTAGTTTTCCTTTTGCCATACAAGTGGCCGAACGTGAGCCACCCCTAGTTGCTATCCCGGCCGATACCCTCATTTGTGAAGGCCGCGTACTGCGTGTTGAACTCCCCGAACTGCTCCGCACCAGCTACCAATGGCAGGATGGTAGCGGCGAACGCATCCGATTATTGAGCGATACCGGCTGGTACGAAGTAACGGCTACCAACGAATGTGGCAGCAACAGCCGTGGCTTCCAACTGAGCACCGACGATTGCAGCTGCAATATCTACATCCCGAATGCCTTCAGTCCGAATGGTGATGGTTTAAACGATCGTTTTGAATTGCAGAGTAGATGTAGAATCAGTCAGTACGAACTGGCCATCTACAACCGCTGGGGAGAGCAGCTTTTCAAAAGCAGCGCGATTACCCAAAGTTGGGACGGTTATTACCAAGGTGAATTGTTGCCTGTGGGCGAATATGCGTATCACCTGTATTATTACCGCGAAGGCCTAGGCCCGAGACAAACGAAGGGTTCGTTCCGGCTGCTCCGTTAGTGTGTTTTTAGGTTAGCTGGTCGGCGCTCCCCGCGCAACAAGAACGGCTGTTATTTACTGATAGGCGTCTGCTAAACGGTCAACCGTTTCTACGAAGCACCAGTAGAATCTTAGCGCTTTATAGTGACAAACAATCGAATCTTCTTTGGTAGCAGATTGTTGCCCGAACAAACGAGAGCCCTTTAGCTACTAATTTTGAATGTTGAATTTAAAATTTACCTCACCCGTTTCCAGAACTGTTTGCGGTACATCCTGCCATAGGCTACTTCAACCCATAATTCATCTGCTTTGGGGATACTAATATTGCAGTTATAAACGCGGCCATTTTCGAGGTCGAG
>JBDNIH010000077.1:0-1590 GCA_041688385.1 Bacteroidia bacterium
AAAATCTATGCCGACATGGAAACCTGGCAAACAGCGTGGTTTACCAGTACGGGTACAGTACAACTTGCCTTTCCGCTTTACGCTCCGCTAATTTTAAGACAGACAAATACAAAGCCCTTCCGTTTGGAGGGGCTTTTTTGGCACATAGTATGTAGCAAAGCGTATTTAGATAGTGCGTAAGACGTAAGACAGAAGACAGAAGAAAAGCCCTTCGGGCGTTGGTGGTTGATAGCTTTTGGGCCGTTTATCGACTATACAAGCGAAGACTATTTACGCTAGACAGGCTGACCTTGCCTGATTTTGGTTGACAGTTGGTTTCGTCTCCCGTCTTCCATCTAAATATGCTGGTCCACTGAACCGAATGTCAACTTCGATAGTTAGTATTGCCGGAGGAAATATGACCACAACCCAATCTAATGCTTTGGCAGTAAAACCAGCTGTCACCAAAAACAACGTCCAGCAGCTTTTGCGTAAACGCTGGAGTGCCCGTTCTTTCAGCGATCGGCCCATAGCTACCGAAATGTTGGCGCAGCTTTTTGAAGCGGCCAGTTGGGCGCCGAGTAGCATGAACGAACAGCCTTGGCGGTATGCTTATGCACTAAAAGGCAGCGAAAGTTACGAGGCATTGCTCCACTGCCTACAGCCAGGCAACGCGCATTGGGCCAAAAATGCGGCTGTCCTGATTATGAGTACGGCCGATACCCGCTTTCAAGCGTTTCCCGATAGCAACCGCCACGCCCTGCACGATACAGGTGCTGCCAATGCACTTTTGTTGCTCGAAGCTGCTGCCAACGAAATTTATGGCCACGAAATAGGGGGCTATAAACGTGAGGAAACCCGCGCCTTGCTCGATTTACCAGAATTTATAGAGGATGTTTGTTTTATTGTCTTAGGTTATCTTGATGATGCCGAGAAACTTGACGAACCATTTCGTAGCCGCGAGCTGAGTCCACGAAGTCGTAAAGACGTGGCCGAGTTTACCAAACAACTTTAAAAAGCCGAGCTGCAAAAGGCCGACACGGTGGAAAAATCATTTGACGTGGAACATACTGCCAACGAACTTAAGGGTATTTTCAGTATTCGGCGCGAAGGCAAAAGGGCTGCGGAATTGACTCATACCGTGGCGGGTTCAGCTAAAATGAGCATCAACCATACCCAAGTAAACGATGTATTGCGGGGAAGCGGTGCCGGTGTGGCATTGGTAGTAGCCGCCGTTGACTGGGCCCGTAAACTACAGTAAACGGTGATTCCGCTTTGTTCATTTCCCAAGGCAACCCTACAAAAACATGCCGAATGGCAAGACGTGCTTGAAAAATAAGGCGATCGTCTTTATGGCTTCTCGGCCGCACGGGGCCACCTAAAAAGCGCAACTTTCGCAAGTCTGAAAATTTGTCGCCTGGCAGCGGGGAATGTAGCGCCAACTAATGGGTTTTTTATTGCTAATTTAGGTGCATCAAAATTTCAAAGACGAAATGAAAAAGATGCTTCGATTGCTGGCAGTGGCTGTATTGCCTTTGCTGATGAGTTCATGTGGTTACAACAAAATGGTGAGTTTACAGGAAGAGGTTACCGGACAATGGGCCAATGTAG
>JBDNIH010000325.1:0-1125 GCA_041688385.1 Bacteroidia bacterium
CGATCGATGGCGCCATCCAGCGCCAGCACAAAAGGGCTCCACTCTAACAATTGCCCCAAAAGCTCATCGCTGCACGCTGCCCCATTGGCTACGATGAGGGCGGGTTCTTGCTTATCGCGGACGATGTGGTGGCTGGACATTTTATAAGCGTTTTAGGTTCAAAATTGTAGGCGTTGGATGCTCTCGTCAAAACTAAAATATTTTATGCAGTTAGTAGCCGTCAAAACCCGTTCTAAGCATGCGGTCGAAAAAACAATATTTTGGAACAAAAAATGACTGGTCCCTTAATTTCACGAAGAAGGGCTGCGTTTTTGTTTCAATAAACCAGGCCACAACATAAAAGCAGAAACTAGCATGAGCACCTGCCCTAATAGTAAAAAGAATGCGTTTTGCATTTGATCAGCAGTATCTGGAATACGTAGGTCAAAGCTCATTTTTTTGGTCTAAATCAAGTCGGTAAATTTTTGATTGATCACTGCTTAACGTTTCCTTGCGTATCCAAATAGGTATAGAATCTGCAGCATGCAGCTGATGAAGTAAAACGCTCTATTGCCTGATATTTGGGGCTTCACCTTGGTTAATGCTGAAAACAAATCGCTTTAAGTATTCCCGCATACTAAACTCACATATGAAATGAAAGGACACCGATTCGCTACCCTATCTTCTTCTGCTTACTTGTTTTTTTGATGACTAATTCACGCTGCTCGAGGGTGCCGGAAATTTTAGTTAATGCACTATCTGGCGTTCATAGCGCCAAAATATTGCCGAAAGCAACCGTTAACAAAACTAGGCCTACAAGAAACTGTATAAACGAGCAGAATCTATTTTCGAAATTAGCCATAGGAGCCACGGCTTCAAAAATGCACAGATATACACTCCCTCCAAGTTAAGTATGTCGCTTTCTTCGGTTGGAGAATACCAGCCAAAACACTCCAGCCGTAACATTCCGTTTGGCCTTTTGCCCAAAAGTCAGTAAACGCACCTCTTCATATAAAACTTTTCTCCATACAAACAGTTATACTACCACAGCACCGGAAGGGTTCAGGGCCATAAGCCTAAGCGGCAGCTTCATCCACCGCTTTTAACTACCTTTGCCTTAAGTTTTTTCTATGCAACCTATCAAAG
>JBDNIH010000326.1:0-1876 GCA_041688385.1 Bacteroidia bacterium
AAGCCCCCTGCTTTCCAAATTTGCGTATCTATCCTTGTAGGTTTTCGACCAATGCTCAACTTTTCTTGGTGCGATTAACTGCATTGTTTTGTTCTCATCTACCTTTCTCCTAATACCATCAATCCATCCAAAACAAAGTAGTTCGTCTAGAACTTCTTGAATAGAAACATATTTTTCTATGGCGTGAATTTTATAAGTTACCAACCAAAGACTTTCTTTTTGATGATGATTGGCAGATAGCCATTCTCTCAATTGGGTTTGAGAAGTTATTTCCAACTGCTCGAAATTTTCTGTCTTGACCATTTGTCCGTCTTGATTTTTATTGCTTACATGTTTTATTGGGCCCGTACACTACGTTAATGCATAAATTATTCGTATTTCGACTTATAAAACAAATGCATTAGCAAAAAATGCGGCAAACTGATACAAGCTAAAAAAATGAAAAAACCACTCCAGAAACGAGTTTCGGTAAGGGTTGTATTCAGCGTATAGGCTACTATTGCTATTAATACGGCCATTGCCCCAAGCGTGTATGGCGCTGCTTCTTTGAACAAGGAGTAGGGACTTCTGCGAAGTCCTTTCTGCAAATGTCCCCAGGCATTATAGCTGTGCTGTAAAATAAAATATACGCCAAATGCCAGTGCCAAAGGAATTTTGATGCCAATAGCTAACACAAAGGCAAGACCTAGAAAAGGGTATTTTTTTGACTTAATGTTTTCGAAGAGGATGTAGCCTATTGATAGGATACCGAGTAGCACCGCAACGAGATAATTATTGCTGAAATCATTTGTACTGAAGTCAATGGCGCTCATAGTTGAAATTATACGCATTGATTCTTCTAAATGAGTTGTAATGATAAATGTTAACACGCTTAACCCTAGCACAAATGCTTTGGTATATGAGCCGACTGTAGCGACCTTAATGCCAGCTTCCTCTAATTCGGATTCCCCAAAATGAAACGATGAAAAGAGGATGAAAATAAGAAGTGAAAGCAACGGAAAGTAGAGCCAAACCACAAAATATAGCGCGATTATACTGAGGTATTTCGCTATAAAGATGAATAGTGAACTCTTTTTGTCTTTTAAGAGCAGATGATCTAGTGCTCCATGGGGTATGCCAATGGATAGTAGTCCAACACCCAGCAGTAAATAGCTAAAGTATTTCGCGGCAGTTGGATTAAATGATTCGATGAGCAAATAAGTTAATACGGCGAAAAGCGAATATATATATCTCAACCATTTTTTTTGAGTAAGGTATATCACCAATGCTTTAAGGAAGGGAAGTATAGGTAGGGAAAGGAATATTTTTAGTTCTTCAAGCAGCCGTGTTTTTTCATCGAGAAACAAAAATATGCGTGAAATTTTTTGTTTTTTGAATAAGCTGGTAAAGATTTTTTTTCCTTCATCTGGCCAGCGTGATAAGATGATAAGCAACAGCGTGTCGTAAAACTGAAATCGTATTTTTTGCTCAAAGGTTATTTGGTTTAATGGCTTATAATCGCCGCTGGCTATTCGCTGGGCTATTACTTGAGCATGTGAATACATGTTTTTAAAGCCATAGCCTGTACTTGGTTTAATTAAGTTGCCACGTCCACCGGTGTGTAGCATGCCGGGATAAGTACTAGGCGGATTTACGAACGTAGTCATCGGAATACACCCAACTTCTTCAGCTAATACGTCATACGCCCCGAAATCATTGGCAATTAGTTTTTCGAGCATGGCCCTTGCATATGCAGTTTCAATTTTGTCAATTCCAAACCGCGTTAATTCAATTAATGCTTCATTCTGCGAATACGGAAGCACGTATATAAATTGGGTATAGCCTCCTTGTTCTATTTTGAAGTTCATCATTTCAAAAGCATGCGCTTGAAAAACGT
>JBDNIH010000078.1:0-18817 GCA_041688385.1 Bacteroidia bacterium
ACATGGCGCAATTTGAAATCATTAAAGGCAATACCTCATCTTGAAAACTAACGTCGGTACTGCCATCGCTTATGACAATGGGCCCGTCGTAGAGAAGGGCTTCATGCTTGCAAGATGAAATCCCGGCAAATAGAAAAAGGAAAAAAATAGTTTACGCATCAGTTTGCTGCTTTACCCTGGTTCACCCAGGCATCGAGGGTATTCACAAAACAAGCATTTAATGGCCCAGAAGCCGGCATGGTGCCTTGTTTTACTCTAAAAACACTTCTTTCTGCATGGGTTTGGGCACCACTTAAGGTGCTCAAATCAACATTAGCTGCCGGTACGGCACCCGAATGACAGCCTGCAATTGCGCAGTTATTATCAAGTATCGGCTTCACTTTAGCGGCAAAGCTAACAGCAGTTGTGTCGCAGCCTGAGCCTGGAATATTCACAAAATAATCTTGAGCATTGTCGTAAAAACAAGATTGAAATATTCCGATTCCAATCAAAAGTAGGGTCATTTTCAAAAGGTGTGCTGTATGATTGAATTTCATTGGGTTGTGTATTTAAAGATAGTTGCGCTCTAAACTTAAAATTAAACGCAGCAAAAGTCACAATTTTAAGCCATTATTGAAAGGAATGATTTGAAGGTGTTCGCTCAATGGGTTAATACTTGACTTGAAGCAGTAACATTGATGGCTGAACCTGATAAATTCGGCGGCGCAGGGCCACTTTAGTTCCCTAAATTTGCGACAAATAAACTCCAAAGGAACATGTCAACGACAGCCACGCGTATCCTCATCATTGGCTCTGAAGGTCAGCTAGGCTCAGAGCTTTCGGCGGCGCTCATTGCGAAACACGGACAGGATGCTGTTATCTGCAGCGATTTGCGGAATCCACGACCGGAGCTTGACCGTCGTTTTATTGTGCTGGATGCGATGGATACCGCTGGCATTGAGAAGGTAGTTGTTGCGGAACGTATTACCCAAGTGTATTTGCTGGCAGCAGTGCTGTCGGCAACAGGCGAGAAAAACCCTGATTTTGCTTGGAAACTGAATATGGGCAGCCTACTCGCCGTACTCGAATTGGCTGTAAAACTGAAGCTCGAAAGGGTATTTTGGCCAAGTTCAATTGCTGCCTTTGGTCCGAATACACCCAAAGTAAACACCCCGCAAATGGGGTATATGGATCCTAATACCGTTTACGGTATCAGCAAACTCACGGGGGAATTGTGGTGTCAGTATTATTTTCAGCGGTATGGCCTAGATGTACGCTCTATACGTTATCCCGGCATCATCAGCTGGAAAACTCCTCCTGGCGGTGGCACGACCGATTATGCTATCGAAATATTTCACGAAGCATTGCAGCAGCAGAGCTATACGTGTTTTTTAAACGCTACCACGCCCTTGCCTATGATGTTTGTGGATGACGCTATACGTGCGACGATAGAATTGATGGAGGCACCTGCCGAAAAAATCAAAACACGCACCAGCTATAATTTGGCGGCGGTCACTTTTACCCCAGCGGAACTGGCGCAGGCTATTCAACGGGAAATACCCATCTTCAAAATTGATTACGCCCCTGATTTTCGACAAGCTATAGCCGATTCATGGCCGGGTTCTATCGATGACAGTGCAGCACGCGCAGAGTGGGGATGGCAGCACCGTTTTGATACAGCGGCCATTGTGAAAGAAATGCTTGAAAATTTGCGTTAACCCGCTAGTTGGCCTGTTCGCTTAGGAATTTGATGCGGATAAGTTTGAGGTCCTCTTCTGTAAAATCATCTCCCAACGATCGCGCAGCATCGCGTATGTCTGCTGAATCTGCCAAGCGGAAATAGTCGTAGGCTTCTTCCTGCAATTCGGTATCCATTACATTATTGATATGGTAGTCGAGATTTACTTTGGTGCCGCTATCCACGATGGTCTGTATTTCGTCAAGTACCTCGTCGTAGCTCAGGTTTTTGGAGCGCGCCAATTCGTTTAGCGGCATTTTACGGTCGATTCCGCCAATGAGGAAGACCTTCACCTGAGATTTATTAATGGTCGATTTTACGACCAAATCCTCTGGGCGCTCGATTTCATTTTCCTCTACATAGCGCGCAATCAACTCCAAAAATGCCTTGCCAAATTTGGCAGCCTTACCTGGCCCTACCCCTGAAATATTCTGTAATTCCTGGAGATTGATGGGGTAGTTGGTGGCCATTTCCTCCAGTGAAGGATCTTGGAAGATGACGTAAGGAGGTAGATTTTTTTCTTTGGCGACTTTTTTCCGCAAATCACGGAGCAATTCAAACAAACGGCTGTCAAGAACTTCGGCTTGCTGCGATTCATTGTTTTCTTCGCGGGTTTCGGTATAGTCGTTGTCGAGCGCGAACGCAAGCTCAAAAGGATTTTTCAGATAACCCTCGCCCAATTCTCCGATTTTCAATAAACCGTAATTTTCAATGTCTTTGAGAAAGAAGTTGCGGAAGAGCACCTGTTTAATCAGAGACCGCCAGAAAATAATGCCTTTTTCTTTGCCACTTCCGAAATCCGGACTGCGGTGATGACCATAAGCTTCAATTTCGGCGGTGAGCTCGCCCATCATGAAGTTGATGATGTGCTCGTAATCAAATTTTTTGCCCAATTTTTTGACGATACTTACTAGGCTGATCACCTCGTCGAAGGCTTTCACCTTTGGTTTCGGATGACGGCAGGCGTCACACATGCCGTTACAGCCGCTGTCGTCGAAAAACTCACCAAAATAGTGTAGTATTTGTTTGCGTCGACAAGCTGCTGATTCAACGTAAGCCACCACTTCATTTAATAATAAATGCCCAATTTCTTTTTCAGAAACCGGTTTATCCTTCATGAATTTCTGGAGCTTTTGAATGTCTTTTTCGCTGTAATAAGCAATACAAACCCCTTCTAAGCCATCACGACCGGCACGACCGGTTTCTTGGTAATAACTTTCGATGGATTTGGGGATGTCGTAATGAATAACAAAACGAACATCGGGCTTATCGATGCCCATACCGAAGGCGATGGTGGCTACAATAACATCCACATCTTCCATCAAAAATTTATCTTGGTTCTGAGCACGGATGTTGGAGTCGAGCCCCGCATGATAGGGCGCAGCTTTAATCCCGTTTGCCACCAGAATTTCGGCGATTTCTTCGGTTTTTTTGCGACTGAGGGTGTAAATAATGCCCGACTTGCCCATATTATCCTTGATGTAGCGGATAATACTTTTGACAGCATTTTGTTTAGGGCGGACCTCATAGTAGAGGTTGGGGCGGTTAAAGGAAGATTTGAAGATGGACGCTTCGTTCATCTGCAGGTTCTTCATGATGTCTATCTGAACCTTAGGCGTGGCAGTAGCGGTGAGTGCTATAATCGGCACTTCGCCGATATCTTGCACCATCTGTTTTATTTTTCGGTATTCAGGCCGGAAATCATGGCCCCATTCTGAAATACAATGGGCTTCGTCGACGGCCACAAATGAGATAGGCACCGAGCGGAGGAAGTCGATGTTCTCCTGTTTGCCCAAAGATTCGGGCGCTACATACAACATTTTGGTGGTGCCGTCGCTCACCGAAGCTTTCACCCGCCGGATGTCGGTTTTGCTCAGCGAAGAATTCAGGAATTCGGCAACCCCATCGGTACCAGAAAAAGCCCGCACTGCATCGACTTGATTTTTCATCAAAGCGATTAGCGGAGAGACAATTATGGCGGTACCGGGCAATGCAATGGCCGGAAGTTGATAACAAAGTGATTTGCCCGCGCCTGTGGGCATGATCACGAAGGTATTCTTCTTGTCATAAATATTGAGGACAATGTCCTCTTGTTGGCCTTTAAAGCCATCAAAGCCGAAAAAGTTCTTTAGCGTTTTACGCAGTAATTCTTTGGATGTCATAGGTAAAACCGCTCACACAACGAAATTTCAGTAGGTTTGTACGTTCAAGATAAACAAAATTTTCACTTGAAAAAATCTGTTGATTTACGGAAGGCGGCTCAAAGGTCGTTGAAAATGGAAGCAGAAGCACTATTAAGTCTTGCAGAAAATCTTACTGTCGACTTCGAGCGTGCCGTTTTGACCATTTATGATAGTCCTGGACGCCTGATAGTGACCGGAATAGGTAAAAGTGCTATCGTCGCCAATAAAATTGTTGCCACCTTAAATTCAACAGGAACTCCTGCTGTTTTTATGCATGCCGGCGATGCTGTACACGGTGATTTGGGGATAATTCAGCGCAAAGATGTGGTGCTTTGTATTTCACAGAGTGGCAATACCCCTGAAATAAAAGTACTCGCCCCCATGCTCCGTGCTGGAGGTAATGTGGTTATAGGGATGACGGGATTTGCCGATTCGAGTTTGGCGAATTATAGCGACATTCTTTTGCTCACTACGATTACCGAGGAGGCATGTCCGCTAAATCTGGCACCGACTACCAGTACCACCGTGCAAATGGCGCTTGGCGATGCACTGGCGATTGCTTTGTTAGAGTACAGAGGATTTACTGCAGCTGACTTTGCCCGTTTTCATCCTGGCGGGGCTTTAGGTAAACGTTTGTACTTGCGGGTAGATGATATTGTGCGTCAAAATCAGCAGCCAGCGGTTCAAGCTACTGATCCAGTAAAACAAGCTATTGTTGCTATTTCGAGCAGTCGACTGGGGGTTACCGCTGTGCTTGAGGGCAAACAGCTCATCGGTATCATTACCGACGGAGATATCCGCCGTATGTTGGATAAATATGAAAACATGGCGGGTTTAACCGCCGCTGATATCATGACCGCCGCTCCCAAAACCTTGGTGCTGGGAACCCTGGCTGCCGATGCAATGGAAATGATACGCAGGAATAAGATTACCCAAGTATTTATAACAGACGATGTTGGAGTGTATGCTGGTGTAGTTCACATTCATGATTTAATCAAAGAAGGCATCATTTAACAAGCGGAGCAGACTAGATTCTCTAACTTTGAGAAAAATGATGAGCGTATGAAACAGTATGTCGTAATCATGGCGGGCGGAATTGGCAGTCGGCTTTGGCCGGTAAGTACACATCAACAGCCCAAACAATTCCGCGATATGCTCGGAATTGGCAAATCGCTTTTACAGCTTGCTTACGAACGCGCTCAATTACTCACCGATCCCGACCATATTCTTATCGTTACCAATACCCAATGGGTTTCGTTGCTTAAAGAACAGTTGCCAGATATACCTGAAAAGTGTCTTGTAATTGAGCCGCTACGCCGGAATACCGCTACCGCTGCACTTTATGCGCTGAATAAAATAGCGAACCAGCAGGCAGAAGCACTGGTGACCATCATGCCATCGGATCATGTGGTGATGGAAGACAAAAAATTTACGGCGACCATACAACAAGCACTGAAATATGTTGCCCACCACAATGAAATACTGACGGTAGGTATCAAAGCGGTACGGCCTGAGGTGAATTATGGCTACATACAGTATTTACCCGATACCCAAAACGCGCCGGTATATGCCATTAAAACATTTACTGAAAAGCCAACAGCAGAAATCGCCAATACTTTCATCCGTTCGGGCGATTTTTTGTGGTACTCCGGCATCAAGGTCGCTCGCCTAACGGTGCTCTTGAAAGCATTTGCCGATTATTTGCCCGAAACCAGTCAGCTTTTCGAGGAAGTACGACCTTATTTAAATGCCTCAGAAGAAAAACGTTGCATCGACAAAATATACCCACAAAGTGAAGGCGTCGCTTTCCGCCAGGCCATTTTATATAAAGCCACTAATGTGAAAGTGATTATCGGTCATTTTTCATGGACTGATATCACACTCTGGGGAGAATTGTACGATGTGCACGAAAAGGATTATATGGGCAATGCGGCCAATGGCAAACAAGTGATGATGTATAATTCATCCAATTGTCTGGTTCAAATTGCTTCAGATAAATTGGTGCTAATAAATGGACTAGAAGATTTTATTATCGCCGAATCACCCAAAGGACTGGTTATCTGTCCCCGAAACAAAGAACACGAAATACGGTCGATGTTGCTCGAATTGAAAAGGGACGTAGCCGAAAAATACTTATAACTAAATTTAAGGCTGTATTTAGTACAGTTGAAATCAAGTATGCTTGCCCGTAATTTGGCAACTAGCCAATTTACATGCTTCTTAAAGCCCACTTCATATGTTAAAACCTATTTCTATTTCTAATCATCTCGACTCAAATCAGCGACAAACTTATTTCGGTAATCGCATTACAGGCGCCCTTGGCTCGATGACCGACACGCGATTGAAGGGGGTTTCGACTGGGATCAACCAAAGGTAGATTTTTCAAAAAAATCAAACTGAATTACAACGAATTTTAGCTTACTTGTTAACTATCGAATGCGCATTAATCAAATACTATGAAACGGATTGCTTTTTTATTCCTTCTTTTTTTACCCTCATTATCGCTTCAGGCTCAAAATAATGATGATGCTTTTAGGCTACGTGCGGCACATATTTACGCCGATCCCATGGCCTTGCTCGAATACCGTGGACAGGTGAATGGCATACGTTTCGATTTGCCTTTGCCCGAAGGCACAGTTGAAGAGGGGATTGTTGTGCGCACCCAATCGAACGATCGCTTACTTAATTATACGGTGCAAGAGGTTACGGCCGAAACGAAAAGACCGGTACGTACGAAGCTGGAGTTCTTGAAAGAAAATGTCGGTTATTCAGTCGCTGTAGAAGTGTTTGAGGGCCGCGAAAGTGTTGCCTACAGTGGTGAAATTCAAGCGATCGATGAGCAAGCAGAATTGCTGTTTTTGAAGACCAACAATTCACTCGAAAGTATTCCAATTGCCAATATTCAGCATTTTAGTGGTGGTAGAGGCTTAAACATGAGCGTCAAACAAAATAGTAGTACCCGTCAACTCAGTGTTTTTTTTGTGGGTGATGTAAGCAAAGAAGTACTGACAGTATTGCTGCCCAATAAACAAATAATGGCCGAAGCAAATTATTTGCTTGACTTCGATAAGTCAAAAACAGAGCTAAGCCTCGATATTAGACTAAACTCGGCGGTCTCCTTGAACAATATAAGTGTATTTTATTATGGTGTGCCCTTCAAACAACAGGATGCAAGTGCATACAGCGCACAGGCAGCCTTTCAATTGTCGGGCGTGACTGTCCCCGCCAGACAACAAATAAGTTACCAGGTGATGGCCCACAACGTGGAGCTTTCATTAAGCGATGTTGCAGAGATTGGCGCTTGGGAGCCAGGAAATTCTGCCTTGAGCCAATCGGGACGAGGTGTGCGGACTTTGGCTATTCAAAACAGCAGCCCGATGAACTGGTTTCATGCTGCAATTTATGAGCGGAAATCACGCTCACTAGGTCGGCTTCCTAGCGAAATGCCCAATGCCACCAAGGGCAATGAAGCCAAGTTGGTCTATGGTCTATCGCCCTATGTCATCAACGACAATGCACGCCTCGTGAAAGTGACCAAAAAGGCAGAAACCATCAGCGGCATGAAGTACGATAGCTATTTGTTTGAAGGCAAAATTGATATCCGCAATACGGGTAATGAGGCGGGCCGGGTTAAAATCATCAAACAGGCCGTTCCTGAGAACAAACGAAACTACTGGTTTGCCAATGTTTTTACCGACCTGAAGGGCAAAAACAAACAGGAAATCATCCGATTAGAATATGAGGTAAAAGTAGAGGCCAACGACGCCACTTTTTACCGGTATAAATACGAACTGTTGGTGCCGTCTAACAATTAAGCAAAAGCGACGAACACAAAAGCCTGTCTGAGATGCCTCAAACAGGCTTTTGTCATTTAAAAGAAACGTTAAAAACTGAGATACAAATTCAGCATAAAATTGCGGCCAGCCTGGGGGTATACGTACACTTCATTCACCAAGCTGCCATCAAATAAATAGGGATAAACATAGCCGTTGGAGATATAACTTAAATCAACCAGGTTATTCACCATCAATGCCAAACGGGCTTGTTCAAATAGACCATTTATAGGCATGCTGTATTCAATTCGGAGGTCGTTGAGGAGATAGGCGTCTATTTTTCGGCTAGCTAATCCGCTGTTGTCGGCGTATTGGCTGCTTACATATTTTGTCTGCAAAGCGATCTCAAAGGCATTTGTGGGTTTGAACTGCAAGCTACTCGCTGCAATAACCGCTGGCGAAAAGGCAATGGGCGAGTTGTTGCGTGTGGCCAAGAGTACATTGTCAATATACTCGAATTGGTCATCGTAACTATCTACAAATTCTGAAAAGCTGTTTAATCGGCTGTCGCTGAATGTGGCATTGGCCGACCACCGCCATTGCCGGTTAATTTCGATGCCATATTCCAACTCTACACCCACACGGTAGCTGCGTGCTACATTTTGCCGGTTATATGCACCTACATCGTTAATCTGACCCGTTAAAACCAGCTGGTCGTAGTAGTCCATATAATAAAAGTTGGCTTGAAACTGCTGCTGGTTTCCCTGCCAGCGATAACCGGCTTCATAGTCGATGAGTTTTTCAGGACGAGGCCTGCTGCTTGGGCTCGACTCGGTAAAGTCATCCCGCACAGGCTCTCGATTGGCAACAGCTACCGAAGCATAGGCCATTTGGCGGCTATTAATGCGGTAATGGACGCCAGCTTTTGGGTTGAGAAACAAAAAATTAGCACTTTGGGTCACATTATTGAGGTTGTTGTCGAAGCCCAAAAAGGTATAATCAACGCCTCTGACTTGCAAATCACCAAAAAGTTGCCACGCCTGACCTACCCTATATTCAGCTTTGGCAAAAAGGTTATAATCGGTCTTTACGGCATTATTATCGTAATAGCGGTCGCGTATTTGACTATTCCCTGCAAAACGCGACCAAATTACCTCTCCAAAATGGTCGCCGTCGTAGCGATACCAGCCTCCGCCGGTAACAACTTCGAGGCCTCCCAATGTATAGGTCGCATTCACCAAAGCACCGTAAAAGTGATTGTCGAGCCAGCGCCGGCGGATGAGGTCGCTGCGCCGAATGGTGTCATTGCTCAGGACAATTGGCTCAATTTGATAGGTTGAGAGTCGGTCGTTTGTGCGGTATTGCTCGAAGTAACCCCTGCCCTTGGTATAAAAGAGGGTGGTATTTAATTTCCATTGTTTGCTTAAATCATAGGCATACAACAGCTGGAAATAATCTTGGCGATAGTTGTCGGTTTCGTTGTCGTAGAATCGCGTGCTACCATCAGGTGCTGTAAACTGTCCGCCTGAATTGTAGGTTCGGTTCGTGGCCAGAGAGTCGCGCAGCAGTCCGTTCCAAGCTTGGTATGTCTGCTGCACTCCACCAAAATAGTTAAACCTGAACACGCTTTTTTTGCCATAATGTGCAAGGCTAACGCCATACGAACTGAGGTCACTGAAAGCCCGGTCGATGTAGCCATCGCTTTTTATACGCGACAATCGTCCGTCAACTGCCCAGCCATTCGACAATAAACCTGTCCCAAAAAGTATTTGTTGGCGCTGGGAATTGAAACTTCCTGCACCCAAACCTAGGCGTGCATAGGCACTGTCGACGAGGGTATTGGTCTGTAGGTTTAACGACGCCCCAAATGCACCAGAGCCATTGGTAGAGGTGCCTACACCCCGTTGCAACTGTATGCTGCTGGCGCTACTTGCAAAATCTGGGGTGTTCACCCAAAACACCCCATGTGCTTCCGCATCATTGACCGGCACGCCATTGATGGTTACGTTAATACGGGTGGGGTCGCTTCCTCTTACCCGAATGCCGGTGTACCCTATGCCGGCTCCAGCATCGCTGGTAACCACTACTGAGGGGGTTAGCTGCAACAGATAGGGCAAGTCCTGGCCGTGGTTTTGTGCGGCAATGGCTGCAGCATCTAAATTGGTTTGTGCCACCGGTGTTTGGTTACCTGCACGGTTGGCCCGAACGATAATTTCATCGGTTAGTTCCACCGCTGGCTGCAGCTGGATATAAAGTACACTGTCTGAAAATAGTTGTAGTGTAATTTGCCGGGTGGCATAACCCAAGTAACGAATCTCAAGGATTTGGGGACCGGAATTTAGCTTTTTAAGCAAAAAATTGCCGCTGCGGTCGGAGGCTATACCGCTTACACTGGCTTTAAGTTGCAGCGTAGCTCCAGCGAGGGGTTGTTGTGTTTCAGCATCGGTTACTTTGCCCGACAGCTGAATTTGTGCTCGCGCTTGCATCGAAAAGAGCAAGCTTGCCAGCAAGAGGTAATAGGTTTTGCGCATTTGTAAAACGTTACAGTTTAAACAAATCGCTCACCAGGGGTAAGTAAGCAAATAAAAAAAAATACATCCTCCCTTCGCCGGCATTACCCGGATCAGGTTCAATGGGTATGATCTCAGCACCACCGCTGTTGCGGCGGGCACCCCTTAAGATGCAGCAAAGTTAAGCTTGATTTCGAATAATGCACGCAAATTTGGGTACAACTTCAACCAGGCTTGTCGATGGCTGCGTTTGGTGATAAGTCGGTTTGTCCGAACAGGCTGCCAGCCTGTCAGCTAGCTTCGGCTTGGCAAGAACTGGCTTTATCTTTGACATCAGCTACCTGCATTCGGGGTAAACCCTATGATTTGCGTGGGAAATTTCCACAGCCAGTCAATTTTTGGATAACTTTGCCATGTTTGCCCATAATCAAACCTTTGCATGATCAATCTGCTTAACAAAGCCATTACCAGTATTTTCGGAAATAAGTCCGATCGCGATATTAAAAGTGTATTGCCCTTAGTTACTCAAATTAATGCTGAGTTTGCTAAACTCAGCCGTTTGACCAACGATGAACTACGCGCCAAAACAACTGAATTTAAAAGCCGGATCGCGGAATATTTGAAGTCTACCGACGACGAAATGGCGGCCCTCCGCCAGCAAGCCGAACAAGTTTCGGAGGTAGAGGTAGAGCTGAAATTTGAAGCCTACGAAAAGGTTGATGCGCTGACCAAAACCCGCGACAAACAAATCGAAGAGGTACTTGTGGAATTGCTGCCTGAAGCCTTTGCCGTTGTAAAAGAAACCGCCCGACGTTTCACTGAAAATGAAGAATTACGGGTAGCCGCTTCAGACTTCGACCGGGAGCTGGCCACCACCAAAGATTTTATCCGTATCGAAGGCGAAAATGCAATCTGGAAAAACCGCTGGCAAGCGGCAGGAACTGAGGTAATCTGGAATATGGTGCATTACGATGTGCAGCTCATAGGTGGTATCGTATTACATCAAGGGAAAATTTCTGAAATGGCTACGGGTGAAGGTAAAACGTTGGTTTCGACCTTGCCAGCTTATCTCAATGCCCTAGCTGGTGAAGGGGTGCATATTGTAACGGTGAACGACTATCTCTCCCGTCGTGACTCAGAATGGAACGGTCCGCTCTTCCAGTTTCATGGGTTGCAGGTAGACTGCATCGATAAACACCAACCCAATTCACCGGCCCGTCGAAAGGCGTATAAGGCGGATATCACTTACGGCACCAACAACGAATTTGGTTTCGATTATCTGCGCGATAATATGGCGCGATTCCCGGAGGAGCTCGTGCAGCGTAAACACCACTACGCCATGGTGGATGAGGTCGACTCCGTCCTTATCGATGACGCCCGTACACCGCTGATCATCAGTGGACCGGTACCTCGTGGCGATATTCATGAGTTCGCTGTTTTGAAACCACGAATCGAACGTTTGGTGGATGCCCAGAAACGGTATTTGAATACTGCCCTCTCTGATGCCAAAAAGCTATTTGCTGAAGGTAAAACTGAACAAGCCGGCTTGCCGTTGTATCGCGCATTCCGTGGTTTGCCTAAAAATAAAGCCCTCATCAAATTTCTGAGCGAGTCGGGTGTTCGTGCGCTGATGCAAAAAACGGAAGGGCATTATATGCAGGACCAACAAAAGGAAATGCACAAGGCCGATGCCGAGCTCTTTTTTGTCATCGATGAAAAGAACAATACCATTGAGCTGACCGAAAAAGGAATCGAGTTAATCACTACAGATGGCGAAGATCAACAGTTCTTCATCATGCCAGATGTAGGCGCTATGGTTGCTGAAATTGAAAAACTTGAAATCAACGCTACAGAGAAGGCCGATCAAAAATCAAAGCTCATGCTCGATTTTCAGGAGAAGTCGGAGCGCATTCATACCATCAATCAATTGCTGAAAGCCTACACTTTATTCGAAAGAGACATCGAGTATATCGTCGACAGCAACAAAGTGAAAATTGTAGACGAACAAACGGGTCGTGTACTAGACGGTCGCCGGTATTCTGATGGTCTGCACCAAGCCATTGAGGCGAAAGAGAACGTGAAAGTGGAAGCAGCCACCCAAACGTTTGCCACGGTAACCCTGCAGAATTTCTTCCGCATGTACCACAAATTGGCGGGTATGACGGGTACAGCCGAAACCGAAGCTGGGGAGTTGTGGGAAATCTACAAATTGGATGTTATTGTAATTCCTACCAACCGCAATATTGTACGTAAAGACCAAGAAGACCTCGTATACAAAACCATACGCGAAAAGTACAATGCCGTTATCGAGGAAATCGACAAGTTGGTAGCAGCAGGAAGACCAATATTAGTGGGTACTACTTCGGTAGAAACCTCTGAATTGTTGAGCCGCATGCTCACTTTACGCAAAATCAAACACAATGTACTCAACGCCAAACAGCACCAGCGAGAGGCCGATATTGTAGCCGAGGCCGGTCAGGCAGGTACGGTAACCATCGCCACCAATATGGCAGGTCGGGGTACCGACATCAAACTCGGGCTAGGCGTAAAAGAAGCGGGTGGTTTGGCCATTATTGGTACAGAACGCCATGAATCACGTCGTGTCGACCGTCAGTTACGGGGTCGTGCGGGCCGTCAGGGTGACCCGGGTTCGTCACAATTTTTTGTAGCCCTCGAGGACAACCTCATGCGGTTATTTGGCTCGGAGCGTATTTCGGGTATCATGGACCGTTTTGGTTATAAGGAAGGGGAGGTGATTCAACACTCGATGATTACCAAATCAATTGAACGTGCGCAAAAGAAGGTGGAAGAAAACAACTTCGGCATACGTAAACGTTTGCTGGAGTATGATGATGTGATGAACTCCCAGCGGGAAGTCATTTACAAAAAACGCCGACATGCCCTCTATGGCGATCGTTTGAGCATCGACATTAACAATATGTTCAGCGATGTTGCTGGCGAGTTGATGGAGCGCAACCAGGAAGATGGTGATTATGAAGCTTTTCAGTTGGATGCCATCCGCCAGTTTGGTCTAGAAACAGGTATCGACGAAGATCAATTCAAAAAAGATAAGGTAGAAACACTGTCCGATCAATTGTTTGCAGAAGCTTTTACCAATTACCAAGAACGCAATCGCCGCATTGCAGAAATAGCCCAACCGGTAATTACAAGTGTATTCGAAGAGAAGGGGAGCCAAGTCGAGAATATTGTCGTGCCTTTTCAGGTAGGCAACAAAAGCATACAAATTGGTGTAAACCTGAAAAAAGCCTATGAATCGAACGGCCACGAAATACTGGTAGAGTTCGAAAAAGCCATGGTGCTGCACCTTATCGATGAAAGCTGGAAGGAACATTTGCGCGAGATGGATGACCTGAAACAGTCGGTACAAAACGCTGTTTATGAGCAGAAAGATCCGCTCGTTATCTATAAAATGGAGTCATTTGAGCTTTTCCGCAAGATGTTGGCAGCCGTAAATGGTGAAATTGTATCGAGTTTGGTTCAAGCGCGTATACCGGTCGAAGAGCCAGGTCAGCTGCAGGAAGCCCGGCCACGTCAAGTGGCGCCAGCCCAACAGATGACGGCGAACAAACCTGCCTATACGTCGAGCAACAGTGCATCAGGCGCTCCGCAACCACAAGCGGCACCACAACCTCAGCAAGTACCCCTCAGAGTAGGGCCTAAAGTTGGCCGCAACGACCCATGTCCTTGTGGAAGTGGTAAAAAGTTTAAAAGCTGTCACGGTCAGAACGAAGCTTAATTATGGAACTGGCAGCTACCATCGACCATACCAAGTTGGCTGCCGATACCCGGTTAGCCGATATCGACCAATTGTGTAGGGAAGCGCTTGAATTTGGTTTTGCAGCTGTATGTGTGCCACCTAATTATGTGGCCTTCGCCGCCGAAACCCTTGCGGGTAGCTCTGTTGCGGTAGCTACCGTGGTGGGTTTTCCGATGGGCTACAGTGCCACCGTGGCCAAGGTGGCCGAAACCCGTATAGCGCTTGAAAGCGGGGCAACGGAAATTGATATGGTGGTTCAAATTGCTGCCCTTCAAAACGAGGACTGGAAGACTGTTGCAGCCGATGTTCGTGCTGTTTTGGCGGAAGTCAGACAGGCACCAGATGCCTTACTGAAGGTCATCATCGAAAGTTGTTATCTAAACGACCAGCAACTGGAGCACATTTGCAAACTATTGGCGGATTTGGGCGTTGATTTCGTGAAAACTTCCACAGGATACGGAAAAGAAGGAGCCTCAGTAGCGGTAATCGCTAAAATGAGGGCTATCTTACCAAAAAACATCCGGATAAAAGCTTCAGGGGGTATTAAAACCCGGGCTTTTGCACTGGAATTGCTTAAGGCAGGTGCCGATCGTATCGGCACATCTTCAGGAACAATACTCATAAAACCATGAAAACGAAACTTCTGCTGCTTTTTATCCTGTCGCTGAACACCGCCCTCACGGGTTTCGCACAAGACAAGCCCATCGCAGATAGTTCCCGTATCGAAATGGACGTAAGCACACGCAAAGCCATCGAAAAACACAAAGAATTCAACAAAAAAAATCCGCTTATACCAGGTTATCGAATACAGACCTATGCCGGCAGCTCGCGCCAACAAGCCCTGACTATGCGCAATGAGATAGCCGATAAGTATCCGGAATATGTGGCCTATGTCATTTACAAACAGCCCACATTTCGTGTACGCGTTGGTGATTTCCGGTCGCGCTTTGAAGCGCAAAAACTCCTCAACGATATAAAACCGACTTATAGCTCTAGTTTTATCGTCCCCGACGACATTAATCCCAATCCCACCCTCGCTCCTAAACCCGAAGAAGGTGAACTCCTTGAGCCAAAAAATCCATAAGCTCGCCGAAGCAATCACCCCAGAGGTAATTGCCCATCGTCGCCATTTGCACGCCCATCCAGAACTGTCGTTCGAAGAGCATCAGACCAGTTTGTACGTGCAAAATGAGCTCACCAGGCTAGAAATTCCTTTTGAAGCTGGCATTGCTGGTACAGGTGTGGTAGGCATGATTACAGGTAAAAAACCGGGTCCTGTTGTTGCTTTACGCGCTGATATGGACGCCTTGCCTATTTTGGAAGCCAATGCGGTCCCCTATAAATCAACCCACGAAGGCGTTATGCATGCCTGTGGCCACGACGCCCATACGGCTTCATTGCTCGGCGCGGCTGCTATACTCAATCAGTGCCGCGCGGAGATGCGTGGATCGGTGAAACTCATCTTTCAGCCCGGTGAAGAACGTTTGCCAGGTGGTGCAAGTCTGATGATTGCGGCTGGTGTACTCCAAAATCCTGCACCGGCACTTATTCTTGGGCAACACGTTATGCCATTTTTGGATGCGGGCCAGGTTGGTTTCCGCTCTGGCATGTATATGGCCTCTGCCGATGAAATAACCATGACGGTGCGGGGCAAAGGCGGCCATGCGGCTATGCCTCATCTGAATACCGATACCGTACTGATTACCAGCCATATTATTGTGGCACTACAACAGATTGTGAGCCGCATCGCTAATCCGACCATACCCTCGGTGCTTTCCTTCGGTAAAGTCACGGCCAATGGCGCATTTAATATTATTCCTAACGAAGTAGTGGTACTCGGTACTTTCCGTACGATGAACGAAAAGTGGCGGAAAGAGGCCCATGCACGTATGAAGGAGATGGCGGAAAGTATCGCCAAAGCCATGGGTGGTAGCTGTGATTTTTCAATTAATGTAGGGTATCCATTTTTGGTCAACGATGAAGTAGTCACCCGCATGGCCCGCAAACATGCCGAAGCCTATATGGGTAAGGAGCAGGTAGTAGAACTCGATTTATGGATGGCGGCCGAAGATTTTGCGTATTATTCGCAAGTCACACGGGCCTGTTTTTACCGCTTAGGCACCCGCAACGTAAGCCGGGGTATTCTGTCTGCTGTACATACACCTACTTTCGACATCGACGAAACGGCACTCGAAACGGGTTGTGGTTTAATGGCTTATTTGGCGCTGCAAACCATGGAAGAAGCTACCCAGAACTTATAATTATGCCCGCGGCTTGTCGCTTTTTTGCGAACTTTACCAGTCGAAGCCATTTTATTTAAACTTCATGCAAATACGTCCCCGCCGCAACCGGAAATCGGCAGGCATTCGTGCCCTTGTCCGCGAAACACAGCTGAGTACCGATGATTTACTTTTTCCCATTTTTTTGGTGGAGGGTAAAAATCAGCGTAAACCCGTGGATTCCATGCCTGGTATTGCGCGATTGTCGCTCGACGGTGTATTAAAAGAAGTGGAATCCTGTATGCAGCTCGGCGTTCGTGCTTTCGATATTTTTCCTGTAGTGGGTGAACAGCTAAAAGATAAAATTGCCTCCTACAGTTGGGCGGAAGATAATTTTTATCTCCACGCCTTGGCATCCGTAAAGGCCCATTTTCCAGAAGCTGTTATCATGACCGATGTAGCCATGGATCCTTACAGCAGCGATGGACACGACGGATTGGTCGGCGATGGACGCATCTTAAACGATGAAACCTTGCCCATACTCGCCAAAATGGCAATTGCACAAGCACAAGCTGGCGCCGACATTATCGGTCCGAGCGATATGATGGACGGTCGGGTGGGCTACCTCCGTGCTGCACTCGACGATGAAGGTTACGAAGACGTTAGCATTATGAGCTATACCGCGAAATATGCCAGCGCCTTTTATGGTCCATTTCGTGATGCCCTTGACTCCGCACCCAAATTCGGAGATAAAAAAACATACCAAATGGATCCCGCCAATCGACTGGAAGCCCTGCGCGAAATGCAGCTCGATACCGAGGAAGGAGCAGATTTTCTCATGGTGAAACCCGCACTCGCTTATCTAGATGTGATTCGTTTGCTCAAAGACAACAGCGAACTACCCATTGCTGCCTACAATGTGAGTGGTGAATATGCCATGTTGAAAGCCGCAGGGGAAAGGGGTTGGCTCGACTATGAAAGAGCCATGCTCGAAAGCCTCACCAGCATCAAACGGGCCGGTGCCGACATCATCCTCAGCTACCACGCCAAAGAAGCGGCGCAACTATTACGATAAACGTATACCATGACAAAACCCATTGTACTCGCCGTGGAAGGCAAAAGTCCAGTTTTTGGGCAGGATTGTTATTTGGCACCCAATGCCACCGTGGTAGGCGAAGTGGTCATGGGCGACCAATGCACGGTTTGGTTTAATGCCGTAATTCGCGGCGATGTAAACGGCATACATATCGGTCACCGTACCAATATTCAGGATGGCGCGGTTATCCATTGTACCTATCAAAAAGCAGCCACGCGCATTGGCAATGATGTGAGCGTGGGTCACAATGCCATTGTTCACGGCGCCACGGTTCACGACAATGTCCTCGTCGGCATGGGCTCCATTGTGATGGATCATGCAGTAGTGGAAGAAAACTGTATCATTGCCGCTGGCGCAATTGTACTCGAAAATACCCGCTGTGAAAGTGGTTGGATTTATGCCGGCATACCTGCCAAAAAGATGAAAGCTGTGAGCCCAGAGCAAATTGCTGGCATGCGACGTACCGCGCAGAATTACATTATGTATGCCGGTTGGTTTAAGCCGGAGGAGCTTTAAGCTATTTTTAATTGGTTTTATCGTGTTTTGTGTTTTATTTTGGAAAGTATAACCAGAATGAAGTAAAGTGGAGTTCATTTTCCAATTATTCGCTCTGCGTACAGCACCAAATTGAAACCCATGCGCAAGTGCCTGCTTTTTTTTGTTCTCTTTTCCTCAACCTTGTCGGTAAATGCCAGTCATTTACTGGGTGGTGAAATCAGCTATCGGTGTTTAGGAAATGGGAATTTCCGTTTTCGCGTGGTGGTTTTCCGCGATTGTAGCGGTATCCCTTTCAACCAAACCAATCTCAACCTGTCTGGTCCGGTTGGTGTGAATTGTGCATTAATTGCCGCATACGACGTTACCCCAAGGGGCCCGACTTCAACCCAAATCAGCTGTACACCCGCTGCTACCTTCCCTTCAGCGAAAGGCGGAATAGGAAAATTTGTATTCGAAGGCACTGTAGACTTGTCTTCTTTGGGTGTTGCGCCAGTAGGGGGCTATACTTGGGCTACGGCAAACATTCCTTGCTGCCGAAATTCTAGCAACAATTCACAGTGTAGTGGTGACATGGTACTTCGCGTAACCATGTATCGTTTTGTAGATCCAACAGGTACTGCCTTAACCCCGGCAGAAATGTGTGATAACTCACCTTTATTTTTGGAGGATCCAACTGCTGTTACCATTTTGAATCCTTTCGATACCGCTGTTTCTAACAATTTTGCACAGGATTTGGATCCTTCGGATGATGTTCGCTTTTATATCGATTTTCCTTGGAGCGGCCCTGGATCGCCATGCAATTACAACCAAGGTTACACCGTTACCAACCCCTTGCCCGGTTTGTTTGGTGGCCAAGCCGTTGACTCTATTACCGGTTTAATTCGCTATCGGCCAAATTTAGGGGGTTCTTTCCAAACGGCCATACGTGCGGAGTCACGGCGATGTGGTCAGAAAATTTCAGAGATTTTCCGAGATTTTCAGCTCACGGTCATTGCAAACCCCGCTGGATCTCGGCCGGTTTTTAATCCGAATGCAGCTGTTAA
>JBDNIH010000079.1:0-29116 GCA_041688385.1 Bacteroidia bacterium
CAGCCTTGTTTTTACTTTTAGTTTGGTCTCCGTGTATAGAAAATCAGCGTGCTTTCGTTCTCCCTTCTATTTTTGTAGTCTGAATAGAAAAAATATGCGTTGGTTTTTGCTCATAATTTTAAGTTTGTTGGCGGTTGCAGGTACAGCACAGCCACGTCGTGCTGATTTTTTAAGCCTAGGTATAAATGCCGGTTCGGCGAATTATATGGAAAGGGCCACCAGTCAGGGTTTTGGAATGCATCTTTCGGCCGATTTAAACGTAAACAGTTGGCTGTTTGCCAATATCACTGCGACCTACACAAAGTATAACACAGAGGCCAATACAGTGGTTTTCAATTTCGGGATGAAAGCATATCCCTACCGTTTCATCTACATTCATCCTTACACGGGTTTTGCACGTATTATGGCCGACCCAGAAATCGTAAAGAGGGGTACCGTGGGTCTTGGGTTAGGCTCAAGTGTTAGAACCGGTAAACGCCATATGAATTTTGAAGCTTGTGCCGAATATTTGCCTTTTTATTTAACCGGTACCTATTATTTGTACGGCCGGTTCAGTTTCCCACTCTTTATGGGGAATGAAGCAGAGGACAACCGCTTTTGAATAGCCTGCCGATAATACGTCCTGTGTGCCTATCTTTGCGGCTGTTTTAATAAGATATGGCTCTCAAATGTGGTATAGTCGGCTTACCTAATGTAGGAAAATCGACACTTTTTAATTGTTTATCAAACGCCAAAGCGCAAGCGGCGAATTTTCCTTTCTGTACCATTGAGCCCAACATAGGGGTGATTACGGTACCCGATGCCCGACTCAACAAACTTGCTGAATTGGTAAGCCCAGAGCGCATCGTACCGAATACAATTGAAATTGTAGATATAGCCGGTTTGGTGCAAGGCGCCAGCAAAGGAGAAGGTCTTGGGAATAAATTCCTCGGCAATATACGCGAAACTGACGCTATCATCCATGTTTTACGCTGTTTTCAGGACGATAACGTGGTCCATGTACATGGTCGCGTAAATCCAATTAGCGATAAAGAAATCATTGATATAGAATTGCAGCTGAAAGATCTCGAGTCGGTCGATAAAAAGCTACAGAAAGTAGAACGTGCAGCCAAAACTGGCGATAAAGACGCTAAAATTGCCTCTGACGTCCTGCATCGCTATAAAAACCATCTCGAACAAGGGAAATCAGCACGTACCGCGCCTGTCACTGAAGACGAGCGCGAGCATGCATATGATCTCTTTCTGTTGACCGAAAAACCGGTGATGTATGTCTGCAATGTCGACGAGAAGGCATTAAAAGTGGAGAACGACTATGTAGAACAAGTGCGTGCCATGGCTGCCGAAGAGGGGGCAGAAGTATTGGTGATTTGTGCCGCCATTGAATCGGACATCGCAGAACTCGAAAGTTTCGAGGACCGCCAGGCGTTTTTAGAAGACCTCGGACTTAACGAGTCGGGCGTAGAGAAGCTCATCAGACTGGCCTACAGACTACTCAAATTACAGACCTATTTTACGGCAGGTGTACAAGAAGTGCGTGCATGGACCATACATCAAGGCACTTTGGCGCCGCAAGCTGCCGGCGTAATACATACCGACTTCGAAAAAGGCTTCATCAAGGCGGAAGTCATCCATTACCAAGATTTCGTTACATTGGGCTCATGGGCTGCTTGTCGTGAAGTGGGTAAGGTTAGCATTGAGGGCAAAGCGTATTTGGTGCAGGATGGCGACATCATGCTTTTCCGCTTCAACGTATGAAAATGCCGAAGCAGCAATTACATGACTTTGACCCCAACGGAGTAGGACAGGCAAATGGCCAACTTTTTGGACTGCCTTTCACCCCAGATACGGCAGGTGTTGTGATAGTTCCTGTTCCCTGGGATGTAACGGTATCGTACCAAGAAGGAACAGCCAAGGGGCCAAAAGCCATATTGGAAGCATCTCCTCAACTCGATTTTTTTGACCCAAAAATACCCCAAGCCTGGAATATAGGCATTGGGATGGAGGCAATAGACCGCAAATGGGAGAAAAGATCTAAAGGCTTACGTAAAAAGAGCAAACGTTATATTCAATGGCTTGAAGCCGGATCTCTAGAAAGCGAACGTGCTGAAATGGAAGTCTTACAAGCCGATATCAATGAAAAATGCGGTTTTTTGTTCGACTGGGTTAAAGCAACCACTGCCTTTCATCTCGAAAAGGGCAAATTGGTAGGCATACTTGGTGGAGATCACAGTACGCCTCTGGGTTTAATGCATGCATTGGCCGAACGAAATACTGATTTTGGCATCTTACAAATAGATGCTCACATGGATTTGCGTGACGCGTATGAGGGATTTGATTATTCCCACGCTTCCATTATGTTTAATGCGCTCAAAATACCTCAGATAAGTAAACTTGTTCAAGTAGGTATCAGAGATTATTGCGAAACGGAAGCCCAGTTGGCTGCCGATAGTCAAGGTAGGGTTGAAGTGTTTTATGATCGTGAACTGGCCACCGCTCAATTTCAAGGTCAGATCTGGCAAAAAAGCTGTGAAAAAATCATCAAAGCCTTACCAGACAAAGTTTACATCAGCTTCGATATCGACGGCCTCGACCCTAAACTTTGCCCAGGGACAGGTACGCCGGTTCCAGGAGGAATGGAATTTGAGCAAGCCATGTATTTGATTGAGCAAGTGGCCGCTAGTGGGCGTAAAATTATTGGCTTCGACCTTTGTGAAGTTGCTCCACGTAAAAAAGACGATTGGGATGCCAATGTAGGCGCCCGTGTTCTATACCGTATGGCTAATTTGGCCTATAAATCACACGATCGAAAATTCACAAAAACTTTAGGTTGAAACAACTAGTTTTGCCGCAACAGCAGGAAAAACATCATCCATGGGAAAAGTACTAATTATTGGTGCAGGCGGCGTAGGAGCCGTAGTCACCCACAAATGTGCACAGGTGCCAGAGGTATTCAGCGACATACTGTTGGCCAGCCGTACCAAGTCGAAATGCGATAAAATTGCCGCCGAAGTAGGGGGTAACCGCGTCAAAACCGCGCAGGTCGATGCCGATAATGTAGAAGAACTGGTTGCGCTAATCACCAACTTCAAACCCGAAGTAGTGATTAATGTGGCATTGCCCTACCAAGACTTAACCATCATGGAGGCTTGTTTGCGCACTAAAGTTCATTACCTAGATACTGCCAATTACGAGCCAAAAGACGTAGCGAAGTTTGAATACCACTGGCAGTGGGCTTTCCAGGATCGCTTTAAAGAAGCAGGCATACTTGGATTGTTGGGCTGCGGTTTTGATCCAGGTGTATCGGGTATTTTCACGGCCCACGCCCTCAAACATCATTTCGACGAAATTCATTATCTCGATATCATCGATTGTAATGCCGGTGAGCATGGCAAAGCTTTCGCTACTAATTTTAACCCTGAAATTAATATTCGCGAGATTACCCAAAAAGGTAAATATTGGCAGCAGGGAGAATGGATTGAAATTGAGCCGCTAAGCATTCACCAGCCCGTTGACTATCCAAACATTGGTCCGAAAGAATCGTATTTATTATATCACGAAGAGTTGGAGTCGTTGGTGAAAAACATCCCCAATATTAAACGTGCACGTTTCTGGATGACCTTTTCGCTGAACTACATTAATCACCTCCGCGTGCTTGAGAATGTGGGTATGACGAACATTAAACCTATTAAATTCCAAGGTCAAGAGATTATACCATTGGAGTTTCTAAAGGCCGTATTGCCTGAGCCATCTTCTTTAGGAGAAGGGTATAGCGGACAAACCTCCATCGGCTGCCAAATTAAAGGCATCAAGGATGGCAAGGAAAAAACCTATTATGTGTGGAATAACTGCGATCACGCAGCTGTTTATAAGGAAATTAAGGCCCAGGCCGTTTCTTATACCACCGGCGTACCAGCTATGATAGGTGCCATGATGATTATGACCAAAAAATGGAGTGGAAGAGGGGTGTTTAATGTTGAGGACTTCGATCCAGATCCATTTATGGCTGCTTTGCCCAAGCATGGTTTGCCTTGGCATGAAGCTGTAAACCAGCCTTTGGCATTCAACGATTATCAGTTGTAAATCTGAATTTAAAGCAAAAGCGCAATTCTTGGAATTGCGCTTTTTTTGTTGCTTATGGTTTTAGTGAACCGGCGCCTGAGCGAAGTCGAAGGCAACGGTTAATGGTATAGCCTTCCAGCTTATGCTCGTATGCTTTAAGACTTAAAAAAAAAGCCCTGCTATGTAACAAGCAGGGCTTAATTGTAAAGCCAAGTTATATTTTTTCAGCTTAGTGAATCTGCAATTTACGGGTAACCAATTGATTGCCAGATTGTATCTGCACCAAATACATGCCATTTGATAAGCCAGTAGCGGGTACTTCGAGCATATGTTTTCCTTCTGGCATATTACCATACTGCTGTGTCAACAATTGCCGACCTAGCATATCTGTGATATGAACCGAAATATTTTCAAAACGCTGCAGTTCTAGATTTATGCTGAATTTACCATTCGCTGGGTTTGGATAAGGATTTCCGACTTTGGCAGCATTGACATCAAGTTCATTAACAGAAGTCAAATCAGGTTTGAAGTAAATCTGGAAAGGTGCACCAGCTGGGAAGCCCACGCCACCGCCATTTCCTAAAGTCCAGGCAAATGTGGTATTGCTACGCTGGATAGCATCTCCAGAACATATAATACCAGGAGCTGTGATAGGTGGGAAGAAAGCCGTGCCGCCGGCGATGAACGACCAAACTAACCAATAATTTTGACCTCCTGAGAGTTGAGTTGGAGTCATGAACTCACCAACTACACGCATGATTGGTCGTGTAGAATCGAGGGGAGTTGAATTGCTTGCACGCATAACCCCTGAGAAATAAGTATCCAATAAGCCATTTACGGTACTATCGCCATAAATCGATTGACCTCCAGCTGAAGGGTCACCATCGTAAATCATTAAGAACACACTCGTAAAATTTGAAACAAAACCAGAACCAGTTTGATATGCCCAGAATCCAATTGAATCAATCAAATAGTTTCCACCATCAGGCAACCAGAATTTTTCAGCAGTGTGAATTGTACCATTTAAACCTAAAGTCGAAAGCGGTGGACTAAGCATACTTAGCGCATTTCCATTATATCCACCAACTGGGTCGGTAACTATAGGTCCATTATCAAAAATTCCTGTTGTAGCCAAAGGATTTGCAACTATTGCAACTAAACTAAGTGTGTCATCGCCGCGAAACTCGTCATTGGCTAAATTTGAAAATGCTTTATAGGTGAAATTACCTGGGGTAGAAGGAGAAATAGGGTCGAATTCTAGAAAATGTAAAGAGTCAGGTGCAATTGTTCCTACCATTTTCGTGCTGGTATATCCTCCAGGCCCTTGAAGTGTAACACTAAAGGATTGCGGCAATAAACCTGTGTTTTTTATATAAAAGGAAGGCACAACAGTATCACCTACAAGTAAATATTGAGAGCCAAATACACGGTCAACAGCCACATTGTTGTTAAAGGGAAAATTAAAACGAACTGTGGGTTTCCGAAGTTGACTACGCGTTGTAAGACTATCTGCTGGGAAACCAACAGAGTCAGTTAATATATATTTGGTGGTGTTAGCCAAATATTGCGGTACGGCCGCATCACTATTGTAGAACCAACGAATATCTCCAATTTGACCGTTCAGCTGGACATACTCAATGAGCATTTCCACATTACTTCCAGTTTGATAATTAAAAACTGAATCGAGTATAATTCTTTTCCAGCCATTTGTTGAATCAATAAATGCTGCGGGGTTTCCATTGTATACCAATTTGGCTTGGTTGGCTCTGGATATCCAGTTTATGGCATTTGCACCGTAATCGGTTATACTCACATTTCGTAGATAAATTTTCATGTTTGGCGTACCCTGTAATGGGGTTAAAGAACTTGGGACACTGGTTACGGTTCCACCACGGCTGAATTCAAGGCTGCTAATTGCAGCATTGTTGGGGATTAATGATACCAAGGACGAAGGATAGATGTAGGCGTGACGAGAAGAAGCTGGAGATAAGCCTTTTGTACGCATAGGTCCAAAATCATTTCCACTACCACTTGCGTAGTTGGATGCAAATTGGTTCGTGCCAATTGTAATACTCTGTGCATCAACATGTGCGGAAAACCCTAAGATTAGGCATGCCACCGGTAAAACAGAAAATAGTTTTCTCATAGTTTAAGGTTTTGTTCGATTCGAAGATAGTCGCTGGTATGAAATATTCAATTTTTTTGAAATTCACGTGAACAAGTTTTAATCATTCACTGAGCTCGTTTTGAATCGTATTTTTGACAAAAATCTGATTATGCAATTGCCTTTCGAAAATTTGCCAACACCCCTTTTTTTGATGCACGAACAAAAGCTTCGTCGCAATCTGGAATTGATGAAAAGGGTGCAAGAAGACGCTGGAATTAAGATTGTTTTGGCATTAAAAGGTTTTAGTATGTACAGTACCTTTCCCTTAATTAAACAATATCTACAAGGAACTACCTCTAGCTCATTGCATGAGGCTAAGTTGGGATTTGAAGAATTTGGAGGTGAAACACATGTATACAGTCCTGCTTATCGAGAAGATGAATTTGACGAACTTTTACAATATGCCGACCATTTCAGCTTCAATTCGGTTAGTCAATACCTAAAATTTAGTGACAGACTGTTTGCGGCCAAACCACGAGCCCATGCCGGTATTCGCATTAATCCGGAATACAGCACGGTGACTGTCGACCTCTACAATCCCTGTATACCCGGTTCTCGTTTAGGCATACGCGCTGAAGATTTGCCTAAAACACTACCTGCGGGCATACAATTCCTGCATAGCCACAACCTTTGTGAGAGTGATTCGTATGCACTCGAACAGACGTTAGAAAATATTGAAAGTTTGTTTGGGCAATATCTCCCGCACATAAAACTGCTCAATCTTGGTGGCGGCCATCTTATGACACGAGAAGATTATGATGTTGATCATCTCATTCGTACCCTCAAAAACTTCAAAATAAAATACCCCCACATAGAATTGATGCTGGAGCCAGGATCCGCGGTAGCCTGGCAAACAGGTTATCTGGTAAGCAATGTGCTCGATATCGTTAACAGTAAAGGCATTCAGGTGGCTATACTCGATTGTTCGGTATCGGCCCATATGCCAGATGTCATTGAAATGCCGTATAAGCCGAAAATTTACGGAGCCACCGACCCAATTGCCGGCAAACCTACTTATCGTTTCGGAGGTCAGACTTGTTTGGCTGGTGATTTCGTAGGCGACTATAGTTTTGACAATCCCTTACAAATTGGCGATCGAGTGATTTTCGACGATATGATGCATTACACCATGGTTAAAACCACCACATTTAACGGAATAAATTTACCGCATATGGGCATTTGGAAGGAGGATGGAAGTTACTTGCACCTCAAATCTTTCGGTTACCACGACTTCAAGTCACGACTTTAGCTCCGCAATGAACCGGCTGGTCCTCGCTCCGCCAAGCGGAATTAAAATTTGTTGGTTCAACTTTATGGAATCGGACTGCCGACTTTTGAAAATGGTACTGAACCTCAAGAAGTATGCCGGTTTTCCACGTCCTGAGTAAACAAAATGGATCATCGACCGCGGACATTCTGTAAAAAAAAGCAACACGCTAACAATAAAAGACAAATCGAGCCTTGGGTTTTCGAGGTTAAAACGTCATTAGTCGATAAAAAATGGACCAACGCCCGTGGACATTCTGTAATAAAAAGCAAAAGGCTATCCATTAAAGAGTAAGCTACCTTAGAAACCAATCGGGTCTTCCGTCTTCAAAAACTACATTCGTCCGTAATCGATAATCAAATCTTTCGAAACAGGGCGACCTACGCAAGTCAAACACGAGCCTTCTTTAATCTCTCTGTCCGATATTGCTTCCTGGTCTTCGATGATCATTTCTCCTTGCACCTTAAACGCGCGACACATACCACAAACACCCATGGTACAGGCATAAGGGAGATCTAATCCAGCCTCTAAGGCCGATTCAAGTATATATCTTCCTGGGGCAACAGTAACGTCGTGCATTTTGCCGTCCAACTTCAGCTGTACAATACGCGTACCGTCATCTTCCGCATCTTTGCTAATTACCACGGTTTCGGTTGGTTTCACAACATGGAAAAAGCTCTCTTTGTGCAGTCTGTCCTGTTCAATGCCGTTGCTTTCAAGCATGTGGCAAACATCGTGCATCATGGCTTCAGGGCCACAGATGTAATAATTGGTCGTTTTATCGGCAAAAAGTCCATCGCTGTTACAACGCTGCATCATTAGCTCGGCTTTAATGCGCGATGTGATGCCCGACCAACCCATTTCAGGGCGGCTGAGTAGGTGAGTAATTACCAGACGTTCGCTATGCTTTTCTTGCAAACGCTCTAGTTGTTCTTTAAAAATGATATTTTTCTGGTCACGGTTACCGTAATAAAGATGTACTTTGTTAGCACCTTGTTTTTCCAGTGCGGCCTTCATAATCGACATCAAAGGCGTTATGCCGCTGCCTGCACCAATGAGGGCGAGCGTGGGCAGCTCACTACGTTTGTTGTTTAGCGTAAAATGACCATATGGCTCGATAACCGATATATAATCACCTTCATTGAGGTTTTGGAGCAAATAATTGGAAACCAGTCCGCCCTCAACGCGCTTCGCACAAACCCCAATTACCGGCAAAGCCGATGGCGCTGTACAAACAGAATAAGAGCGACGCACAGACTTTCCATTAATGTCGAGGACGAGTGTTAAAAACTGACCTGGCCAAAAGCTAGGAATCTCTCCTTTTTCGTCACGGAAATAGATGGCAATGGCGTCGGGTGTCTCCCGAACAATCGTTTCAACTTTAAGCTGTATATACTGGGTACTCATGAGGTCAAATTGCGGCACAAAGATACATAACCCTGGCCAGGGGAAAATGTTATTATAAGAATTCAGATAGGACGTAGATTTTTAAAGCCCTTAGATTTTCATAGTTTATGGAAAGCCCTAAAATCATACAAAGCAGCATGTTATTTCAGGCATAGCGCTGCCCAACCCATACAAATCGACGGTTTATGTAATTTGGATCTGTAAAACTCGCATTACCCGCTGGATTGCCGCCAGTAACATGGAAGTCACTGAAAGCAGCATGTTGGTTTAAATAAATCGGGCCAGTGAGATTAAAGGATACCGGCACAAATACCGACGCCATTTCATCAGCGATATCTTCCATCAACGCGACATCCGTACAATAAGCGCCACAACTGATAGCGCCGTGTTTTTGCGCCAGTTGTTTGGCCAAACGGATAGAATCAGCGGTATTTTTGGTTTTGATAACGATTGCAATTGGACCAAATAGCTCTTTTTCAAAGATTTTTTCCTGGCTGCCATCTACCTGTAATAAAACGGGGGAGGCTGTACGGGTTTCAGGGAATTCTTCATTTACAATGGCATGAGAACCCACTAAAATTTTAGCATCAAGTTTTCCAATTTCTTTCACACGATCGGCGGTAAGATCGTTTTGCAAGGCAGCCAAAACACCAGGACCCATTTTCGGGTGAACAGCTATGCCTTCTATGGCTGCCGCGAAGGCTGCCGCTACTTCGTCAAAACTTTTGTGGCCTTCGGAAGTCATAATGCCGCCTTCGGGGATGAAGAAGTTTTGGGGTGCGGTACACATTTGCCCGGAATACAGGGAAACGGCAAAAGCCAGATTGTCGGTAACTGCTTTTAAATCACCACAACTATCGATGATTACAGAGTTTACCCCAGCTTTTTCGGTGAAGACTTCTTTACCTAATATACTTTGTGCTTCGAGCCAGTTCCCAAAAATACTATTGCCGGTATAATCGATGAGTTTAACATCGGGATGGGCTACAAATTCTTTGGTGATAGGGAACTTACTGGTATCTACAGCTAACTGACAAGTATTCGGGTCTATATTGTTCTCTATCAGTACCTTTTGCAATTCAGCGACAACGATAGCAATCGGTAAAATCGCTTTAGGATGGGGTTTTACTATAACGGTATTACCGGTTATCAAACTTGCAAACATACCCGGAACTGTATTCCAAGTAGGGAAGGTGGAACAGCCTATTACCAGACTTACACCTTTTGGAATTGGACGCCAGCTTTTTTTTACGCTCAGGTCGAATTTACCCATGGGTTTGGTCCAAGTAGTTTCGGCTGGGAAACGCGTCAGTTCTTCATAACCCATGGCAATAGCTTCTAAGGCACGGTCGGCGGCATGTGGGCCAGACGCCTGAAAGGACATCATAAATGACTGACCAGTAGTATGCATGGTTGCGTAAGCAATCTCGAAAAAACGTGCTTTCATACGCTCAAGACTTTCGATCAACAAACCCGAACGATCGGCGATAGACAGTTTTCGCCAGCTCTGAAAGGCTGTTTTGGCGCGCTCTACTACGATTTTATCGGCAAACACAGGGTAACGAATGCCGAGTCCAATTTGAAGATAGGGGGAGATCTCCTCACCTTCAAAACGTAGGGGCTGGGCTTGTTCCAGTTCACTGAAGTCGGTATTCATGCTGTTTTGAAACTTCAACAGTCCTGCCGCATTGGCATCTTCGGCATAAGCCTTAGGATTTTCGGGATATTGGGCAAAAAATACGCGTTCATGGTTGGCCTGAACGGCACGATCGAGTATAGCGCGGTGTTTTTCGAATAAGCTCATGCAAATGTTTTTAACGGGATAAAGGTAAGGATTAGCCTGCTTTTTTGCACGAATCATGGGATGACTACTTTTGGCGGTCTATTTCATTTTCAAAAATATATGTTTCGCCTGTTTATGAGAATTGAATTATTTGTAGCGCAAGTATTTTTATGACCAGCGAATACACTTCTGATGCTTTTTTAAGCTGCGTTTATTTTGAGAATGAGTAAGCAATATAACGTTTCAAGGCGGCTGTCTTGGAGCAATAGGGGATACCGTAGCTGTTTAAATTGGTATGACCAAAAGAATAAATAATCCTTTGGCAGGAGTTGAGCACCTATCAATAAGTCAAATGGCGAAAACTCGATTCGGAGTTATCAATTGTTTATGTATATTTGAAAATACGTATTGCACAAGTATTATGTTAAGTTTCACACCCTCCAAAGCAGGTCGCAGCGATATTTCTTTATCGCATTGCATACGTGCGACCTGCAAGTGTATCACCATTACCCAGCCCCGAAGGTTGTTTTGAACTAGGGTTCTCTTTCGGCTTATTGCCGTTTTATCCTTTCAATTCAACTTTTATGAAATAGCTATATTGCCGGTTTTGATACGCCAAGCAGGGTAATTGAATATGGTTTACCATAGATGTTCAATTTAAATTGTAACCAACACTAAATTCAACTAAAATGAAACGATTCATCTTAATATGTACCTTATTATTTATCTGTAATACTGCTAGTTATTCTCAGGTTAGTAAAAAAGCGCATCAGCTTGATATCCTACAGCTACAAATAGGAACAGGGTTAGCCTCAACGACGAGGGTTGGTTTCAATATTGGATTGACGGCTAAATCAGACCGGCATTGGATACTGCTTCAATACAATTACAACAATGACTTAATGGACATTTTTTTATCCGGGAATGGTGCCCGAAAGCCCCAACCAGCAAAAATCTTAGCTACCAATAATTTTTCATTGGGTTATGGCTATGATTTGTTTCGAAGAAAAGAAATGGCTTTATTTCCCGTGATTGGCTTGGTTGGAGGTCAAGAGCTTTACCGTTCGTCCCATTATGAAAGGATAGAGCGGCCTTTCTGGGATAGTTACGAGAACTACAGGCAAAGAAATTATTTTATGGGGTTGACCGCATCGTTAAATTTTCATTACAATTTTTGCGCGTTTGGCATACCCGTTCGACAGTTCTTTCAGCCATTAGCCTTGTATTATGGTCGATTTGACTTTATGTTTAGCTCTGGATTTGTCGTTCCGATATACAGAAAAAAAGCTGACAAAAACTAACTTCAGATGGCACAGGCACTGGAAGTGCCCAAATGAAATGGATTTAATTTGCACTTAAACACTTTTTCATTTTTGCAAAGTTTCACCTAATTCAAGTCCGCTTCCTTAACTTCGCCCACATGAGCGAGAAAGTCCAGCAATTAGAAAATATGATCGCTGAAGCCAAATTGGGTGGTGGTCAAAAACGTATTGATTCTCAACACAGCAAGGGTAAACTCACTGCTCGTGAACGACTCGACATCCTGCTTGATATGGGCAGTTTCGAAGAGATTGGTATGCTAGTAACCCATCGTTCCTCAGATTTTGGGCTCGATCGGGAGCATTATCTCGGTGATGGCGTAGTTACTGGTTACGGCACCATCAACGGTCGTCCTGTTTATGTGTATTCCCAGGATTTTACGGTTTTTGGCGGTTCATTGTCTGAAACTCATGCCGAAAAAATCTGTAAGGTGATGGATTTATCAATGCGTAACGGTGTGCCGTTGGTTGGTCTTAATGACTCTGGCGGTGCCCGTATTCAAGAAGGTGTAGTTTCGCTAGCTGGATATGCCGATATTTTTTATCGTAATGTTCAGGCTTCGGGTGTGGTTCCACAAATAAGTGCAATCATGGGGCCGTGTGCAGGCGGCGCGGTGTATTCGCCGGCTATGACTGATTTCATCCTGATGGTTGAAAAAACGAGTTATATGTTCGTTACCGGTCCCAATGTGGTAAAAACCGTTACCCATGAAGATGTAACCAGCGAGGAACTTGGCGGTGCGATGACGCATGCTAGTAAATCGGGTGTAACCCATTTCGCTTGTGCCAATGAAATCGCCTGTCTCAACGATATCAAAGCACTACTTTCTTATATGCCGCAAAACTGTGAGGAAGAAGCTCCTTCTATGGTTTACGAGGCCCAAGGAGAGGAGCTGCGTCCAAAGTTGGCCACCATCATGCCCGACAATCCAAACCAACCCTACGATATACGTGAGGTCCTCGAAGAAATTATTGATGGTGGTAGTTTTCTCGAGGTACACAAAGAGTATGCAGATAATATCGTAGTCGGATTTGCTCGATTAGCGGGTCGCAGCATCGGTATTGTTGCCAATCAACCAGCTTCTTTAGCCGGTGTTTTGGATATCAATGCCTCTAAAAAGGCTGCACGTTTTATCCGCTGTTGTGATTCTTTTAATATTCCTTTGTTGGTTTTGGAAGATGTTCCTGGCTTTTTGCCTGGTACCGATCAGGAGTGGAATGCTATCATCACCAATGGTGCTAAGCTACTCTACGCATTCAGTGAGGCTACAGTACCACGTATCACGGTGATTACCCGCAAAGCCTATGGCGGTGCATACGACGTCATGAACAGCAAACACATTGGCGCCGACATGAACTTTGCTTGGCCATCAGCCGAAATTGCCGTAATGGGCCCCAAAGGTGCCACCGAAATTATCTTTAAAGCTGAAATTGCAGCAGCCACCGATGGGCCTGCCAAATTCCAGGAGAAAGTAGACGAGTACACCGAAAAATTCGCGAATCCATACCGCGCCGCTGCCCGAGGTTTTATAGATGAAGTTATACGCCCTGAAGAAACTCGCCGTAAGCTCATCCGCGCTTTTAAGATGATTGAGACCAAATCCGTTAAACTGCCACGCAAAAAACATGGCAATATTCCATTGTAAATTTTATTCAAGTGAGCTCACGTAATTCGTTGATTTTAAATGTAGTGCTGTGCATTGCAGTTATAGTATTATACATCCTACACTTTACTGGCGAAAGTCGAAAAACTAGCATTGGGACCAATACCAAAGAGGATGTTTGGATAGAAGATACCACCTTAGCACAAAAGGCATTGACCTCCAACCGCCCATTGAAAGTGGTTTTCATTCGGGCCGACAGTATTTATGTGAAGTATGAATATTTCACCAACCTCAAAAAGGGTATAGAAGGCAAAACCCGCCGTTCGGAAGCCGAGTTGGAAGGGGAGATGAAGCGGCTCGAAAAAGACTATGAAGATGCCCAGCGTCGTGCCCAAAGCATGAGCAAAGAGCAAATCATGGAATTAGAGCAGCGTTTTGGTCAACGTCAGCAGGGATTGGGTCAATTACGCGATCGGCTTGCCGAAGAGCTTGCTGTAGAAGAAGAGAAATTGAATAAGCAACTCCGCAGCAAGGTGCAAGACTATTTCAATCGTATCGCCAGCGAAAATGATTTTGATTATATCGTGTCGTACTTCCCGGGATCTAATGTGATTTGGGCTAACGACAGTCTCGATATTACCTCCAAGGTATTAAACGATCTAAATCGGGAATACAGAGAAGGTCGCAAAAAGTAAAACCGTTAGTTGAGGCTTTAAGGCTGCCCCGAAGTGTGCTTTTTTGTGTAACTGGTCTCACTTCAAGCTGCAGTAAAAGGAGACTTGGTATTAAGTTGATGAATTTTTGTGGGTTTGTATTGCCGTTTTATATGCGCAGAGCACCCCGAAAAGCCCTCGCACCGTAATAAGATTCAGCACCATTGTGGTAGACGAACACATGTTCATACCGAAAATCGGCAAATAAAGCGCCGCCAAGTGCCCGTATGTCGGCTGGAGTAGCAATCCAACTAGAAGTTTTAGTGTCAAATTTACCGTACTTCTGTAACTGACGGTATTGCGCTTCGTCTAGGATTTCGATACCCATCTCATAAGCCATACCTGCGGCGCTGTGCTTCGGTTTGTACTCCTTACGTGCTTCCAGCGCTTCTGGATCGAAACAAATACTCCTGCGGCCTTTAGGACTTTCAAGACAACAATCAAAAAACAGGTATTCACCGCTATTATTATCGAAATCCACTATATCCGGCTCACCACCTGAAATCTCCATCTCGTTGAGTGACCAAAGTTTGATTGGATTATTTGTCAGCCGCGTAAGAACATCTAGCCATTTGATATCTTGATGTCTATTTTGATTTTTATCAAATCTGGTTTTCAGCAGAAGTAGCAAATTTGTAGTTGTTTCCGATGTCAATTTATTTTCTGTCTGGGCCATGTATGTAGCGATTGACTATTATTTGCTTTGTTGAAATTATGAAAAGTGTTTGTTGCTTGTGAGCAGCCAAATACCAACTTTTAATAGTTCTTTGCAATGGATCCTTACAACTGTGCTAAAACCTGAATCGTACATCTAAGGAAGTAAGATGTTTTACTACTTGCTCTTTTAACTCATAATTTATATTATGATTAATAGAGTAAAAGAATACTCCCTTATCTTGCACCAGCAACGTCTAATATCAAACCCTATGTATAAACCATCCTTTTGGGAATACCAACTCCTCTTTTCACAAACGGATGTACTCATTGTAGGCGCTGGTATTACTGGGCTTGCTGCCGCCATCACAATAAAACAGCAAGCACCCAAATTAAAAGTGTTGGTAATAGAATCGGCCAAACTAGGCACTATGGCCACAACAAGAAACGCAGGCTTCCTTTGCTACGGAAGTCCTTCAGAATTACTTAACGACTTAGATGCGCACGGACCTGACCACGTCTTTGATCTATTGGTCCGAAAACATCGAGGCATGGATCGCTTACTGGAATTGGGCCGCAAAAAAGATATCGGCTACAGTAGCACTTTTGGGTACGAGCTCTTTGATTCAACAAAACCCATATCGGTGGTAGCAGACCGGTTAAATGAATTAAACATAATAATTGAAGCAGCCACTGCTCAGCATGACTATTTCAAAGCTTCAGCAGCTTCTGTGTTAGCTCGCTGGGGATTTACAGGCTTCACGGCAGCCATACAAATGGCTTATGAAGGTCAAGTGCAAAGCGCATCACTTGATCACGCCCTGCGACTATATGCGCAGAATTTAGGGGTTCGGCTTGTTTCAAGCGTTGAAGTCACGGAATTACAAACGAACTCTGCTGCAGAATGGGATTTTATGACTGAATTTGGCACATTCCAGGCTAAAACAGTACTTCTTGCAAACAATGCCTTTCTAAGTAAACTTCTACCTGAAATAGAAGTCAGTCCGAAGCGCGGACAGATCTTGGTGACTAGCGAACTCCCCCATCTCCGCCTGCATGGAAATTATCATTACGACAGTGGGTATTACTATTTCCGGAATGTAGGCAATCGGCTGTTATTGGGAGGTGCCAGAAATCATGATTTTGAAACAGAAAACACAGCCGAAGTAGACTTAAATGACAAATTACAGGCCCATTTAACCGACTTTGCAGCAACACGACTATTGGCTGGTCAGCCGTTTACTATCGAACACCAATGGAGTGGCATTATGGGCTTTACGGCTGATCAAAAGCCTATTTGCAAGGAAGTTAAAGCTGGTTTGTACGCTGCAGCCGGCATGAATGGCATGGGTGTAGCCATGGGCGCCAGCCTTGGAACCGAAATTGCGGAGAAAATATTGAATGTATTAGCACCTACGCGCCGTAAAACACGCAAAAGAAACTAAAAAAGGCTCTGCTGCTGTAGTTTTTTAGTTACCAGTTTTTGTCCTTGGCGTTCAAGATGTAAATCACCCCATTTGTTGAGGGTTTCGAGTACTGGCACCAGCGTTTTACCGTAGTCGGTGAGCTTGTATTCTACCCTTGGAGGAATTTCGGGATAAGATTTACGGCTCGCCATTCCATCTTTCAAAAACTCCTTGAGTTGTTGGGTTAGCATTTTTTGTGTTATGCCATTCACATCTTCTTTGATTTCGCTGAAACGTTTTGCCTTACTGCGAATACTCCACAATATTTGAATCTTCCATTTCCCGCCGATTATTTCGAGGGTGGCATCAATGCCATTTTGAGCGTAGGTTTTGTTTTCAGCGGCTTTCATAGCTTCAATCAAAAAGTTACTAGAGGATAGTAACTTTATTTTTAGACTGACGAAGGTAGCATTTGAAAACATATTCACCAAATATTTTAACGCTGATACTCTGAATCTTACAAAAAAAAGTCCCCGTTTTAAGCGGAGACTCAAATTTTGAATACGAAGATTACTATAATCCAACGTCTCCCAACCAGCGTTCAGCATCGAGCGCTGCCATACAGCCCGACCCTGCAGCTGTGACTGCTTGTCTGTAGATTTTGTCTTGGGCGTCGCCACTTGCGAAAACACCTGCTACATTGGTTTTGGTGGTGCCCGGTGTTGTGATGATATATCCTACCTCGTCCATGGTGAGATAAGGTTTGAAAACTTCGGTGTTAGGCTGATGTCCAATAGCGACAAAAAATCCTTTAACGGCGAGCTCACGCTTTTCACCTGTTTTAACGTGTTTCACACGAACAGCTTCTACCGTATTGTCGCCTAAAATTTCATCCGTTTCAGTTTCCCACAGTATTTCAATGTTTTCGGTACGGAATACGCGATCTTGCATGGCTTTGCTCGCCCTTAACTCGTTACGGCGCACAATCATATATACCTTATTGCAAAGTTTGGCAAGATAGGTAGCCTCTTCGGCAGCGGTATCTCCCCCTCCTACAATGGCCACATCTAATCCACGAAAGAAAAAGCCGTCGCAAACTGCACAGGCAGATACGCCAAAGCCGTTCAAACGCTCTTCTGAGGGCAAACCCAACCATTTGGCTGAAGCACCTGTAGCAATAATTACGGAGTCGGCTGTTAATTCCTTTTCCATATCTATGACCACTTTGTGTGGGTGAACGTTGAAATCGACAGAGGTGGCCAGACCATAACGTACGTCGCTACCCATTCTTTCTGCTTGTTTGCGAAAATCCTCCATCATTTCCGGACCTTGCGTGCCATCAGGATAACCGGGATAGTTTTCAACCTCGGTGGTGATGGTGAGCTGACCGCCAGGTTGGAGACCTTGGTACATAACTGGTTTTAATCCAGCGCGTGCTGCATAAATGGCAGCAGTATATCCTGCTGGGCCTGAACCTATGATCAGGCATTTAATGTGTTCGGAAGTAGAATTCATTTGCTTAAAAAACTTATGCGAAAGTAAGAACTATGGAGCAACAATAAAGGTGTCAATAGAAGTTCCGTAACCCCCCCAAATACCTAGTCCATTTCCGCGTACGCCTCGAATGTTGGTCGCTACGATGGTCGGAGTAGCAAAGGGGTTACCACTACCTCCTGTGGACTGCGATAGTGTATTCCAAAAGGTATAATGTGGTCGATCGATGGAACACCACTTTATATAGATGGTGTCCCCTTTTTCGAAATAACCGAACTCTTCAAATGTCAAGGAATCGTTGAATAAATAGGCTTCCTTGCCACGTTGTAGTATAAATTCAACCGATTGGCCATTAATTAATTCATCAGAATAGATAGAGCCGAAGCTACTGCTCCAAAGTGTTTCTTCGTTGCGTCGAGAAAAAGCGCGAACAAAGTTCCCAAGCTCAGGTGGATCACTGTACTTAAAATAGAGGGCTATCAGTTCTTCATCCCGTGGAGCAGGTGTTACGTTACCTGCTTCACGTATCAGGTCGGCGCGACTTTTTACCCAGAGACTATCGAGTGGCAACGGCAAAGGTATGGTTGTCACAGCTTCCAGCTCTTCGTTGGCCGTTACAATGCGTAAAGTGTAGGTTCTACCAAATTGCCCTTTTATTTTGGTGCCTCGATAATTAAACAGGGTGAAATGCTGAAAATAAAAGGTAGGTTGAAGGGTGTCTTGTTCGATTCCATCACTCACAATAACCAATGCTCCATTGATTACCAAGCTCGCAATTGTCGCGAGATCAACTGGATCGAAATAAGGTGAATTACGAGATAAACTAACAACAGCAAATGAATCTGGCTCAATCTGCCCATGTACCACTACAAAGGGTTTGGGAGCAGGCAAATCGAGTGTGATGTCACGTTCGCAGGCTTGAAATATAAAATTTGCTGCTAAAAACAGATATAAAATGGACTGGCGTATCATCAAAATTTAAAGTTCCAGGTTACTGAAGGGATGATGGGAAACAAAGACACTTGTTTGGCTTGGACATTCAGACTTTGCTGCTGAAGGGAGCCTTCGTTTTCGATATAAATGAAATAGGGATTCAGTCGGCTATAGACATTATAAATAGCAAATGTCCAGGTGCTTTCCACACGTTTCCCTTGCTTTTTGGGCGTGTAAACAGCTGCAAGGTCCATGCGATGGTAGTTTGCCAAGCGATATTGATTGCGATCGCCGATTTGGTCTATGATACGACCTTCGATAAAATAACGGGACTCGGGTACCGTAAATGCGTTTCCAGTGGCAAAAACGAAGGTTGAAGAGAACGTCCAGCGCTTGTCTAAATCGTAGGAAGCAACCAGCGAAATATCATGACGGCGATCAAATTTATACGGGTAACGCCTCCCCTCCATAATATCAGGAAACTGTCTCCAAGCCCAGGCGAGCGTATAACCTACCCAACCTGTCAGCTTTCCTGTACGTTTTTTAAGAAAAAATTCAGCACCATAAGCCTCACCTGTTCCAAAAACTAGGTCATTTTCGATATTACTATTGAGCCCGTTCACAGCCCCGTCACGGAAATCGATTTGGTTTTCGAGTGTTTTGTAATAGACCTCCACTGAACTTTCCCACATATTTTCGTCGAAGTTGCGGAAGTAGCCTAAACTATACTGCCAGCCGATTTGTGGCCGCACTTTTTCGGTACTTGGTATCCATAAATCGGTAGGCAAGGCATTACCCGACGACGAAGCCAGATGAATGTACTGTAAATTACGGGTCACTCCTGCTTTGATAGATGATTTGCTATTCAGCGAATATCTCAAACCTAAACGAGGTTCTAAACCCCCATAGTCAGCTACCCTGTCACCTCTCTTGTATTCGCGTCTTTCGATTAACTCAAATAGATTGGGATCGGCATAACGTTCGAAAATGTATGGACCAACTTGTCGAAAGGCGGAGGCACGCAAACCGATATTCGCCTGAAATGCATCGCTGATATCCCATTGGTCATTTATATACAAGGCAAACTCATGGGCAAACAAATTTTTTACACCTGGCAATTCAAAATTATTCTCACCAGAACGGGCTTGGACAACACTGGGCTGGAAGACGTGGTAGATGTGTTGTCCGCCGAATTTGATTTGGTGTCGTAAAGACGGGTAATAGTCGAAATCAAGTTTGGTCGTCAGATTTTTTACACCAGAATTAAGCGAAAACTGAAATTGAGATTGCTCTACACTTGTGCCAAAGTCGAAATCACTATAAATCACACTGGTGTTCAGGAAAAGTTTGCTGTTGAATAAGTGATTCCAACGAAGCGTAGTCGTGGCATTCCCCCAAGGAACGCTGAATTTGAAGCCGCTTTCTTGATTGTTAAATACAAAAACATCTCGGCCGAAGTACGCTGACCAATAAATACGGTCTTTATCGCTGATACGATAATTGGCTTTTGCGTTCAAGTCGTAGAAATAATAACTACTTCCTTTGGCACGTGCGTCGTCCGGGATAAACGGCTCGGCAAGTACATCGATGTAAGTACGTCGTCCGGAAAGTATAAACGAACTTTTACCATTCACTAAAGGTCCTTCCGTGGTTAAGCGAGAGGCAATCAAGCCTACACCCCCTTGGGTGATATACTCTTGGTCGCTGCCATCTTTCATAGTGATATTCAATACCGATGAAATCCGGCCTCCATAGTTGGCAGGAACGCCACCTTTGATAATGGTGGCATTGTTAATCGCGTCTGCATTAAAAACTGAAAAGAAGCCCAACAAGTGAGCGGCATTGTAAACGACGGCTTCGTCGAGTAGGATGAGATTTTGGTCAGGACCACCTCCACGCACATAAAAACCAGTATTCCCTTCTCCGGCAGATTGGACACCAGGCAGTAGTTGTATGGCTTTTATAATATCGACTTCCCCCATCAAAGCAGGTAGGGTTTTTATTTTAGCTACATCTAAGTCTATTCTTCCCATACCCACATCTTTCGTGTTTTCATCTGGGCGCGTGCTTTCCACGACAATCTCCTGTCGTGTAATGACCGATGACTTTAATTTGAAATTATAACTGATGTTTTTGTCGAGGGTTACTTGAATAGATTGCGTTGAAAAGCCGAGGTAACTTACGCTAATTTCATAGACACCTTTGTCTATCGTAACCGAATAAAAGCCGTATTCGTTGGCAATTGCTCCCTTTTGAAGCTCTTTGATGTAAAGATTTGCGGCAATAAGGGTTTCACCCGATTCGGATCGAATATAGCCGCTTAATGTGTATTTCTGAGCAAGTAATGGGGTTATAGAAAAGACTACTAAAAACAAAAACGTGAATATAATCCCACGTTTTTGTCGTTTTAATGCCAATAAGTTCATCAGGGTTTTAACAATTTCAGGTAGTTACGTTGCTGTTGGTGTTCGATACCGACAAAATAAATGCCAGAACCTACGGTTTCAGGTAAACGAATACCTAACAGCTGCGCACCTGGTTTTGTTATAGGGTAATCTACATTTAATAGAATTTTACCTTGAACATCGGTCACTGTAATTTTTGCAGTACCCGTTTGAATAGTTCTAAAAGCCAATTCAAAATCCCGATCAACTGGATTTGGATAAACCATCATGTTAAAGCTTTGCTGATTGAGCTCATTAACCGATAGTGCTTGGCGCGCTGCCTGAAAATCAGGTATACCATAGCCCATCAAATTGTTAGGATTATTGGACATACTACTCGCATTCTGAACCGTCTGTAAAAGCTGCATATTGGTAATTTCTGGGTAGGCTTGCCACAAACAGGCCACCAAACCAGCCATAATAGGCCCAGAAAAGGAAGTCCCACTAACTGTTGTAATGCCGTTTTGCAATCCACAACTTACCGCCGAACCACCTTGGGCCATGACATTGGGTTTAATACGCCCATCGGATGTGGGCCCGATAGAACTAAAACCAACTTTTACGCCATTCGCATCAATAGCACCTACGGCAAGAACGCTATCCCCATCAGCAGGTGCACCGATGTATTGCCAAGCACCACCGCCATAATTTCCGGCACTTACCACAACCATAATTCCTTTACTGGCTGCTTTATCTGCTCCTTGGGTGATACGTGTTGTATTACCATCCATGTCAGCATAACTGTGGTTCATGGTAGGATCATCGAAAGTAGTGTAACTCAACGAGGTATTGAAAACATCGGCACCTGCGCTATCCGCCCTTTCGGCTCCTGCTACCCAATTGTCTTCCTCAATAATATATTCCGAACCACCAACATTATTTTCGGTTCGGTACAACATATAATCGGCTTTCGGAGCTGTGCCGATGAGTGAACCGGGAATCCAGCCAGCCATACAGCCCAGTACGTAAGTGCCATGCGAATCAAAACCATAGACATCATTGTCCATATCAACAAAATCCCATGCATCCTTAATTTTACCTTGTAATCGCAATGAATCAAAACAAGCGAGCGTATTCACATTGGTAAAACCCGCATCGAAAATTGCGATAAGCATGCCTTCTCCCCTGAATCCTGCATTGTGTAATACATCCCCTTTGTGTAGCGCTATTTGGTTGTATGAATTGCCATACTGAGCAGGTGTAAAGGCCGTACGCGCGCTAGGTAGCCAAGGTGTGGCTTGCATTTTCTGACTGACTGGCACGACAATTCGGCCGTTCGGACTGCTTCTTTTTACAAAAGGAAGCGCCTGGATTTGAGCCAATTGCGCTAGACTGGCCTCAACGGTTACGCCATTCATCCATTTTGAGCGGTTGCGCACGGTTGCCCCCTTGCTAAAAATAGAATCGATGTAGTGCGGATTAACGGGTAAATCGCTGGAGTCGATCGCAATATTTTGTCGGACACGTCGCTGAATGGCTCTTGCTGACAAATACGCGGATGGATTTGAAAGACTAAACGGACTATTGTTCTTGTCCGTAAACTCGATCCAATGCCGGTTTCCCGTTTGTGCTTTCACATCTGAATGTCCCGCAAGGAGCAGAATAATTACTATCGATAACAAGCTTAAAGTCTTCATATTCACTAGTTTATTTCATAAGAAGCTTCAATCCACCCACCACCGACTACGTCCTCTCCTTGGTAAAAGACGGCGCTTTGTCCTGGTGCAATGGCTTTGACCATGGTGAAAAACTCTGCTTTTATTTTATCCCCATCTTGCCAGATGCGACAAGGGCTACCCGGATCTTTGTAGCGGATTTTGGCTATAACATCTAAACCTTCTTTGGGTAATTTGTCGTATTTCTGGAGATTTACGCGGCCTACCCGCATGCCGTTACGGTCGAGATCGTCGAGCTCACCCAAAACCACGGTATTCGACTCGGGTCGGATTTCGGTCACAAACATGGGTTTTCCAAAAGCCTTTTCGAGTCCCTTACGCTGACCAACGGTATAAAATGGATATCCTTTGTGATTGCCTAAAAGTTGGCCTTCCTTGTTTACGAAAATACCACCATCTACCCTTTCTTCTAAACCTGGCACCCTCCGTTTCAGGAAACCACGGTAGTCGTTGTCGGGTACGAAACAAATCTCATAGCTCTCACTTTTATTAGCCAATGCAGTATAACCCAAATCCAACGCCATTTTTTTGATGTCGGTTTTGTGAAATTTACCCATCGGGAAAAGGGTTCGTTTAAGGCTTTCCTGGCTTAGCCCCCACAGCACGTAGGACTGATCTTTAGCCTCATCCATGCCGCGTATGATGTGAAAACGACCATCTTGTTCAACTACCGATGCGTAATGTCCCGTGGCGATAAACGCACAATCGAGCATATCGGCACGTTTCAAAAGGGCTTCCCACTTGATGTGTGTATTACATAGGACGCAAGGATTGGGTGTGCGTCCGGACAGATATTCACCTACAAAATTATCAATAACATGGTCACCGAATTCTTCGCGTATGTCTAGAATCATATGGGCAAAACCACGTTCTACTGCGATTTCACGAGCATCATTGATAGAATCAAGGCTACAACAGCCGGTCTCTTTTTTGCTTCCGCCTGCACTGGCGTAATCCCATGTTTTCATGGTAATCCCTACCACCTCATAACCTTCGTCATGCAGCATAATGGCGGCGACTGTACTGTCGATTCCACCACTCATAGCTACTAATACTCTTCCTTTGCGCGACATTGTGTGAATAAAACGTTTAAAATTAGTTAAAAAGCAGCTGCGATGGTTGAAAACCTCTGTGCCACTTTATGAAGTCTTTAACCATTTTTTCTCATTTTTGTTCCAACTTAAAGTCGTTACCCCTTGTTGAAAACCAGTCCTGTTTACCTCAAAAAAATTGAAACCCTATTAAAAGAAGCAGGTTTGAAGCTGAGGTATGAAAAAGGAAATTTTAAGTCGGGCCATTGTTTACTAGAAGAACAACAGGTTGTAGTGGTCAATAAATTTTACACGGTGGAGGCCAAAATTCAAGCAATCACCGAAATACTTCAACAAATGCAAATACAAGTAGACCTACTTCCACCTGAGTCACGTCAATTGTATCAGGAGTTGCAACAAACGGGATTAAAGCTTTGAAAGTAACCTTTTTAGGCACCGGCACCTCCCAGGGTGTACCCGTTATTGGTTGTGGCTGTGTTGTTTGCCTTTCTACAGATTCCCGCGATAACCGGCTGCGTAGTTCCATTTTGGTGCAGACGGATAAAGTTCATTTTGTCATTGACACCGGGCCTGATTTCCGTCAACAAATGCTTCGTGCAGGCGTAAAACGCTTAGACGCCGTTTTATATACCCACGCGCACAAAGACCACATTGCGGGTATGGACGATATACGCGCATTCAACTTCCTACAGAAAAAACCGATGGATATGTACGCAACACCTGAAGTACAGGATGCGTTGCGCCGAGAGTTTCATTATGTTTTTACGGACTTCAAATATCCAGGAGTGCCCCAAATTGAGCTTTTACTCCTCGAAAACGAAGCTTTTGAATTACAAGGTGAACCCATTCTTCCTATTGAAGTTCTGCACTACAAATTGCCTGTACTCGGCTTTCGTATACGCGATTTTGTTTATATCACCGATGCAAACGCCATCGCAGAAGTAGAATTGGAAAAGCTCAAAGGTGCTGATACTATCGTGTTAAATGCACTCCGAAGGGAACCACATATCTCTCATTTCACATTAGAAGAAGCCGTTGATTTGGCCAAACGAATTGGGGCAAGAAAGACCTATTTTACACATATTAGCCATCAATTGGGCTTGCATGCAGAGGTAAATGCCGAATTACCGGCGGGTATCGCCTTGGCCAATGACGGTTTGGTATTGGAGTTCGCCCAATGATTAACCACTACCTGCTTTTGCGGCGTTTGGGAGCTGAACTTCATGCTACACTTCAAAATGCCGTTTTACGCATTGTTTACAGTCCGCAACGAGAAGATTTACAACTACTTTTTGAAAAGGAAGAAGCTGAATACACCGTCAAACTAAATTTTGCCACTGACCTGACGTTGCTTAGTTTTTGGCCGGATACAGCAGGGAAACCCCGTCAATACGAAAAACAATTTACACAACTGTGGGGGGCGACCTTGATTAGTATAAGCGCCATTGCTGGTGAGCGAATGTTGTGTTGGAATTTCGATAACGGAATGCAACTGTGGATGCGTTTTTTTGGTCGACAGGGCAATGTACTGCTGACCGATGAAAACGGAAAATTGGTTGGCCCCTTCCGACGTATTATAAAAAATGATTATCTATTTGAAGCTAATCTGTATACTCCAGAAACTGACTTTAGCGAAGTAATAAATGAAGCCATAAACACTGAGCCAATTTGGTGGAAAAAGCGTCCAATAGAATTGGTTCAGTCGGCAATTGATTCCCAAGCGATTGTTGATTTATTGGAACATCACCCCGCTCATCTCCTGCCTTCGGTGAAGCAACCTGGACTTGGTTTTGACAACACAACTCCTAGTGAGGTATTCTCAAGTGTAATAGCAGCTTATAATGCCTTTTTTAGGACGTATTTACCCGATTTCTTACTTGAACAAGAAAAGCGGCGTTTGATTCAGCCCTTGGCCGATCGTTTGGCAAGGCTGTTAAAAAAGCGGGAAGAGCACCAAAATCAGCTGAAACAATTGGCCAAAGACAGTCATTTTGAACATTGGGGTAACTTATTGCTGAGTTCGGCACATCTAATCGCTCCAGCTGCTGCCAAAGCAGAGGTTCAGGATTATCTCAGCGACAAACAAGTCGCGATTAAACTCGACCCTAAAAAATCGGTGATTGAAAATGCCAGTCGTTATTTTCAAAAAGCTAAAAATCAACTTATAGAAGCGCAACAACTTGAAAATCTGTTCAGTATTACCCAATTCGAAGTTGAGCAGCTACAGGGTAAATTACTCACCATTCAAAATACCAACCAGCTTAAACTTTTACGGAAGCTGGCAGAAAAAAGCATCACTATTCAAGAATTCCCTTTTCGACGCTGGACGCGCAGTGGTTTGGAGATTTGGATGGGTAAAAACGGCCGGCAGAATGACGAATTATTGCGGCAGGTTCACAAAGACGATATCTGGCTGCATGCGCGAAATCACAGCGGATCGCATGTAGTAATTCGCTCAGCCGGCAAAAAAGTGCCTCAACCGGTACTTGAAGCAGCAGCTTGTTGGGCGGCCTGGCACAGCAAAGGCAAATCCGAAAATCTCTGTGCCGTAATGTATACCCAGCGCAAATTTGTACGCAAACCCAAGGGTGCCTTGCCAGGTGCTGTAATTGTGGAGAAAGAATCCACACTTTTAGTGCAACCTAGCCCACCTCCAGCTTCGTGATACGCGCTTTTTTTTGCACTTTAGCACATCTAAAAAACACACCTCCATTATGCATTTAGGTGCCAAACTCCCCTATTTTGAACTTATAGGTTGCGACGATAAACAACATTCGCTTGTAGATATCGCCGACCGCTCCTGTATACTGGTTGTATTCATGTGCAACCATTGTCCATATGTCCAGGCTTATTTGCCACGCCTCAAAGCATTAACCGACCGGTATTACGAAGACAATCTAGGTGTTATCCTCATCAATTCGAATGATGTCAGTCAGCAACCTGCAGATTCCTTTGATCAGATGAAAAAACTTGCCACCCAATATGCCTGGGAAAATTTGTACTGGTACGATGAAAAACAAGAGGTAGCCAAACTTTTTGACGCCAAACGTACACCTGAGGCTTTTTTATTTAACTCCGGCCGCGAACTGGTTTACCATGGCGGTATCGACGATTCTTGGGAAAATCCCCACCATGTTACCCGTATTTGGTTAGAAGATGCCATAGAGATGACCTTAGACGGCATTGAAGTTGACTTTCCAGAAACCGATGTCGTTGGCTGCACCATCAAATGGAAATAAACATGGACTTCACCCAAATACAACCGCTCATTGAAGCTGCCTGGGACGACAGGTCGTTGCTTCAAGCGCCGGAAACCATCACCGCCATAGAGACGCTCATCGCAGCACTCGATCAAGGAAAGCTGCGTGTTGCTGAACCTCTGGCCTCCGGTGAATGGAAAGTGAATGAGTGGGTAAAAAAGGGTGTTATTCTCTATTTCCCCATTCGAAAAATGGAAACTTTGCATGCTGGCCCAATGGAGTTTCACGACAAAATGGCGCTCAAAACGAATTATGCTCATTTGGGCGTACGTGTCGTACCTCACGCTATAGCCCGTTATGGTGCTTATCTAGCCTCGGGAGTTATTTTGATGCCGAGTTATGTGAATATTGGCGCCTACGTAGATAGCGGAACTATGGTAGACACTTGGGCTACCGTTGGCAGTTGTGCCCAAATCGGAAAAAACGTTCACCTTAGTGGTGGCGTGGGAATTGGCGGTGTATTGGAACCTGTTCAAGCGGCTCCTGTGATTATTGAGGATGACTGCTTTATCGGTTCACGCTGTATAGTCGTTGAAGGCGCTCGCATCTGCAAAGAAGCGGTTTTGGGTGCCGGTGTAACCATCACCGGATCTACGCGTATAATTGACGCGACTAAAGCACGTACGGAATACAAGGGCTATGTACCTCCCCGTTCGGTGGTAATCCCGGGTAGCTACAGCAAATCGTTTGCTGCCGGAGAATTTCAAGTGCCTTGTGCCCTTATTATCGGAGAGCGCAAACCTTCGACCGACAAAAAAACTTCACTCAACCAAGCGTTGCGTGACCATCAGGTAGCGGTTTGATGCGGATTGGATTTGATGCCAAAAGGGCGTACAACAACAGTACTGGACTCGGAAATTATAGCCGTTTGGTGCTCAAAAGCCTATATACGCACGAATCAAGCTACGATTACGCTCTCTACACCCCGAACGTACAGCACAAATACAGAGATTTCCTTGCTGGAATCTCTGAGGTTACACCCATTTTGCCTGATAACTCGCTGCAACGCTTTTTGCATCCACTTTGGCGCAGCAAGGGCATCGTAAAACAATTACAGGAAGATGGCATTCAGTTGTACCATGGCCTCAGCAATGAAATACCCATTGGACTGTCCGACGCTGGAATCAAGTCGGTTCTAACCTTACATGACCTTATTTTTCTCCGTTATCCGCAATATTATCCGCGTATTGACAGGCTTTTTTACACAAAAAAGTTCGAGAGAAGTTGTCAGGATGCCGATATAATCATTGCTATTAGTCAACAAACAGCTGATGATATCTCCCACTTTTATGGTATTGGAAACGAAAAGGTAAAAGTTGTGTATCAAGATTGTGATCCTCTTTTTAGGATACCCCAATCGACCGAAAAAATCGCATCTGTGCGTGCACAGTATTCCTTACCCGAAGTTTATCTTTTATCGGTAGGAACCATAGAGGCCCGCAAAAACCAGCTCAATTTGTTGAAAGCTTATGCCAAATTAGGTCCTGAAAGACCACCCCTCGTTTTCGTGGGGAGAAAAACGGCGTACTTTGAGCAAATTGATGAATACGTTCAAAGTCACCGGCTGCAAAAAGAGGTTATTTTCCTAGAAAAGGTAAATGCCAGCGACTTACCTGCCTTATATGCAGGCGCGCGGGCCATGGCTTATGTTTCACAGTTTGAAGGTTTTGGCTTACCTATATTGGAGGCCATGTGTACGCAAACGCCAGTACTTACATCAACCACCTCTTGTTTTTCAGAAGTGAGCGGTAAAGCAGCGCTTTATGTAGACCCTGATGACATAACTGGCATGACGCGTGTTTTGAGTGAGCTGATATGTAATGATGGCCTTCATGCCACATTAAAAGACCATTGCCTAGCGCAAGCAAATCATTTTAG
>JBDNIH010000327.1:0-1766 GCA_041688385.1 Bacteroidia bacterium
CAAGCCTAAAATGTACTTTTTAGAGAAATCTTTTTTAGATGGTCCAGCGAAGCGTAAATACGGCGCGCAGTCCTACTTTCGCCAGATTACGTACACAGGAGGCGCCAGCCGACGTGCACACACGAACGTCAGGATAAAATCACCCTAAAAGTTATAATTTCTCGCGGAGGGCTAACATTTGGAGCGCTGTTACAGCCGCTTCTTCCCCTTTGTTGCCATATATGCCACCCGCCCGGTCGAGGGCTTGTTGTTCGGTGAGTACGGTGAGTACCCCAAAAATTACCGGCAGGTTTAGTTTGAGGTTTAAATCCATCAATCCGTGGGCAACCGCCTCGCTGATGTATTCAAAATGGGGTGTTTCGCCTTTGATGAGGCAACCGAGGGCAATAACGGCATCTGCCTTCCATTGCGTAGCTAGCCACTGCGCTGCCAAGGGTAGTTCGTAGCTTCCGGCTACTTTTTCGATGCGGATGTGTTTGTCGTTGAGGCCATGTTGACGCAGACAGTCCAAGGCACCGTCTTCCAATGCTTGGGTGATGTGGGTGTTCCAATGGGCCGTAATAATAGCAATGCGCAGCTTTTCGGGCTTGCGCAAGGCTACTTTTTCGTAGTCAGAAGGGGTTTTGAGGGCAGTGGCCATCTTAGTTTTCGCTCACGCGGGCGATGTATTTATCGATGTTCTGGCCTTCGGTGCTGGTATTATAGTCAGCTTTGATGCGCTCATAAAAGCCTAGTGCATCTTTGTTCTCACCCATTTCTTCGGCCAGTTCACCGGCACGCAGGAGATAGATTGGTGTGGTGAGGTTGTTGGATTTATTATCAGCTGCTTTTTTGTAGTAGCTCAGTGCTTTGTCTTTGTTATCGAGCTCAAGATGTGCGTCACCTATGGCGCCGAGTGCAATACTGCTCAAGATAACATCGTCCCCGCTGAAATCTTCCAGATGGTCGATAGCGAGTTCAAACTCTCCTTTTTTGAGGTAGGCAATGCCAAGATAATAATGAGCAAGATTACCGGCCTTAGTCCAGCTGTAATCGTCAGCGATTTCTTCGAACCCCGGGAAGTTACCATCGCCATTGATGGCAAGGTCGAGGGAATCGGCTTCAAAATAACGCTCCGCCACGTACATCATATTCAGGGCTTCGGCCTGTTTGTTGGGCAGGTAGACGGCATTGGCATAATAAATACCACCAGCAAGCAGTATAACACCGCCGATAACACCGTAAACGATGTTTTTGTATTTTTCTAAAAAGGCTTCGGAACGACTAATGGTGTCCTGGATGTCGAGATTCTGGGTGAAGTCGAATGATTTTTCTTCTTCTTTTTGTTTTTTAGCCATGAGGCGGGGGATATTGATTGTTTAGCTTAATTCAGATTAATCCATGATAAAAGGATAGTCGGTCTGCATATACACATCGGTGTACAACTCAGCATCCGACGGCCACGGTGAATTTTCGGCAAATTCAACAGAAGCTTTTACCTGCGCTTCGATTTTTGTGTCGATGGCTTCGATGTCTGCTTCGGTGGCGTATTTTTTCTTGAGGAGCACGGCTTTCACCTGCTCAATAGGATCGATGGATTTGTAGTGCTCTACCTCTTCTTTGGTGCGGTATTTTGCTGGATCACTCATAGAATGACCACGGTAACGGTAGGTGCGGATTTCGAGGAAGGTAGGACCGTCGCCCTTGCGGGCACGGTTTACAGCTTCGTCCATGGCTTCATGAACGGATTCACAGCTCATGCCGTCGACCACTTTTGAAGGCATATC
>JBDNIH010000328.1:0-2732 GCA_041688385.1 Bacteroidia bacterium
AGCGGTAGTGGCTGAGACCGGGAAAAGCCAGAAATAGCCGGGTACGACATCTTTATGTACATACACTTCATTTACAGCCTCTTCAATTTGGCTGACATTACTAAAATATGCGCGAACAGAACCGCCATAATGTTCTCGATCAACCTTAAAACCAGCCATTTGACGTGCCACTACTGAGTGTGCTCCATCGGCACCAATAACCAATCGGGCACTAAGCTCCACACCACTTTTGGTAGTTAGTTTTATCCCGCTCAGTGTATTCTTAACTTCCTTCACGCCATCACCAGGAAAAAAATCAGCACAACCCGTGACCAGCACCTCATCCAATAATAATTGATCGAAATGTTCTCGTCGAATAGTGTAGGAAGTTAATACCCAGTCAAATTGCATTGGATTATGTTCGCCCACATATAACCTGGTACTTTTATTCGTAGCCTTTTGCGGGAACTGTACAATTTTTTCATGCAGGGCTGGTGACAACGCTTTGAGCACACGTATGCCGTGACCAGCGACAAAATCCCCGCAAATTTTATCTCGTGGAAAGTTGGCTTTATCAATAAGCGCTACTTTCAGGCCTGAGTCTGCTAATGCCAAGGCTGTGCTTGTACCCGCAGGACCGGCACCCACAATTATTATATCGTAAGAAACTGTTTGCATTTTAAAACACGATTATCCGTAAACTTTGCCGCATCACAAAGGCCTTATCCTAAATGAGTCGTTAAATCTTTAGAAACCTCATCCCATTTTTATTCATCTTTAAGCAACCCTAGGACTTTTGATTTGTACATAGATGGCGAAAATTCTCATAACAGGCGGCAGCGGATTGGTCGGTAAACGGCTGAGTAGCTTATTAGCAGCACGTGGCGACCAGGTAATACATCTCAGCCGAAAAGCTGACCCCGCGGCTGAATTCCCAACTTTTACATGGGATATTAAACAACAGCAGCTGGATACATCTGCTTTTGACGGTGTCGATCATATTATTCATTTGGCTGGAGCAGGCATTGCCGATGAACGCTGGTCGGCCGCCAGAAAAAAGGAAATCCTCGCCAGCCGTGTTCAAGGCACGCGTTTGTTGGTAGATGCACTAGAATGGTTGCCCAAAAAACCTAAAACCTTTATTGCCGCATCTGCCGTAGGCTTTTATGGCGACTCCGATAACCTCTGCACCGAAGACTCAGTTGCCGGTTCCGATTTTCTGGCCGATACATGTGTAGCTTGGGAAAAAGAGAGTTCAAGGGCCCAAACATTAACTCGGACTTGCATCATGCGCATTGGCATCGTATTGTCTACCGAAGGTGGTGCCTTACCTAAACTGATGCTCCCCTTTCGTTTGTATGCAGGCGCAATTTTGGGCTCAGGCAAGCAGTTCATGAGCTGGATACATCTCGATGACTTATGTGCGGCTTTCATCCACCTCATCGACCATCCTGAAACCGAAGGCGTATATAATGGCGTTGCGCCTATTCCGGAAACGCATTATACCTTCAATAAAGCGTTGGCTCATGTCATGCGACGCCCGCTTTGGCTTTGGATACCTGGTATATTTCTGCGTTTGGCTTTGGGAGAGATGGCTATTACGGTACTTACCGGACAGCAGGTCTCTAATGAAAAGCTACTTCAAAGTGGCTTCCATTGTAAATACGGAAACATCCACAGTGCCTTGACAGCTTTGATTCCCCAAAAAGATTAATCAGAATTGGATTCGAAAACAGGCTCAGGCATACGTGCAGCCTTATAATAATAGCGTCGGTAGTAGGGCTCTTTCAGGTCGCTCATCATTACTCCTCCCCGCGTAGTGGCGTGTATAAATTTGTCGTTAGACAGATACAAACCGACATGCGAAATGCGCTTCTTTTGGATTCTAAAAAAAACCAAATCGCCTTCGCGGAGCTCTTCTTTTTCTATTGGGGCAAGTTTTCGAAAAATATCGGCTGAACCTCCCAAAAGCAGGGCTTTGTATACAGAATCGTAGAGCATACTCACAAAACCTGAGCAGTCTATGCCCTTCCGTGAGCTTCCTCCATACCGATAAGGTGTGCCTTTCCAGTCCTCAAAGAGATGCACCAACCGCGGATTTTCAATCATACCGGGATGCAAGGCATACCGCTCTGCCCAACTCAGCAATAAACTATCCTGACAAAAATCAATTTCAGCAGGACTTACTACTGCGCTATCGTTTTGAGCACTACCCAAAACTGGCAGCACAAACAACATAAATAGCAAAGAGAGCAGGCGCATAGGGTGCGAAAATAGGTAGAAGCACTCGTATGCCAAGTCATCTTAACGCTTCTTTAACGAATAAGATGATTTAACGCCGATAAGCCGCTTTACCATTGATGTACGTGCGCTGCACTTTTGCTTTCAACAAATGCGCGGCATCTGCTTGCATCAAATCTGCATCTAACACCACAAAATCGGCAGCTTTTCCGCTTTCAAGGCTGCCTTTTTCCTGCTCTTCAAATTGAGCGTAGGCAGCCCATATGGTCATGGCACGCAACGCAGCCTCCCGACTCACCCGCTGCTCAGGCAAAAAACCACCTTCAGGCCAACCGTTTGCATCTTGCCGAAAAACTGCTGCATAAAAGGTACGTAATGGGTCAATGTCCTCGACTGGAAAGTCGGTACCAAAAGCGATTATACCTGTTTTCGTTAGTAAATCTTGATATGGATAGGCAAATTTTATACGCTCTGGCCCGAGCCTTTCTTCGGCCCAATACATATCACTGGTG
>JBDNIH010000080.1:0-8648 GCA_041688385.1 Bacteroidia bacterium
CGAGCAAAAAAAATATTTTTTTCATTTTGGTAAATTTTCTTCAGTTAGTAGCAATGAACGATTAAATCTTACAGAACTAAGGTCTAAAATAACAGAAAAGTGCAAATTATTGTTGTTGTAACAATAATTTATGCCTGCTTTTTCTTCCTTGTTGTGTTATCTCGAAGACCAACCATTGCGCCGACAGCCAAGGCAGCTCAAGAGAGGTGACTTCATTATCGATCAATTGGGTGTTTTCAAATAACAAACGACCACTAATATCGTACAAACGAAAGTCGGCAGCTAGGCCTAAACCGAGTCCGCTGATAGTAACTTCTTGCCCCGCCGAAAGTCGATTTGGATATACCCGTATCCCCGTTAATAAATTGTTATTCAGTCCAGTGGTACTGCTGTACATCCCTGTTACAAAATCACCACGCTGCCCAAAATTAGTGCAGAGATTAGCCCCGTTCAAGGCTCTAACTTCCCAACTATGCACTCGGTTGGCTCTGATTTTATTAGAGCGACTTAAATAAGCGGTATCTGAGATCATCGTGTCGAGGATGGTAAAACCAGTGCCGACATAAATTTTGAGTTGATAAAAATCGGCACCAGGCACCGATTGCCAACGAAACTGCGCATTGTTGGGGACCAACGTATCGCCATTCGCGGGCACAAGTAAGCTGGAGGCTGTAAGTGTAGTATAAAGCGGCATAGTGGTGGTGGTGAGATAACCCCGCGGAGCTGAGCTCGTGTTTACAGTGGACCGCATGGCCAATTGTTGTTGTTCACTGAAGCGGCCTGTGCAGATATCGTTAGCATAACTCATGTAAAAGCTCGAATCGGGGCGAAAGCGGTCGCCATTGAAGTCGTTTACGGTCAAAGGTGTTGGGCATGACCAGCGGTTGGCGATAAAATCGGCTGGTGTATCACAAAATCCATCTCCCTCAGCGCCACAATTGGCACCCAAACGGCCAGGAGTTTCTAGTGTCAAGCGTGTTACCCGTTCGGCATTTATGCTCGACGGGGCTTGCGAGGTGCCGTCGAAGGTATGCGGGAGACTGAGATAATGTCCCATTTCATGGGCGAGCGTGGTGCCTGTAGGTTGAGCGCAAGGAAAGCTCATTACAATGGCACCATCATTTTCAAAACCACCAGGTCCAGAGTTTGGATAAAAAGCAAAACCACAGTAGCCCATTTGAGCCAAATTAGTGTAGTAGATGTTGATGGTACGCTCTACATTGAAGTCCGCTATCATTTCGAACAATTCGAAAGCACCAGGCGCGGTATAAAAGCGATCCGCGTCGATATACCTAACCCGACCAGGCATATAAAAAAACAAGCCAGAACTAGCAGTGCGCTGATTGAGATTGCAAATGGTTAAAAAGGCCTGATTTTCTGAAAAACCACCACCGCCCACGGACGTTCGAACAATGTGTATGGTAACGGGAAGATGGATTGTTGTTTCTGCCCTGGGCTGACTAAAATCAAGCTGACGGATAAAACTTTTAATATGAGCAGGGGCTGCCGGCGTGCCACAATCACCAGCATTTTGCGCTTGCGCTTTTAGGGTAAAAAGAAGTGCGAACAAAAAGAAGAGTAAACGCATAGTGTAGGTTTGAGCTGTGATTAGATGTTCTAAATATACTTCAAATACTGTTAAAGACTTGTTAGCCAGATGTCAAATAAAAAAGCCGACTTCACATTAACGTAAAGCCGGCTGATAAGTTTATGAGGTCAAACCTAGGGCTGAACTACAATTTTACGAAAAGCTTGCTGGTTTCCTTGTTTGATTTGAAGGAGATAAACACCTGTTGGCCATTGACCAATGGTGAAGTAAGTACTTTGGTTTTCTACGTACAAGGTAGTACTCAATATCTTTTTTCCCGATAAATCCTGGCATTGTACGCTCACTTCGCCGGTTTCTAGTCCTTCTATGGTTAAACCTTCACCCGGATTTAAAAAAGTGGGATACAGTTTCAGCCCAGCTTCAAAGACATTACCAACGCTTAGGGGCGCAAAATTACCAGTTTTGAAAGTGCCACGAGCAGAGATAGGGGCACATAAGTTACTGGCATTTATGCCACGCACTTCCCATTGCAATGTGCGGTTAGAGCGTATATGGGTATTCAGGTTTAAATAGACGGTATCGTAGATTAATGTATCCATCAAAACACCACCAAATTGGTAAATTTTGAAATTATAGAAAGTAGCGCCAGGCACAGCGGTCCATTTAAAATAAGCAAAATTTCCAGCGATATTCGAATCCCCCTCGGCGGGTAAAAGTAAGGTAGGCGCTGTGGTAATAGCCAGGTAAGCAGGCATAGGCGGGACGAGCAGATAGCCCCTAGAAGATGTCGTATTGGCCATGGTATTGCGCATGGCATTTATTTGCTGTTCGCTAAAACGGCTGGTGCAAATGTCGTTGGCGTAACTCATATAATAGCTCGAGTCAGGGCGAATGCGGTCACCATTGATGTCTTCTTGGTAGGCACCGGTCGGACAACTCCACCGGCTGGCGATAAAATCTGTAGGGGTATCACAAAAGCGGTCTCCACCGGTACTGCAATTTGCGCCTAAACGTCCACCGATGGTATCGTTAACATTCCGGGTTACGCGCTCGGCACTGGTGGGGTGCAAGGGGTTATTAGAGGTCCGGTCGAAAGTATGTGGCAAAGCGAAAAAATGTCCCAATTCATGGGCGAGGGTTGTGCCGGTAGGTTGTGAGCAGGCAAAACTCATGACCGCCGCACCTTGGTTGTTGGTGCCGCCAGGACCAGAATTTGGGTAGTACGCAAAGCCACAAAGTCCCATGGCAGATAAGTTGGTATAATAAATATTCACCGTGCGCGGCACGTTGTGGTCGTTAATCATGGAAGTGGTAACGCCATAGGAAGTAACGTTCAGATAGTTGGTATTATCGATAAAGTTGACATCACCGGCTATGAAAAAGTTCATATTGGCAGTGGCGAAACGTTCGTTTACGTTACACAAGCCGTCAAAAGCACGTGAGGGACTAAAACTCCCACCGCCTTGGTCGGAACGAACAATGTGAACCGTTACCGGTATATTAATGGTGTTTTCGGTGCGCTCGATGGTGTAGTCTAAACTTTCGAGATAGTGCAGAATTTGCTCGGGTACTTCTTGGGTGCCACATGACTGACCGCCTTCTTGCTGTGCGTTGCTTTGAAACGAGAGCGCCAACAGGGTAATTGCGAGGCTGAGGTATTTCATATATAATAAACGTATGGTGGGCGGGTTAACAGTATTTCAGCAAAAAAATTAAACGTAATGGGCGTATTAAGCTAATTTCCGATAGCACGCTAAAGGGTAAGTTACGGAATAAGCAGCTTCTTTTGAAGGCGCTAAAAACAAAAAAAAGCGGACAAGAAGAACGTATCAGCTTTTTTTCGATCTGGTTGATCTTAACGATTTAAGACAATTTTCTCAAATTGACTCAAGCCATTTTGACTAACCCGGACAAAATATATTCCACCGGCTCGTGCTTCTACGGCCATGTTGAACAATCCACCGTTTTGCAAATTGGCTTTTTGCTGCTGTAAAATACGGCCGCTTAAGTCTTGAATCTGAATGTCGATTTCGCCATTTAAATCCTCTTGAAATTCGAAGTTGAGTTGATCTCCGCTGTTCAATACCGTTGGATAAACTTTAAATTTCAGTTTTTCGAGGGCTTCAACACTTACCCCATTCGCAACAGTTGTGAAAGTGCGATCTGCCGTCCAATTGATACAGGTTATTTTGTGGTTCAAAGCCGTAACCGACCAACGGTAGTTGGCGCCGCCGTTCAATTTGGTGCCGGTATATAAGTGAGAGGTGTCGGTAACGAGTATCTCTTCGAGCGTGGTGAAATTAAAGCGTAAGCGAAGGATATACATTGTTGCGCCTGGAACCGAGCGCCACTTGAAGAAGGCCCAGTTGTTCGGAATACCTGTGGCACCAGCGGCAGGCTCCATTGGACTTGGCTGACTGGTAATGGTATCGTAAGGATCCATTGGTGGAACCAACCAATAGCGACGTGGACCAGAAACACCATTGACGATGGTGACCGTTGCTCGCATGGCGGCAGCTTGTTGTGCTGTGAATTTGTCGACACAATTGTCATTAGCATAGCACATAATGAGTGTGGCGTTTGGGTTAAAGATGTCGCCGTTCAAATCGACTTGGGTGTGTGAACGCGGGCAGTTCCAACGATCGCTGATATAGTCGGCAGGGGTGTCACAAAAGCGGTCGCCTGCCGAAACACAGTTTGCTGATACCCGTGGCAAAATCTCGCTATTGTTCCTAGTTACCCGTTCTGCGGTTGGGCTGGCTGGAACGCCGGAGGTACCTTGGAAAGGATGTGGCAAATTCAAATGGTGACCCAATTCGTGGGGGAAAGTGGTATTACCCACGCCACTGCAACCTGGGCTTAAATATACTGCGCCTTGACGCGTGGTGGAGCTTGGAGAGCCCGTGCCAGGGAAATTGCCAAACCCGCACAAGCCAATCGAAGTCATGTTTACGTAATAAACATTCACCACGTTGGCAACATTGTGGATAGGGTTAATCGTGTTTTCGTCACCCCGCTGAAAGCCGCTCGACCAAGTTGTGTTGTCGATATAGTTCACAGCGCCACGAAGGAAAAACTGGAGTCCATAGGGACGATACCAATCATTTAACTCACATATATTGCGAAGCGCATCAGAGAACTGAAAGCTACTTACGCCTTGGCTGTTACGAATGATGTGGATTTTCATGGGTATGAAAATGGTTTCATTCACCACGCGGGCATCCATATATCCATTTTGATGCAACTGTTCTAAAAAAGCCAGATTGGCTTCGGTTGGCGCCTCAGTGCCACAAGCACCATTGCTTTGCTGTGCTTGCACACCCAGATGCAGCAGCAGAAAGGACAGAAGTAAAAAAAATTTATTCATAGAAGTGTTTAATAGGACGTGTAAGCAACAAAATCAGAACCACGTGGGTTCTAAGAAAAAATAAAATTAATGTTTTTGAAGCAAATTTTGAATTTGACAGAAGATTAAAATCCATGTGTTGTGGGAGATATTATCAAGAAGTGCCGAAAGGAACACCTTGCCGAATCCCCTCAAATCCTGATTTTTAGTTGCTAATGACTATTTTTTCAAAGTGTTGATAGCCAAAACGCCCAGCAGAAAGTAAATAAACACCAGGTGTATTAATGTCCAATGGCCATTCGATTGGCACCTGGTCTTCAATAAATACTTTTGTTGATTGCAACAAACGGCCATTTAAATCCCAGAGCTGTAGTTGAAATTCTCCTGAACTGTTGGACGGAAATTGGAGACGTACCGCTTCCCCTCGGGTTAATGGGGTAGGATAAGCTTTGAAACGGAGCTCCTCCAATTGTTCGATGCCCACACCATTCGCTACGGTGGTGAAATTGCGATCGGTTGTCCAGTTGATACAGGTAACCTTATGGTTAATAGCCGCCACCGACCAGCGGTACTGTACGCCACCATTTAATTTGGCACCCGTATAGAGATAACCTGTGTCGCTCACCAAAATTTCTTCCAAAGTGCTAAAATTGAAGCGCAAACGCAATAGGTACATGCTTGCGCCAGGAACCGCATTCCACTTAAAGTAGGCCCAGTTGTTCGGGATACCCGTGGCATTGAGTGCGGGCTCAAGGGGTGTTGGTTTGCTGGTAATGGTATCGTAAGAACCCATTGGTGGCACCATCAAATAACGGCGCGGCCCCGAAACTCCATTCACAATGGTAACTGTGGCACGCATTGCCGCCGATTGTTCGGCACTGAAACGTTCATGACAGTTGTCGTTAGCATAACCCATAATCAGGGTTTCGTCGGGTTGGTAAATGTCTCCGTTGATGTCTACTTGGGTATGTGTACGTGGGCAGTTCCAGCGGGTAGCGATATAGTCGGATGGTGTGTCGCAAAAGCGGTCGCCGGCACTGATACAATTAGAGGAGAGGCGCGGAAACACCTCATTGGCATTTCGCGTAACGCGCTCGGCCAGCGGACCTGCTGGTAAATCGGAATTTCCCTGAAATGGATGAGGTAAATTCAAGAAATGGCCCATTTCGTGAGCAAAAGTGGAATTTCCAATACCGCTACATGCTGGCGATAAATAAATCGCCCCTTGTCGGGAGGTGGTCGCAGGGGAACCTGTGCCAGGGAAATTGGCGAAACCACATAGGCCGATAGTAGAGAGGCTTACGTAATATACATTCACACAATTGGCGACGTTGTGGATGGGGTTAATCACATCGTTGTCGCCAGACTGAAAATTGCTAAACCATGCGGTGTTGTCGATGAAATTTACATCTCCCCGAACAAAAAACTGAATACCATGGGCCTTATACCAATCGTTGAGTTCGCAAATATTGCGTAGCGCATCCGAAATTTGGAAGCCGGCATTGCCTTGATTGTTGCGAACGATGTGAATTTTGATTGGGATAAAAACCGTTTCATTTTCGATACGGGCTTCTTTATATCCGTTCTCATGGAGTTGCTCCAGAAAACGGAGATTAGCGGCTGTTGGTGCTGATGTACCACACCAATTGGCAGTTACTTGTGCTTGACTAAATGTTGGAGCGAAGGCTCCTAAAGCGAGCAAAAAGACGAAAAAGTGTTTTGTTTGACGCATTCCAAGTGATTTGTGATTTTAAAGTGTGCTTTAGTTAAGGATAACCATCCATAAAGTTATGAAAGTAAAGCCGATACTGTATTTTTGCAATGTCATAAAAACTCAATTTATCATGAAAATTACCGTCGTAGGAGCAGGCAACGTAGGGGCAACCTGTGCCGATGTTATCGCCCATAAGGAATTAGCCAATGAAGTGGTACTTGTTGATATCAAGGAAAACTTTGCTGAAGGAAAAGCGCTAGACATCTGGCAAACCGCGCCGGTGAATATGTACGATACCCGGATAACAGGTTCAACCAATGATTATAGTAAGACGGCGGGTTCAGAAGTGGTTGTAATTACCTCCGGTTTACCCCGTAAACCCGGTATGACCCGTGATGATTTGATTCAAACCAATGCCGGTATCGTTAAAAGTGTAACCGAAAACGTATTGAAATATTCGCCCAACGCCATTATTATCATCGTGTCTAACCCACTAGATGTAATGACCTATTGTGCGTATCTCGCTGCTAAAATCGACTCAAGTCGTGTGTTTGGTATGGCTGGTGTACTCGATACTGCCCGTTACCGTGCATTTTTAGCCGAAGCATTGGATTGTTCTCCCAAGGATATTCAAGCGGTGCTTATGGGTGGCCACGGCGACACGATGGTGCCTTTGCCACGGTATACTACCGTGGGTGGTATACCGGTCACCGAATTGATCTCAGAAGATAAATTGAACGCTATCATCGACCGCACCAAAAAAGGAGGAGGGGAGCTTGTTAACTTGCTCGGCACTTCTGCTTGGTATGCACCTGGCGCTGCCGCTGCACAGATGGTTGAAGCCATTGTGCGTGACCAAAAACGTATTTTCCCAGTGTGTGCTATGCTCAACGGAGAATATGGTCTTAAAAACGTTTGCATGGGCGTACCCGTAAAGCTGGGCAAAAACGGTATCGAACAAATTATTGAGCTGAAGTTGAACGCTGAAGAAATGAAGTTGGTAAACCAAAGCGCTGTTGCTGTTAAAGAGGTAATGGACGTACTCGACAAGATGCAAGCGAATTAATTTTCAAAACCTTATTTTGGAAGACGATGCAAGCGCATCGTCTTTCTTTTTTTAGATGAAGTACAAAATTAAACTCAAATACATCGAACTCGAAGCCGACGGGTGTCATTTGCTCCTCGAGGCCAAAATCGGTAAAGAGAAGTTGTGTTTGGTCGTGGATACCGGGGCCAGCAAAACCGCACTCGACACCGATTGGCTTCGGGCTATTTTACCTGGGCTGGACTTCGAAAAACAAGAACAAGCTTCAGCAGGGTTAGGCACTACTACTATGGAAAGTGCTTTGGCCGTCTTACCGCAGCTTAAGTTAGGGAAACTACAACTCCGCCATTTGACCGTTGCTGTGCTTGATTTAAGTCATATCCGGGAGTCGTACCGTCAACTGGGCTTAGGCGAATTACACGGTGTTCTGGGGGGAGATATTCTTCAGCTTTATAAGGCGCGCATTAGTTATCCTAAAAACCGGCTAACCCTCTATGATGCCTCTTGATTCCTTAGAACAACAGCTCCAAGTGCAGCTCTCCCAAATGGGTGTAGGACCAGGGAGTCGTTTGTTGGTGGGCATCAGTGGGGGGATAGATTCGGTGGTTTTGGCATATGCATTATTGAAGTTGGGCTACAAACAACAGTTGGCTCATGTGAATTATCATTTGCGTGAGGAGGAGTCGGATAGGGACGAAGCTTTTGTACGACAATTTGCGGCCTCCCACCAATTGCCTTTGTTATGTTTCGACAGGCCAATTGAATCTGAAGAAAAAAAAGGCCGTTCTCTGCAGGAATTAACCCGCGAAATCCGCTACCGCTGGTTCGCCAGTTTACAAGAGAGCTTACAACTGGACTATCTCGCCACCGCGCACCAGGCCGACGACCAGGCGGAGACCCTGTTGATGCAAATGGGGCGTAGTGCCGGAATTTTGGGATTGAGTGGCATGTCGAAGCTTGCCCAGCGCCATATCCGGCCCATGTTGCACATAGA
>JBDNIH010000329.1:0-4192 GCA_041688385.1 Bacteroidia bacterium
TGAAAACTGCCCAACGCCGTGGCCGTCCAGCTAAAGCCAAAGTAGAAGGCGAAGTGAAAACTGCCCAACGCGGTGGCCGTCCAGCCAAAGCCAAGGTTGAAGGTGAAGTGAAAACTGCCCAACGCCGTGGCCGTCCAGCTAAAGCCAAGGTTGAAGGTGAAGTGAAAACTGCCCAACGCGCTGGCCGTCCGGCTAAAGCCAAAGTAGAAGGTGAAGTGAAAACAATCAAAGCCCGTGGCCCTAAACCTAAAGCGGAAGTAGCAGGCGAAGTGAAAACTGCCCAACGCCGTGGTCGTCCAGCTAAAGCCAAAGTAGAAGGTGAAGTGAAAACTGCCCAACGCCGTGGCCGTCCAGCTAAAGCCAAGGTTGAAGGTGAGGTGAAAACAATCGAAGCCCGTGGCCCTAAAGCGGAAGTAGCAGGCGAAGTGAAAACTGCCCAACGCCGCAACCGTCCAGCCAAAGCCAAGGTTGAAGGTGAGGTGAAAACAATCAAAGCCCGTGGCCCTAAACCTAAAGCGGAAGCAGCAGGTGAAGTGACGGAAGTTAAGCGCCGTGGCCGTCCAGCGGGCATCACTGCCGCTACGGATGCAACAGCAGCCATGGCAGCCCGCCCTGATCGTCCGGCTAAGACAGTCGCCAAAAAAACACCTAAAAAGAAGGTGAAGGCCGCTCCAAAAGCTAAAATCGTTGCAGAAAAGAAACCACGTAAAGCCAAAGCAGCGTTGACATCTGGCACACCTGAAAAGGTTAAAAAAGGGCGCAAAGCAAAAACCGTCAAAGTGGCCAAGCCTAAAAGAGAAAAAATCGAAAAGCCATTTGGTCCTTTGATGGGAATAGACGCAGTTTTAGCTGCCGAAAAAATGATCAAAGACAACAATAAGTAAGTCTGAAATAAAAAATATGAAGGAAAAGCCTCGTCTATGACGAGGCTTTTTTAATTTGCCACTTTTAAGTACTCTATTTATGAAGTTTACCCTTGGCGTTGAAGAAGAATATCAAGTAATAGATCCTACCACCCGGGAGTTGATTTCCCACCAACAGAAAATCGTTGATGCTGCCAATAAAGTACTCAACGACCAAGTAAAAGCGGAGATGCACCAAGCTGTAGTCGAAGTAGGCACCAATATTTGTGCTGACATCCACGAGGCACGAAGTCAAGTAACCCACTTGAGGCGTACAGTTTCTCAGGTTGCGGGCGATTTGGGCTTTGCCATTGGTGCTGCTGGTACACATCCTTTTAGTATGTGGCAAACCCAGCTCATCACAGAACATCCGCGCTACAATGAAATTGTAAATGAGCTTCAAGATGCTGCCCGGTCTAACCTCATTTTTGGTCTGCATGTGCATGTGGGCATGCCCGACAAAGAAATGGCCATACACATCGCCAATTCGGTACGCTATTTCCTGCCGCACATCTACGCTTTATCCACCAACAGTCCGTTCTGGGAAGGCCGAAATACCGGTTTTAAGTCGTTTCGCACCAAGGTATTCGATAAGTTCCCCCGAACCGGTATTCCCGACTTTTTCGACAGCTTTGCGGAGTACGAGAATTACGTCAAACTCCTCATCAAAACAAATTGCATCGACAATGCCAAAAAAATCTGGTGGGACATACGCGTTCACCCCTTTTTCGACACCATAGAGTTCCGCATCTGTGATGTGCCCATGACGATAGATGAAACGATTGGCCTGGCTGCGTTAATTCAGGCACTGGTAGCAAAACTGTATAAACTGCGCCAACAAAATCTGAATTTTATGATTTACAGAAGAGCGCTGGTGAATGAAAATAAATGGCGCGCTTCGCGTTATGGCATCGACGGCATGATGATCGATTTCGGACAGGAAGCAGAAGTGAACACCCGGGCTTTGATTGCCGAATTGTTGGATTTTGTAGACGATGTAGTCGACGAATTGGGCTCACGAGACGAAATAAATCAGATTCAAAAAATACTCAATAACGGCACCGGAGCCGACCGTCAGCTAGCTGTTTATGAAAAAACGGGAGATCTTCGCGCCGTTGTGGATTACTATTTGGCACAAACTATAGCAGGAATAGACCAATAAGACCTTACATTTGAAGCTTGTCCAAACCGAATTAATCGCATGGAACAACACAAGATCAAAAAACGCGTAGCTGTCTTGGACATGTATGACGGTGCTGCCAACCAAGGTTTGCGCAATCTGTTGCAGATACTCGAAGACTATCGTTTTTATTTGACCTATGATATTTTTGAGGTCAGGTTGAAAAATGAACTACCCGATACCAGTTACGACATCTACCTATCTACAGGTGGCCCAGGTAGTCCCTTGGACGGCAATGGCATTTGGGACACGCGTTATTTTAAGCTCATCGACCAACTGTGGGCACACAATCAAGTCCATAATAGCCGCAAAAAATACGTGTTTTTCATTTGTCACTCCTTTCAAATGGCCTGCAAACATTTTGGATTAGGTGAGTTAACAAAACGTCGTTCAACGAGCTTCGGCATCTTTCCCGTGCACAAAACCCAAAACGGCGTACACGATCCGGTTTTAGAGACCCTTCCTGACCCTTTTTGGGCTGTTGATAGCCGAGAGTGGCAGGTTGTTCAGCCTAATTTAAATCGTTTTGAGGCCTTTGGCGCACAAATATTGGCTTTAGAAAAAATTCGTGACCACGTTGATTACGAAAGGGCCATAATGGCAGTTCGTTTTTCCGAGGAGTTTTTCGGCACCCAGTTTCACCCGGAGGCAGATGCCGATGGTATGATGGCCTATTTGCGGGAAACCGACAGAAAAAAACAAATCATCGCCAACCACGGAGAGGCGAAATACAACGACATGATTAGTCATTTGCGGGACGCTGACAAAATAACGCTCACCTACAACTCCATTATCCCGCGTTTCATCGAAATGGCTTGTTACGCGCTGCAAGAAGCTTAAGCTTATGATCGCCGATATCCGCCAGGAATTTAATGCCGCCTTTACCTTGGAGAAATACCAACATTTGCTCGCCGACATGGCTGGTCAATTGGGGGAGGCCGTTGATTTTAGGGTAGCGGAATCTCCGTTTTTTGTGCCAGATATCTTGCGCGATCGGCTGCTCACCGCCTGTGAAGACATTGCAGCTACCATTGGCACACCCGACTATTACAAACTAAGTGAAAGGGCTATACCCGCGCACCAAAGGGTTCCTGGCGACGATGCTCGTCCAACCATGCTGGTTGCAGATTTTGCGGTTTGTATGGATGAAAAAGGAGAACCCATGCCGCAGCTGATAGAGATGCAGGGTTTCCCTTCGTTGTTTGCCTACCAAATTCTTTTGGCCGAGGCCTACAAAAAACACTTTGATACACCTGCTGTATTTGATGCCTACTTGAATGGCTACAACAGCACCACTTTCGGGCAACTTTTACGCGAAATGATACTCGGCACCTACCCAGCGGAAAATGTAATTCTACTCGAAATTGAGCCTGAAAAACAAAAAACACGAGCCGACTTCTCAGCTACCCAGCAATTGTGCGGCATAGTGCCGGTTTGTCTTAGCAAAATTATACGTGAAAAGAGGAAGCTGTATTATCTCCTGAACGGAGAAAAAACGCCGATTCACCGCATTTATAATAGGGTAATATTTGATGAGCTGGAGCAGCGGACAGATTTAAAGCTCAGTTTCAGCATGCTAGAGGAGGTAGACGTGGAATGGGTTTGTCATCCGAACTGGTTTTTCAGGATGAGTAAATACAGTATGCCTTTTTTTAAGAGCCCTTTTATACCGGAAACCCATTTTGTGCATCAACTTTCTTCCCTCCCCGCCGATCTGGAAAACTGGGTGCTCAAACCCCTATATTCTTTTGCCGGCATGGGCGTAAATGTGCATGTGACGCCAGAAGACATTACCGCGCTCGAAGATCCTTCACACTATATCCTTCAAAAGAAAGTACAGTATGCCCCTGTTTTAGCGGCACCTCGAGCTGCGGTGAAGGTTGAAATACGCATGATGATGTTTTGGCCAACGCATCGGGAGAAACCAGAAGTAGTGACTAACCTCTGCCGTTTAAGTCGTGGGGAGTTAATTGGGGTGCGTTACAACAAAGATTTCGATTGGGTAGGCGGTTCCTCCGCTTTTTTCCGTCAGTCGACTGTTTGATCGGTTATTCCCTGTTCAGGGTAATACGCCTTCACTGTCCTGAAATAGGCCAGAATAAATTCAAAA
>JBDNIH010000081.1:0-9423 GCA_041688385.1 Bacteroidia bacterium
TAACGCTGTTTTTACTGTCGAGCTCATTGGCTAAGTCGAGGTACTTTTTAGCTAATGTATTTTTTTCTTGTATCTGATATATGCGTGCCACTAGTAAGCAAGCATTGGCAGCTGAGTTCCAAACGCCTAATTCCTGACTGACTTTAAGGTCAAAAAGTAAATGACCCAAGGCCTCTTCGTAACGCCCTTGCTCAAAATAAACTGCCCCTGTATTACCATAAGCCAGCGCCGACCAAAATCGGTCGCCTATCTCATTACCCAGCCGATAGCTTTGTTCAAAACGCTCAACTGCCTGTTCATACTGTTTAACCTTTTGATAGGCCAATCCGAGCGTATTATAAGCATGCATTAGCGTACGTTTATCTTTTTCTATATCACGGAAAGAAAGCGCCTTTTCATAGTACTGTATGGCCACATCATAATTGCCTGTATTAAAAAACAAGCTACCCATTTGTAGCATTTTTTGTGCGATTGACTCAAAACCAATGTAGTTATACTCTTGTAAAACTGCTTCCACCTTAAAAAGATAATGTAAGGCTTCATCGTAGAGTTGTAATTCGGCCAGCGTATTCATTGATTGCCAAAGTGCTATAGCCATGTCTGAGCGGTTGTTTAGTCGTTCAGCTGCCTGAAAAGAAGCTTCAAAAGCATACAGTGCCATTGCACCATTGTCGAGTACGAGCTGGTAGATTAACCCAGCTGTAAAGGCATATTTTGAACTGAATGGGGCATTTTTTCGACTATTCCCCTCTTCGAAAAGCCCATTCACCAACTCTTCTTTATCACTTAGCTGTATACTTGTGTCACGAAGTTGATCTACTAGCTTATTTTGAAATTCAAGTAGGGGTTTTGCCTCTAATTGCCGTAGGGCGTTAGAAATACTGTCGGGTAAGGTAGCTTGCCCAAGTGCTGGCATCCACAAACATCCGAGAAGCAAAAAAAGCAGGCATTTCCTGTGGTGCATAGATTTAAAGCAGATTCAGCTTAGTAAATCTATAAAACAAATTCTAATCCTTGTTACAGGATTTTTCATGTGCCAAGACGATTTTGATTGATTTATTGTTTCAGAACGGTGTAATTGAGGACAATATTTCGACCTTCGCAACGTGAAAATGAATAGAGGCATAATTTTCGGGACAGTAGTGATGGTACTCATTGCACTTGCGGCTACTTTTCTCAGCAAATGGGTGCTTGGTGTAGGAAACATTACCATTGCATTATTGATAGCTATAATCGTAGGATTTAGTTTTTCCTTCCCTGTTCAAAACCAGACTGTTTTCAAATTTGCAGAAAAAAACATGCTGGCTTGGGCAACCATCCTCTTAGGCTTTGGGCTTAACCTGACGAGTATATTGTCTCTTTCTCCTTTTTATACGGCCATCGTGGTGCTAAGTGTACTGGCAACGCTATTGTTTGGTCAAATTTTCCGGAAATATACCGGTGAGCGCCTAGCTTGGTTACTGGGTGCCGGAAACGGTATTTGTGGGAATTCGGCCATTGGCGCAACTGCCCCACTGCTGCAAGCAAACGTTACAGAAATTGGTTTGGCTGTCGCCACGATTAACATCCTTGGAATGTTAGGGATATTTTTCTTTCCGCCTTTGGCATTTCTACTTGGGCTCAATAGTCAGGAAAGCGCAGTATTTATAGGCACAATATTGCAAAGTATAGGACATGTAGTAGCTGCAGGTTATTCAATTGATCCAGCTATAGGGGCCATGGCTCTGCTGGTTAAAATGGGCCGCATACTACTTCTAGGACCAGTAATATTATTGATTGGCATGTCAATGAAGCACAGTGGCCCTAAGCCAACTCTTGGAAAAATTATTCCATATTACGTTTGGGGTTTTTTATTGGCTTCACTCCTTACCAGTTCTCAACTATTTCCAAAAGATTTTACAGCACTACTCGAAAAAATTGGCAGTTATTTATTACTATTTGCTATGATTGGTATTGGCTTAGGCATCAATATACGCCAATTAGTCAAGCTAGGGCCGAGCACACTTATAGTGGGTAGTGGTATTTTTCTTCTTCAAATTATTTTCGTGCTGGGATTGGTATTTATCAGCCGTTTGTTGTAGTCGCTTATCGAAAGGTTTACACCAGTCTTCCTGCTATAATTTCGTCTATAACCAATGGGTCAAGTAAGGCGGTGATATCCCCTAAATTACTCAGGTCGTCTTCAGCGATTTTGCGCAAAATCCTCCGCATAATTTTCCCCGACCTGGTTTTAGGTAAGCCACTCACTAACTGAATTTTATCAGGCTTCGCAATACGGCCAATTTCGGCAACTACAGCCTCCACAATTTCGGCCTTTAAATAATCTGCATCGTGTTTATCCATATCTCGGCAAACAACAAAAGCATAAATGCCCTGCCCCTTTATGGCATGTGGAAAACCTACTACCGCCGATTCAACCACAGTTTTGCTTTTATTGATGGCATTCTCAATTTCTGCAGTTCCAAAGCGATGTCCTGATACATTAATAACATCATCAACCCGGCCGATAATTCTGTACATCCCATTTTCATCTCTTCTCGCACCATCTCCAGTAAAATAATAGCCCTTATAGGCGCTAAAATAATTCAAACGACATCGTTCATGGTCGCCATAGGTCGTTCTGATCATCGATGGCCAAGGAAATTTAATCGCAAGATATCCTTCCTGCCCGTTCTCCTGAATTTCCTGACCTTCGGCATTCAACAGCACGGCCTGAATACCAGGCAAAGGATAACCCGCGTAACTTGGTTTCAATGGCGAAATATTCGCCAGCGCACTAATCATTATTCCACCCGTTTCGGTTTGCCACCAGGTGTCGACTATTGGGCATCTTTCTTTCCCTACGTGTATGTAATACCAATTCCAAGCTTCTTCGTTAATGGGTTCCCCTACTGAGCCCAAAACTCTCAATTTATCAAGGCTATAAGCAAGCACATGATCCTCACCTGCTGCCATTAAGGAACGAATAGCCGTGGGTGCTGTGTAAAAAATAGTAACAGCGTGTTTGTCGCAAACCTGCCAAAAGCGTCCAGCATCCGGGTAGGTTGGCACACCTTCAAACATCAAAGTAGTGGCCCCTTGTAAAAGTGGGCCATAAACGATGTAGCTATGACCGGTAATCCAGCCAATATCAGCAGTACACCAGTACACATCACTTTCACGTGGCTGAAAAACATTGGCGAAGGTGTAGGCCGTATAAACCATATACCCACCGCAGCTATGCACCACTCCTTTAGGTTTCCCTGTTGATCCAGAGGTATAGAGTATAAAAAGCATATCCTCACTGTCCATGGTTTCTGGCTCGCACGCTTTTGACGCTTTTGCCATTTCATCGTGCCACCAGACATCTCTCCCGGCTACCATATTTACTGGCCAGCCCAATCGTTCACATACAATCACTGAATTCACCGTAGTACATTGTTCAAGTGCTTCATCCACCACTGCTTTACACGGAATTTGTTTCGTCCCTCGGTTCAAACCATCGCTGGTAATAACCACTGAGCAACTAGCGTCTTGAATACGGTCGGAAATGGCATGGGCAGCAAAACCAGCAAAAACAACAGAATGTACTGCACCAATACGTGCACAAGCCAATACCGCAATCGTCAACTCAGGAATCATAGGCATATAAATACAAACCCTATCTCCCTTCTTGACGCCCTGCCCCTTTAGTACGTTAGCAAACTTGCACACCAACTCGTGTAACTCCCGGTAGGTATACCTAACAAATCGCTCTTTAGGATCATTCGGCTCCCAAATCAAGGCAATTTTGTTTCCTCTTTCCTCTAGATGGCGGTCAAGACAATTCTCAGTAATGTTGAGTTTGCCATTTTCAAACCAGCGTACATCCGGCTTATCAAAATCCCATTGCAGCACTTTTGACCATTTTTGCTTCCATACAAACTTCTCCGCCATGCTCTCCCAAAAATCTTCGGGATTAGCTAGACTGAATTTAGTGGCAGCTTCATATTCAATTAGGTTTGCAAGCGGTTTAATCATAACGGTAGTTGTTGTAATGTTGAATTTAGAATGCATTTTGGTTAAAATCAATGTAAATTTCAAAGCAAATTAATTTCAAGGGCTTCTTGACCCGCGCAATCCAGTCCATTCACTTGCTGCATTTTTTTTTCAAAACCATGTCGGCCGCTGCGGCTTATTTATCTTCTATGTATATCCACTTCTCGCAAGTACTCTTTTACATTCTTACTTAAGCCTATTCACAGGCTAAAATTCGTTTGTGTTTTTAATCCTCTCTTCTCAAGTATTCAGCAAGCTTAGTTGGGTAAACCCACTACAGGGACCCTTGGCTCGCTGCCCGATACTTGTTTAGAGGGGAGTTTCGATTGGGCTAAATCAAAGTCAGCTTTTTCCAAAAAGCAGATTGAATAACGACGAGTTTCAGCTTACTTACTATTTAATGAATAAGCATATTATCTTTAATTTATGTTTAAAGTATTAGTCATTGAAGATGAACGGATGACCGCCAAAGTTGTGGAATTCCGTCTTCAAAAAGATGGTTATGAAGTTGTTCTCGCAGTAGATGGAAAAGACGGGTTTGAGAAAATAGCTTCAGAAAATCCTGATCTAATCATTACCGATATCATGATGCCATATTACTCAGGTCTTGAAGTAGTTAGTCATACCAGAATTACATTAGGAAAATCTACCCCTATACTTATGTTATCATCTATGGGGCTAGAAAAAATAGTACTCGATGCCTTTGAGTTAGGTGCAGATGATTTTATAACTAAACCGTTTAGTCCACAAGAATTGAGTATCCGGGTTAAAAAAGCACTTATTCGTAGATGAAGTTTTTACTCACTTTAATTGGACTGCTCTTGGCGACAACCTTGTTTGGGCAAAATGTTGCAGACAGTCTTTATAGCTCTGGAAAAAAAAATGCACAAGGCGGTGAATACGTGCTGGCGATTGAGCAACTCGAACAACTGCTTGTACTTCGACCAGGAGACTATGATGGCCAAGTTTTACTCGCCAGGGTATTGTACTGGAAGGGGGATTATACAAAATCGCTTAAATTGATTGAACCTGCACTCGTAAAAGCTCCTGGAGATGCAGAAACCCAATTATTATATCTTAATCTGCTCATCGTCACCAATCAAATGTCAGCGCTGCTTGTACATTTGACAAATTTACCTGTTCCGATGCAAGAGCAGGCAGCATTTAAATTCGCCAAAATAAAGGCATTGTATCTAGCCGAGGAGCATGAAGAAGCTTTGGATGCGTTGAATATTTATTTGGTCAACGTCCCTGAGCACTTACAAGCACGCCAATTGCAACAAGTTTTGGTTCGACTCGTCGCGAACCAAGCTATTTTGGCGGATATCGAAATGAGTAGTTTTGACATTCCTTTGACGAATTGGTATAGTTTGGCTTTGGGTTATGAAAATCGACTAAAAGCCGGGCCATTGCAGTTGCGCTTACATCTTGCCAATCGTTTTGAGCAAACGGCAGCGCAATTAGAAGCTGACTTTTATCCTCGGCTTACAGACAAAACAACTGCCTACTTCGGATTCGGATTGAGTAACAACACCCTATTCCCTACTTTTCGCCTTGGTGCAGAACTTTACCGTAGTTTCCCAAAAGCATGGGAGCTCTCAGCTGGTTTTCGGTATTTGTGGTTTAAAAATAGTCCCCTTGCCACCTATACAGTAGCTGCAACTAAATATATTGGAAGGTACTATCTAAGCTTACGTCCATTTGTAATCCCATTTAAGGGTTCGGTTTACTTGACTTCTAGCCTTTCAGCTAGACGCTATTTCAAAGATGCTCGCCATTATCTCGGCATTTCGACTGCCATTGGCAATTCACCCGACATGGATTTCCGATTGAATGACCCAAGCTTGGAAGCTTTAAACCCTAACTTATACCTGCTAGACGCATTTTCAATTCGTTTTGACTACCAAAGGCCTTTCGGCAACCGACTTATATTGAAACCTTTTGTAGAATACAGAAAAGAAGAATATCAACCTACAATCTACCGAAGCAGAAGCAGTTTTGGCTTGAGTGTAACAAGGAACTTTTGAGGTGAAAAAAGTGCGTATATATATTGAAGATTGGGTGCGATCCTTTGATTTTGAGGTTACTGAGGGACTATGGCTCGTATGGCTATCATCAATTATTCTCCTCTTTTTGGCCATTTGCTTTTTTGTTGCAGTGGTCATAAGTCGTTACCGTAAAGATTACATCAGTAGATGGGAATTAGATTTTAACCAAAAAGTTGAAGCTCTTTTGCTCGAGCTTATTTACGGTGGTTACCTCTCCTACGAAGCTTGGAAAAGTGCGCTTTCATTTGATAAATTCGAGAAAAAATATCTTCAAAAGGCCCGTGGTCAAAAATTGTTCATACAAATCATAGCCACGCTCCGATCCAGATTGAACGGAGAAGATGCGACACGGTTGGCCGAAGTTTATCGAAAAACAGGACTGTATAAAACAAGTCTCGCATCGCTTGATAATACATCTTGGCAAGCTAAAGCAGCCGGTATTCGGGAACTTGGGGCTTTAAACTATGTCGAAGCGGTTCCTGCTATCACACTTTTGTCCGACTACCCCCATGAGGCGGTGCGATCAATGGCACAGGTGGCCTTAATCCAGCTCGACGATTCTGACCCCTTTGGATTTCTAGATGCATTGCAAAATCCCATCAGTAAAAGTACCATGATCAGGCTCCATGGTGCTATGTTGCAGAAAACTTCCCTTGAGTTAACCACATTCGCCCGCTGGCTTAAAAGTTCACATCCGGATGTGGTATTATTCGCCGCCACAATGTCGGGACTCTTTAATGCAGCTGAAGATGCCCAGCTCTTGGCTCAGTTGATCAAACACGAACAAGTTCGTATTGCGAAAGCGGCAATCGTCAGCCTCGAGCAACTTGGTGCCCAAGAAACGCTTACAAAAGAAATAAGTAAATGGAACGACTTTCCGCTTGAAATTCAACTCCAACTTATTCAATCGTTGAGAAATTTAGATTTCAGAGATGAGGAGATGATACTGAGATGGTTACAGTCTGATTTTTTCGAAATTGTGAAGGCAGCCATTGAGCTTTACACAGACTTTAAAGATCTCGATTCTATACGCACCACACTGAATAATCTCCCTCCCCACGACAATTTGATTGAAATTAAAAATCAATACGCTCATTTCGAACGAATGCACCTGTCATGAAAGATATTCTCAATCATTTTACCTGGTTTTTTGATGGGGCTATTTTATTTTATGTCATCCTCATCATCTCTTCCTACCTGCTTTTGGCGTACTATAGTGCCAAAGCACTGATTGAATATTTACGTGTCTCCAAATTTATCAATCCACATGAATTGATGGCGTCGCCATTATCACCCAGTGTAAGTTTGATTGCGCCAGCCTATAACGAAGCCAATACCATAGTCGAAAACGTACGTTCACTATTGGCAATTCAATACCCTCATCTTGAAGTCATCGTTGTAAATGATGGAAGTAAAGATGAAACCTTACAATTGCTCATTGATGCGTATGCGCTCGTTCCATCCAACGAGTTGGTATACCATCAGATCAAGGCCAAAGAAATAAAAACCATCTACAAGTCCACCAAGCCAGTATTTGAAAATCTTCGGGTAATCGACAAAGCCAATGGAGGCAAGGCAGATGCTTTAAATTGTGGTTTAAATGTAGCTTCTTCGGAGTACATTGCTTGTATTGACGTAGACTGCGTTCTAGCGCAGGATGCCATCATTAAAATGATTCAGCCATTCCTTTCTGGAAGTTCACCGTGCATTGCGACTGGTGGTGTTATCCGGATTGCCAACTCCTGTATTATTGAAGATGGACGACTGATTGATGTTATTTTACCCGATAATTTTTTAGCACGTTTTCAAGTATTAGAGTACATCAGGGCTTTTTTAATGGGGCGTATGGGCTGGAGCAAAGCCGATGGCCTTTTATTAATTTCAGGTGCTTTCGGCATCTTTAACAAAGAAATTGCAATTAAAGCAGGTGGCTACGATCACAACACTGTAGGCGAGGACATGGAATTGATTGTGCGTATGCGGAGGTATATGATAGAGCGCAATCAAAAATACCGGGTAGAATTTATCCCCGATCCTTTATGCTGGACCGAAGCTCCATCCACCTATAAAGTGTTAGGACGTCAACGGAATCGGTGGATGCGCGGTACTATTGAAACGCTTCTACAACATAAAGTCATGTTTTTCAACCCTAAATACAAGGTTTTAGGCATGCTCAGTTACCCCTATTGGCTATTTTTTGAATGGCTAGCCCCAATCATTGAAATCGTAGGTTTGCTTTATTTTCTTATCTTATTGTTACTGGGTCAGCCCAACTATATTTTTAGCCTAAGCTTATTCGCTCTTGTTTATGCTTTTGCCATGTTTATGTCAACCCTAGCTATACTTTTCGATGAACTAACCTTCCATCAGTACAAGCGCAAGCGCGATATATTCAAATTACTGCTTGTGGCGCTCATTGAGCCCTTTATTCATCACCCCATGGTAGTACGCTGGGGAATACAGGGAAATATAGATTTTTTAAAGGGCAAAAAAAGCTGGGGAGATATGACAAGAACCGGATTCACGAAAAAGGAGAAAAAATGAAACTTGCATGGTTTTTTGTCTGGTCTTTTAGAATAGTTTTTTTTACCGTTCTTTTGACACCAATTGTCATGTTTGTGCTGTGGTGGATAAAACCGAGTAGCCAAGTCGGTATAACTATCATTGATAAAACCGTTCTAGACAAAAGGCATGAAGAGCATGAGTCCTTGTTTTGGCACCTCAACTACAATAAATGGCAACACCCTGAAACGCAAAAACGGTACCGCGCATCGCAAGACTATTTTGGCTTTTTTCCTGAAAAAAAACAAAAATATAAGCTGTTGGGCTTAGAAGGGAAATCAAAACTGGCACTCGACAGCATTGCTTTCAATTCAAAGTATCTCTACATCGTTGATTCGTACGGTATCTACCACAATGAGTGGTACGACGATGGTGATGAGAAGGAACGCTCTAAACATTTGTATGGTGGATTGTCAAAAGAAGACCTTTATCTACTTAAAAAAATGGATAGCGCAGGAAAGACAATCATTGCAGAGTTTAATACCATTGCGAATCCAACAAAAGTGGACATTAGGAAACAGTTTGAGGATCAATTTGGCCTCAAATGGTCAGGCTGGATTGGTCGTAATTTTGAATCGTTAGACACAATTCGGAATAAGGAACTACCGTCCTGGCTCATTCAAAACTACGTCAAACAGTATGAAAAATGGCCATTCACAAATGCTGGAATAGTTTTCGTTAATGAAAATGATCGCATTGAAATCCTAGAAATAGGTACTGCTTTAAAAGAAAGTGTTCCAATGATATATACCCATAAATCTTTTGTGGATGCTTCAGGCATGGATGCTTCTGTGTA
>JBDNIH010000330.1:0-1149 GCA_041688385.1 Bacteroidia bacterium
CAACACCTTTAACCTCCGCGTTCAAGATGAAGTGCGCGTGACGGATGCAAGTATGCACTTTGGGGTCCAATACCGCACCAAACTGGCCAACAAACATCAGCTAAATTTGGGAATGGTCTTCGAACTGCCGAGTGCGCTGAACGCCAGTCGTAGTTTTACCGCCGACCGATATACCTATCAAGGCAGCACCATACGGGTGAGAGATACTGTTTCGAACGTAGTTGCGGCAGAAGGCAGCATCAATTTACCTTGGGCTTTGAGTCTCGGTGCTTCCTATGCTATTGACGGTCGTTGGTTATTTGGCGCCGAAATACGTTTGCAGGATTGGTCTAAATACCGTTTCCTTGACGCTAACGACTCTTTACAAAACAGCATGTCGATTGCAGGGGGCGTACAATACCGCCCCGATGTAAACGCTTTAGGCAAAAGTGGCTACCTGAAAACGGTACAATACCGGGCAGGATTCCGTTACCACAATACTTATCTACAACTCCGCGACCAAGCCATCAATGAAGTTGGCATAACTCTTGGAGCTACCTTTCCGGTTCGCCGGTCTAACTCAGCAATCAACTTTGCATTTGAATCAGGTTTACGCGGTACCACCACCAATGGTTTAATACGTGAACAATACAACAATGTAACCATCAGTTTTACCCTGAACGACCGCTGGTTCATGAAAAGGAAATACGATTAAAACTTAGTGCCATGAAAATTAGTGTCAAACTCCTCTCCGTCCTGTTCGCCTTTGCGCTGCTGGGCACAGCTCCTGAAGCGTCGGCAGACACACCGCTGAAAAACAAATGCGACCAGAAGTGGGGACCAGATAGCGTAAAAACTATCCAGAACATTTCTGTTTACCGTGAGTTTTTTAAACAGAAAAATTACGATACGGCCATCGAAACATGGCGATTGGTATTTAACGAAGCGCCCTGTGCCCGCGAAACCACCCACATGGATGGAATCACGATGTATAAGGACATGTTAGCTAAAGAAAAAAATGTCGCACGCCGTAACCAAATCATCGATACCATCTTTATGATCTACGATGTACGCGCGGATAATTTTCCTGAAAATGCCGGTAGCATAGTAGGCCGCAAAGCGGTGGATATGTTGAATTACACCCCTGAGCCTAACATCAATGTGCTCAAC
>JBDNIH010000082.1:0-11087 GCA_041688385.1 Bacteroidia bacterium
CCAACTCAAATAAAGATTTTGTTTCGTTTGAAGAAATGGGCTTAGCTCAAACGCGAACAGTTTTATTCGTAGCTGGGCTTTGCGCATAAAAAGGGTAGGCGCAGGGATGCTATTTTAAACCACTGGTTTTATGGGTGCTTTCAAGCGTAGGTTACGTCAAATTTATCGACCTACGACAAGCTGTTTTAGTTGCAGAAAGGAATGGACTGCGGCATACAGCGCTGTAAAACTGACGTTCACGGTCTTGCATTTTAACAATTGGGTGTCCCCCTTTATATTTTTCAGCGTAGATTGGATCTATGCTCTCGATAATTTGTCTTCTACCCCTGATATACATCGCCATCGGTTTTATCATCACCGAAAAAAATGCACCCACGCTCATGTCTGGTTATAATACCCTTTCACCAGAGGAGCAAGCGGTTTACCCTTTGAAAGAAAGTGTCCGCTTTTTTAAGCAATTCCATTGGGTTATGGGCCTTTTTACGCTGCTGGCTGGTATAAGTCTGTGGTCGTTGGCTTATTATGAATTGGCGCTGAATGTGGTGGTACTTTTGCCTTTGGTTGCTTACATCTACTTTATGTACCGGCAAATGCGCAACGCACCCAAAAGCCAACGGGGATTGATGAAGTTTGGGCTGGGATTATTGCTGCTTGTTACTTTATGGGTGGGCATTTTGTTCGCTTATGGCACGCAACCCAATACCCTAGAACTTCGCAATGAGGTATTAATTATAAATGGCATGTATGGGGTAACGCTGCCAAAGGAATATATCAGCACTATCTCACTTACCGATAGCCTGCCCGCCATCCGCATGAAGACCAATGGTTTTGCTACAGCCCATGTACTCAAGGGCTATTTCCGCACGAAAGATGGGCAGATTTTGCGGTTATTTTTGTCCAATCGGGAGGCACCCATGGTTCATATACAGCTGTTAGATGGCAAAGACATCTATTATCAACCAGCCGATGAAAGTGCCGATATTATGTACGAAAAGCTCAAAAACTGGCTGAATCCATGAATTATTCGCAATTTCGCAGCACATTAAAGCTTCTACTATCGCTTCAGCCGATTTTCATTACGATTTAGCCGTCATAGGCGGAGGTGCTGCTGGTTTTTTTGCAGCGGTGAATGCTGCCCGCATGCGACCAGGTTTTAGGGTGGTTATACTCGAAAAAACCGATAAGCTGCTGGCTAAAGTGCGTATTTCGGGGGGCGGTCGCTGCAATGTAACGCATGCCTGTTTCGACCTACGAGAGCTTGTGAAGTTTTATCCACGGGGGAAGAAAGAACTGGCTCAGCTGTTTGCCCGTTTCAGCACGGGTGATACGGTCGAGTGGTTCGAAAGCCGTGGTGTGCCACTTAAAACCGAAACCGACGGACGTATGTTTCCGGTCACCGATAATTCTGCGTCCATAGTAGACTGCATGATGCGGGAAGCTGGGCGGTTTAATGTAGAGATCCGCATGAAAAGTGAGGTGACGAGTCTAAAACCACTTGACGCTGGTTTTTTACTACAAACACCCGCTGGCAAAATTACTTCGGCCAAAGTGCTGATTGCTTCTGGCGGTCACCCGAAAAAAGAAGCTTACGCCTGGTTAGAAGAACTCGGCCACAGTATAGTGAAACCGGTCCCTTCGCTTTTTACTTTTAATCTGCCCAAACACCCCATCACCGAATTGATGGGCGTAGCCGTGCAACAGGTTCGGGTACGTTTGCCGGAGTATAAACAGGAGCAAACGGGGCCATTGCTCATCACTCATTGGGGTTTAAGCGGCCCCGCTGTGCTCAAATTATCGGCCCTGGCAGCCCGCGATTTGGCGGCAACACAATACCGTTACCGTATTCAGTTAAGCTGGTTGCCTGAATTTGATGCCGACTTGCTACGAGAGATGTTCGAAGACTATCGCAAAAAATCAGGTCAGGCCAAGGTGATGAACCGACTAGAACTTGATTTACCTATGCGACTCAGAGCTTGGATGCTCGAAAAAGCCGGGTTTGTTGTTGACCAACGTTGGCAGGAAACCTCCAATAAACAAATTAACCGCCTGATTGAATTGTTGCTCAACGACCAATACGATGCCCAAGGCAAAACCACTTTTAAGGAAGAATTTGTCACCTCAGGCGGTGTAAACCTCAAAGAAATTGATTTCCGAACCATGGAAAGTCGGGTAGTTCCGGGTTTGTATTTCGCGGGTGAGGTATTGGATATCGATGCCTTAACGGGTGGTTTCAACTTCCAAGCCGCATGGAGTGCTGGCTGGGCAGTTGCTTTGGCGGTGAGTACTTAAACACCTTCGGCTAACCGTCTTTTTAATTAGGCCTAGCCTTATATTTGGCCATCATCGCTAACGATTCGTACTGTACTTAAATAATGTTCGCATATTCGTGCTGCTACAGGGTTAATGATTAAAAAGCACAAGTCAAATAAAGATCGATGCTCAAAAGTCTCTATAAGTTTTTAAGTCCACGTTATCAAAAGCTCTTTCTTGATTATCCGGTAAAAATGGAGCCGCGGTATGGGCATGGTAAAAAAGCACATCCGGAGTTAGCGGAAATTATCAATCAGCAACGGCCAAAATACAGGCAGTTATTGGCGTTTGCAGCACAACATCAAGCAGCCTTTCTCGAAATCAAAACGAGTGATAAACAAAACGATCGCAGCCTTCCTACCTGGAACAATGGCTTTTTCCCGGGACTGGATATCGTAATGTTGTATAGTCTTTTGGGACACTATAAACCAAAAACCTATCTCGAAGTAGGTTCTGGAAATTCTACCAAAGTAGCCGCCTTGGCTAAAAGGAACTTCCAACTTAACACCCGCTTAATTTCGATAGATCCGCAACCCCGTGTTGAAATGGATCAGTTGGCCGATGAAATTATTCGGCAACCTCTCGAAAATGTGGACTTTTCCCGCATTTATGCACTCGGCGAAAACGACATGCTGTTTATTGACAATAGCCACCGTATTCTACCTAATTCTGATGGTATGGTGTTTTTTCTGGAAATATTGCCACGTCTAAAAAAAGGAGTTATCGTGCATGTGCACGACGTTTATTTGCCTTACGACTATCCACAGTTTATGTGCGACCGGGCCTATACCGAGCAATATGGTTTGGCCATATATCTACTTGCCAACCCCGAAAAGTTTAAGGTGATTATGCCGAATTATTTTGTTTCAGAAGATGCCGACTTAGCAGCTATCCTCAGACCGCTGTGGCAACAACCTTCACTCGCTGGCGTAGAGCAACATGGCGGATCCTTTTGGTTTCAGTTGAATTAATCAGTGCATAGCATACGCAGTAGACCGACTTTGCCCAGTTTTTTCTAGGAGTCCGCGCTTTACCAAAACTGCCAATGTCTTTTTTACGGTTGGCAAGGGAATATTGCCCTTGTGCGCCACAACACCCGACTGACAACCAGGATAGATTCAATTATAAATAAAATGCGTTCCTCTCCTTGCGACTGGGCGTTGGTCTTTTTACTTTCCGAAAGTTTGGTGAGCAAATGTTGTTGCATATGCAGCAGGCAATCTACAAAAAATCGAAACCAGTGGGTGGCCTCTTCGCTTGGGCGGTTTTGAAGAGCAGTTGAGTATTACTGCAAGGTAGCGGCTATTGCATTGCTGGCCTGTTTGTAGGCACCACAATGCCAAGTATTCTTTTCGACGTATGTCAAGCGCATTTTATGCAAACCTTTGAGCTGGTTTATGGTGGTGGGAATGACAGCAAAATTTTCCGCAATGGTATCCAGGGTTTCGAAATAACCTGCAACTTCTTGTTGGTCACGTTTGGGCGAGTAGGGCGCTACTTAATTGATTCATCAAGACGGCTACAGCGTCGTTGCTTAAGTGAGAACCTTCAATGCGGGTAGATGCGCCTAAACGCCGAACCGTTGCAATTGTTTTTAATTGTTTGAGTACAGCCCCTTCCTTTTTTTATAGCTGACAGGGAAGTATCAAAACGATTGATTTTGCGCAAATCAGGCAACATTTTCAAGTCAATTTGCAGCTAAAAAGTAGGTATGACGGTACTTATCGTCTACGATTTAATACGTTAATACGCGATGAATATAGGTAAGCAAATTTGGCTCAGCGTAAATACATATACGGTTAAACTGCCGCAATCAGTTGGCGGTCTTTAAGCCAGTCGATGGTGTATTCGTACCCCACTTGGTACATTTCCTTGCTTTTGTTGAGCGAGAAGAGGTGGTAGTTCTGCATTTTATGTGGCTCGAGATAGATGTCGAGCATAGGAATACTTTTAGCCACATTGTTGTGTATGGCGATGTTCATGACCCGCTCTACGGTTTCCATAAAACCATTCACTTTCTCGACGGGGGAGATGGGGTTGATGTTGATGCCCACCAGGCTTTCGCACCGACCATTGATGGGACTTACCGGCAGATTATCGGTGAGACCGCCATCTACATAAAAGCTATCACCGATTTGAATGGGGTTAAAAAGCAGTGGAATTGCACAAGAAGCTAAAATCACCTCTATGAGCGGACCTTTGCTGAAATAGCGGGCTTTGCCTGTGTTCAGTTCGGTTACAGCGACCATCAAGGGTATAGGTAGCTCTTCGAATGTGCGTGCTTTGATATGTTTTTCGAGTGCTTTTTTTAAGCCGTCGGATTTGAGCAGACCCGTGGTGCTGAATTTGAACTTAACGAGGTTGAAGTTTTTTTCAGTGTCGAAAATGCGGACAATATCGGCTGGGCTATTTTTTTCAGCCAATAGCGCCCCAATTATGGCACCTATGCTGGCTCCTGAAATCACGTCGAATGAAAAGCCGGCCTCGTATAGCGCCTGCAAAACGCCAGCATGGGCATAACCCTTAGCTGCGCCGCCAGACAGTACCAGGCCGGTCTTCCAACTCGACATATGTTTATTCTGTTTCAGTTGCTGCTATTGGTGGTGCGATTTTTGGCTTGATCAGCTCTTTGATTTTCATTTCAATTTCTTCGGCCAAATCAGGATTGTCTTTGAAAAGCTGTTTTACGGCGTCACGTCCCTGACCTAATTTGGTTTCGCCGTAGCTGTACCATGAACCAGATTTTTTGATTACGCCCAGCTCCGAGCCGAGGTCGACAATCTCGCCATCTTTCGATACACCTTCACCATAAATGATGTCGAATTCGCACTGTTTGAAAGGTGGCGCTACTTTGTTTTTCACCACTTTAATCCGTACCCGGTTACCCATGATGTCGAGTCCATCTTTCAATTGACCAATACGGCGTATATCCAACCGTACGGAAGCATAGAATTTCAGGGCATTTCCGCCGGTGGTGGTCTCCGGATTTCCGAACATCACGCCTATTTTTTCACGAAGCTGGTTGATGAAAATACAGATACAACCAGTACGACTGATGGTACCCGTTAATTTGCGCAAGGCCTGACTCATTAATCGTGCTTGGAGACCCATGGTAGAATCACCCATTTCACCTTCGATTTCCGATTTCGGCACGAGGGCAGCCACGGAGTCGATAACGATGATATCGATGGCGCCTGAACGAATAAGGTTATCAGCGATTTCGAGGGCTTGTTCGCCGTTATCGGGCTGAGAAATGAGGAGATTGGCGGTGTCGATTCCCAGATTTTCTGCGTAGCCTTTATCGAAGGCGTGCTCTGCGTCAATAAATGCCGCGATACCACCTTTTTTCTGCGCTTCGGCAATAGCATGCATCGCAATAGTCGTTTTACCAGACGATTCTGGACCGTAAATTTCTACTACTCGCCCGCGCGGAAAACCGCCGATGCCAAGTGCAATATCTAGTCCCAGTGAGCCAGAAGGGATAACATCCACGTTCACAACCCGCGCATCGCCCATTTTCATAACAACACCTTTGCCGTAAGATTTTTCCAACTTGTCAAGCGTGAGCTGGAGGGCTTTCATTTTTTCAGTCTGTACACTCATGATCTATAATTTCAGTCGTTATTTGTCGTTGGGATATGGCCTTAAAATTACACAATTTCAGTCGCCTTGGCTGTCCATTTTCACGCAATATTTAGCTCAAATCACGCATATGTTCATGACACCTTTTGTCAAAGTATTCAAACCTAAGTCTACTACCGTTGTTCGTGAGGAAGCGGTATCTTTGTTATGGTGAAACATTTCTTCCTTTTCATACTCCTATGCGGCTTTGCCTACTCGGCTACAGCGCAAAAACAGCCTAAACCTTTACAGTTTTCGGGCATGACTGTAACGGATGACAGTCTGGGTATACTACCTTATGTGACTATTTTGGTTAAAAACCGGTACAAAGGCACCATATCAGATCAACATGGCTTCTTTTCTTTTGTTGCTTTGGTAGGCGATACGGTTCAGTTTTCGGCCATTGGCTTTCGCACCAACTATTATATCGTACCTGAGTCGGACCGCAACTTATTTTCAGTATTGCTGCCCCTCGAGAAGGACACCATACAATTGCCCATGGCGATAATCTACCCTTGGCCGAGCAAGGAGGCCTTTAAGGAGGCATTTTTGGCCTTACAGGTAGATGACGATCTATACGACCGGGCGCGTAAAAATCTAGATGGGCAGTTGCTCGCCGAAATCTCCCAAAAGATGACCATGGACGGCAGTGAAAATCAAAAGCTGTTTATGCAGAAAATGATTGCTCAAACGTATTATGCCGGTGGCCAGCAAAACTTTCAGCAATTAGGCGGACCGGGCAGTATACCTATTCCAAGTACCTTATTAAATCCCTTTGCTTGGGCGGAGTTTGTGAAAGCGGTTAAGCGGGGTGATTTTAAGAAGAAATAACCTTTTTAATTCCAAACTTCAAATTCCAAAGGGTTGTGAATACAAAGTATTCACAGTTCGTTAGAACAAGGCGAAGCCAATTTTGAAGTGTAAATTTTGTATTCCCCCCAGCAAAAGCGGAGTAGCATATTTTGAAAGAAACGGAAATACCCTGCCGATGAAAAATTACCGCCTCCGCTGAAAAACCTTTGCAAATTTCATGCGGTAGTCGGCGTTTACGATACCACGTTTAATCAGTTCCAGTTTTTTGAGGACCATTCGGCGTTTGAGCGGACTAAGGAGCTCGGTGAATAATACGCCTTCGATGTGGTCGTATTCGTGTTGGATAACGCGGGAAGGGATGTCGTCGAATTCCTCAATGTGTTCTTTAAAGTTCTCGTCTTGGTAGCGTATCGTGATTTTAGCGGGTCGCATCACGTCGCCACGCACTTCGGGTATGCTCAGGCAGCCCTCGTTAAATGCCCAGGGTTCCCCGCTGCGTTCGAGGATTTCGGCGTTTATAAAAATCTTTTTTGTGCCGGCATATTTTACTTCGTCGTATTGTTCGGCATCTACCACAAACAGACGGATGCTTTGCCCAATCTGGGGTGCCGCCAGACCAACGCCATTGGCATTGTACATGGTATCGTACATATGGGCAATGAGCTCCTTAAGACCTGGATAATCAGGAGTAATGGGCTTGCATTTAGTGTTCAAAACTGGATCGCCGTAGGCTACGATGGGCATTATCATGCTTGAATTTGTGCTAAATAGGTTTGTAAAATGAGAACGGCACTAATCTGGTCGATACGTCCTTTCTCCTGGCGTTTTTGTTTGCTCATACCACTTTGGGCTATAGTCTGTGAAGCGATTGAAGAGGTAAATCGTTCATCTACCCGACTAATTGGGGTATGAGGGAAGCTGCGCTGCAGATAAACTGCAAATTCATTGATTTTCTGTGCACTTTCTGAAGGCTCATTTTTGAGTGTTTTGGGTTCTCCCAATACAAAACAATCGACGGTTTCTTTTGTGCAGTAGGCCTTTAAATAGGTCATCAGCTCGTGACTGGCTACAGTGGTTAGGGCCGTTGCGAACAGCTGCATGGGGTCGGTTACTGCCAATCCCACCCGTTTTGTTCCATAATCGATGGCCAAAATTCGTCCCATGGCGCAAAATTACTGAAATAAGTCCGTAAAGGGATGTGTTCACTTGGTTGCGCACCCAGCGGGAGTTGTATCGGCCAAATTTGGGGTGTTTAAGTACTACCTGATAGCTGCCTGAAAGAAGGGCGGATGTATTGATTTTTTACAGTGGCCATCGACTGATAGGTGCTTTTTACCCTTCATGTGGTAAAGCTCCAACACCCAGCCTGTGTTTTCCGATTCAGGCAAATCCCATTTTAACACATCCTTAGCTGGGTTGGGGTAGCGTTTAATTTGTGGTTTGTTTATTGGTTTTAACTTGCTAACGAACGCTAGCTTCCATAAAATTTTCCAATCTGCTTCAACAGTATCTTGTTCTGAAATTCGAGAAGAAACTTTGTTTGATAAAGCTTCTTTTCAATTCTGAAAATCAAATAAGAACTTTTGGTGTGATTGCAACCTAGGAGCAGATAGGTTGCTACTTGGCTTTGCATTTGTGTGCTGAATCGGTGTTTATTGACATGAAATTACAGCAAAGAAGGACAGTGCGACTAGTGGTAGTCGGAATTTTATTTTTAACGTATTTAGGGGTACAAAATACCCCAACAATACGCACAACTCAACAAGTGAAGTTTAAAATTTTTATCGTTTCAACATAATAAAATGTTGTTGCATCAAGTCGGAGCGCGTTTTATGGATTTTTTGTCCATTTATGCCAAGGGCAGCAAAATCCGGAAGGTGGTGCCTTTGCCGGGTTCTGATTCTTTCACGAAAATTTTGCCTTTGTGGTATTTCTCTACGATACGTTTTACTAAGGTGAGGCCGAGGCCCCAACCACGTTTGCGGGTGGTGATGCCGGGTTTGAAAATCGCTTGAAATTGACTTTTTGGGATGCCTTTGCCGCTGTCGCTGATGTCGATGATGGCGTTTTTGCTGGAGGTTTTGAGGGCGATGTGGATGTTGCCGCTGCCGTTCATGGCGTCGAGGGCGTTTTTGATGAGGTTCTCGAGCACCCAGTCGAATAAGGGTTTGTTGAGGGCTACGCGTATTTCATTTTCTGGCAGCGCAAAGCTGAATTTCACCTTGTCGCTCACCCTGCGGGCCATATAACCCACGCCTTGTTCCAAGGTTTGCTGCAAGTTATCGTTTTCGAGCACGGGCACGGAGCCGATTTTCGAAAAACGTTCAGTGATCACTTGCAGGCGGTCGAGGTCTTTGGCCACCTCCTCCATCATCTCGTCGCCTTCGGGGGTAGTGGCTTTCATATATTCGTGCCAGGCCATGAGCGAGCTGATGGGTGTGCCGAGCTGGTGGGCGGTTTCTTTCGCCATGCCTACCCACAAAAAATCTTGCTCATAACGGCGCGATAGGCTGAAGGCGAAATAGGATACGAGTAAAAAAATGCTGATTACAGCGAGCTGAAAATAGGGATAGTACCGCAATTGGTAGAGCAGATCGCTGTCTTTGTAATAGATGTATTGCACCAGCCCCTCAAAAGGTTCAATGGTGATGGGGTCGTGCTGAGAACGCATAACGACCAGCTGATTTTCGAGAAACCCCGGATTTACGGCGTGTTTTGGGTCGATATTGAGGTAAGAGATGATGTTAAGGCTGTCGTCGGTGAGTATGACGGGGATGTTGTCGTTTTCGCGGAGGATGTCGAGCAAAAATTCCTGGTTGCTGTCAAACTCATCGGCGCTGCTGATTTCTTTGGTGGCACGTGCCCAGAGCTCTACTTTTTTCTTCTCCTGGTTGGCGATATTCTCGACCACACGGTTGGTGTAATACAAGCTCAACCCGCCTATGACGATGGCTACGACAAGTAAAACCAGCTTCCAGTTGTTCTTTTTATAATAGATACTTAGCATGCGCACACAATCATAACGAAAACATCAACCTTTATCGCGTTTAAATGCATCTTTTCTGCTTTTTGGTTTGCGCAGATAGGTAGGATCAAATTCTGGCTCCTTTGGAACGACTAGGGTATCCGCTTCTGCTTCGATGGGGGTAAAAGCATCTACATTGTTGTTTTCGTAGACTTTGCTGCCTTCTCCACTGAACTCTTCCCGTAGGAGTCGCCCGATGTCTTTGCTGCTGCTTACAGCGGCTTCTTTGAGTTTGGTTTTGACGCTGAGTTTATCGTAAGTGACCGTAAAATCGCTGCCCTTGCCCTTGATGACGATATATAAATTCACGCCACCATTCAAATTCACCTCTGCTAAAGCGGGGTCGAAGTTGATTTTTTTCTGCTTTTTCGCCCACAAGTCGCTCAGCGATAACTTCACATAATAGATATAGCTATTGTCAAAGAGGTGTTCGCCGCTGATGTTAAAGGCGGCGGCATTGGTGTTAATGGCCATATTGGGAATGCTGATGCGGCTTTCACTGATGTCGATGCGGTTGTTGAGCTCCGAAAAACGCAGATTCCGTAGTTCTCCAGCATCCACAAATTTGGAAAGAGCCTGCATGGGTGCAAAATTCAACAAATTTCCGTCTGCCAGTTTTAAGGTGGTGGTCATGCGCAAACGTGGCAGGAGGAGATGGTAGTTTTTGTCAAAGTGCAGCTCTAGGGTGCTTTTGAAGTTGAGTTTACCGTCTATGTTTTTGTCGGTGAGAAAATCCTGATCAAAATTGTTGAGGCGGGTGAAGAGGGTTTTCATACCGGCACCATCCCCATTAAGTGCGCCTTGGAGGGTGTAGCCTTCTGGCGTACTGCGCCAGTTTAAATCTCCTCGGAAAATGCCTTGGGCAAATTTGGTTTGGTACAACTGCACCCTTAGTTGGTCGGGGTGCCCGCTTAACCGGGCATCTACCGTTTCAAACACATAGTCGTTATACGCAAACTTGGGTGTTTTGATGCGTAAGTCCATCCGCTCCAGATTATTGCCCTCTGAACTTGTGGTGGAATTGTTTGTGTCAGCTTGATATTCAAATTGGTCGAACTCAACTTCGCCCGACACACTGTAGCGGCCTTCTTCGTTTAAAAAAAGTGCGGGGTAGTTGTACAACTGCAACTGACCTTGGGTTTTCCGGCTATTCCAGCCACCCCGTAGCTCCGTTAAACGCAGGTTACGGAAGCCATCCCCCAAACTTTGAGCGTTGCCGTTGAGTCCGGTCAATTGGTTGTCGCCGTAGCGCCAGTCTACATCTGTGAAACGCAGTGACGTCTCCACCTTTGGCCAGCTTTTATCGCCGATTTTAAAG
>JBDNIH010000083.1:0-1477 GCA_041688385.1 Bacteroidia bacterium
AGACCACAAAGCACTTCCTTATAAAGAGCTTTGAGTTCCTCGAGTTGTTCTTCTTGTGCCAAGTTTAAAATCGACATGCCCAGTTCTACTGGCTTATTCAAAAGCCGTTCGTTCATTAGTCGTGCGGCTTTATTTGCACTCACCACCTTAAGCTCACGGTCGAGCAGGTAAAAAGAAGCTTCCGTATTCTCCATCAATAGATTGACAAGCGTATCGGATTTTTTTTTCTGGGCTTCTAATGCCAAGCGTGGTCGCAAATCCCGTATTGTAACCGCAGCAAACCGCTCTTCTTCAATTTCAAATAAAATGGTAGACAACTCTACAGGAATACCACTTCCATTTTTGTGGATTAAATAGATTTCAGCATTTGCGTTTCCATTTTCATTACGCGTTTGCAAAAGATTTTTAACCTGTTCATCCGCTTCATCCAGCAAATCAGCGCGGGATTTCTCCTGAATTTCAGACATCTCGTAACCCAACAAATGACAAATTGCTGGGTTGGCGGCAAGAATGTCGCCATTTTTGGTTAACAATAGCTGGCCTTCTTGACTAAAACGAAAGGCCGCTTGGAACTGCAAAAAACGCCTCTGTAATCCATCTGAGTCAGATTCAACGCCAAACTCCCGCTTCAACAACTGAAGTTTCCCATTTATACTATCTGCGGAAAAATCTTCCATAATGGCTTGTAGGCGTGCACTTAACGTTAAAGCTAAAACTAATCTGACCTAAACCTATTAAATGCCGTTTTTAATTTGAGTCTGCCTTTATCTTTGGCCCAACACTTCTATTACTATGCTTGAGCAATTCACCTTTCACTATCCTATACAAATACGCTGGGCCGATATAGATGCCTTAAATCACGTGAATAACGCTGTTTACTTGAGTTATTTTGAGCAAGCTCGTATTGACTATTTTAGAGCAGCCGTGAATTGGAATTGGGAAGAGGTGGGCATGATACTCGCTAAAAGTTGTATCGAATATTACAAGCCCTTATTGGCCCGCGATCAGGCCGAGGTTTGGTTGAGAGTTTCTAAATTGGGAAACAAAAGTTTTGAAATGGAGAATAAGGTGGTGAGAGCAACCTCGGATGGCCCTGAAATTGTCACTTTCTGCACGTCTACCATTGTTACCTATGATTATCGGAATGAACGCACCGTTGCCATACCAGCGCATGTTCGGGCTGCTGTTCTCGCCCGTGAAAAGGCAACAAGTGTAATTTGTTAGGACAGCCTCAAACGCGTTGTTTACTGCTATTTATATTTTCGGATGTTTTTATCCATTTTTAAAAATACTCCCTATCTTTGGCTATTGGCGCAGCTTAGGCTTAATAAAGCGTCCATTCCATGTCAATTCTGTCGAAATCAGCTGAGTATGGGCTAAGGGCAAGTATTTATATCGTTGCTACTTCGCAAAGTGGGCACAAAAGTGGCCTCAAAGAAATTGCAGCGGCCATCAATTCCCCTGTCTTTTTTACAGC
>JBDNIH010000331.1:0-2405 GCA_041688385.1 Bacteroidia bacterium
CGGCTTGAAGTTTATCATTTTTGCTGTTCTCAGCTTTTTTATTGCCAATACCTTTCTGGCCTATATCATCGGTAGTGATGCATTGATTGACATCATCACTTCGCCGATTTCAGCCCATATAGGAGGATTTATCTCCATCTCGATTTTTACCTCTGTCTTTTTCTTTGTGTATTGGTCGTTTAGGGAGCAAGCTTGCACTATTGTTTGTCCTTATGGCCGGCTGCAAGGCGTTTTACTCGACAAAAACAGTATCAACGTCGCCTACGATTTTATTCGTGGCGAACCTCGAGGTAAACATGGCAAAAACCGCGACGAAAAGCTCGGAGATTGTATCGACTGCAACCAATGTGTGGATGTATGCCCGACCGGAATAGATATCCGCAACGGCACACAACTCGAATGTATCAACTGCACCGCCTGCATAGATGCATGCGACGAAGTAATGGATAAGGTAGACAAGCCCCGTGGCTTAATTCGTTATGCCAGCTACAATGGCATCGTTACCAAGGCAAGAGCGATTTTTACCACCCGAGTGAAGGCATATTCTGTCTTTTTACTTGTGTTGCTGTCGGTATTCCTTTACTTTATGTCTACCCGTACAGCCACCCAAACCAGTCTGTTGCGGGCCCGTGGCACTTTATACACAGAAGTCAATTCCAATGAGCTCCGCAATGTATTCATGGTAAAAACCATAAACAAAAGTTTCGATGAAAAGCAGGTGAGCTTCCGACTGAAATCGCCCAAAGGTGAGCTAAAACAGATTGGCACCAACTTCATCATCCCTCCACAAGGCTACAGGGAAGGCGGCTTATTTATTACCTTAAACAAAGCCGATCTCACAGGTATAAAAACCGATATTGTGGTAGAAGTAGTATACGGAGCGGAAGTGCTCGAAACCATTAAAACCTCCTTTTACGGACCTGTACAATGAAAAAACCACTCAATTTCTGGCCTTACGGAATCATACTGTCATTTCTGATTTTTTGTAGCTTCATGATTGGATTTGCTGTTTACAGCACACAAAGTAAAACCGAGTTGGTAGCAGCGGATTATTACGCCCAAGAGATCCAATATCAACAGGTCATTGACGGGAAAAACCGAATGGCAGCTTTAGCTTCAACTTTAGTGCTGTCGGCAGATGCTCAAACCATTCAAATTACCCTCCCGGAGGAACTCCTTGCCGCTGATAGTGGGTACGTTCGGTTTTATCGGCCGAGCAACGAGGCATTTGACTACCGTGTTGATTGGACCGCTTTTGAGCAAGGGAAGCTCCGCATCGCTGCAAACAAGTTTGTTACAGGTCCCTATCAGGTAGTTCTGCAGGCTTACATCGGCGACGCATTGTATTTCCACGAAGAGCGAATGACCATCGAATGACTACTCCGCTGCTTACCGCACTGGCGTTGGGCTTTTTTGGAAGTCTACATTGTGTAGGCATGTGTGGTCCTATTGTTTTGGCTTTACCGGGCAAATCTTCGGTATTCAGTCGCTTTATGGGTTTGCGTTTGGTGTATAATGCCGGTCGTATTATCACCTACGCTTGGCTGGGATTAATGCTCGGTTTATTTGGTCGGCAAATTCAGCTGAGTGGCTGGCAAGCGCAATTGTCTATTGCGAGCGGATTACTTATCTTACTTTTTACCCTCTTACCCCATTTATCGGCACGTTTCAAAACTGCTTTTCAGCCTGGGCGTTTCGTAAGCCAATTTTTGGGAGACTTTTTATATAAACCCAACTATGGCGGTCAGTTTGTCACTGGCTTATTAAATGGCTTGTTGCCTTGTGGTTTGGTTTATCTTGCCTTGGCTGGGGCATTATTGGTCGGCGACCCTGTGGTTTCGGCTGGCTTCATGGTGGTATTCGGATTAGGCACCTTGCCTGCCCTATTAACGGTCGCGATACTCGGTCGCCAGCTTCTGGGTAAGTTCCGGCCCCTCTTCAGTAAAATCAGTCCGGTTATTGCCATACTCATGGCAGCCTTATTCATTCTTCGTGGCTTATCGCTGGGGATTCCCTATCTCAGTCCTCAGTTAACTCACCCAGCACAGGCACAAACAGAAGTTTGTCATTAGTAACTGAGCGGCCTTTGATATTTTGGCCAAATGATATTAATTAATCAAGTTAGTATCCACCTGCAGCGCAAACAACAAAGCTGCTCATTGTACAGGCGTCTTTGTATTCTTTACTACGGGGTCTAGGTATTTTTAGCCTTTGGCAGCAGGCCAGACGCGCAAAACGGTGCTTTTTTTTTGCGGGCATTTTAACCTGAAGTTATCTTCTCAAAAGCCCGAAAATAGGTTCGCTTTTCAACGCAAACGCCGATGCGTGCGGAACCTTAGCTTTTGAAGTTTAAATATTGCCTTTTTGAATTCACTAATACTTTACAACCTTAAGTGCATTGCTGC
>JBDNIH010000084.1:0-5457 GCA_041688385.1 Bacteroidia bacterium
CGTAAACGGCGACAATCCCCCTGTGGCGGTAGTCGAGTACATGGCGGCAAATGGGATTAGCAGACCAAGCAATGTTGAAGCCCCCAAGGTTGCACCCGTTGTCAAAACAGAAATAGTACCTCACTTGTTTAGGGTCGGCGATTCTGGCCCCAGAGTTAAACACTTACAGGAAGCCCTAAAGAAACTTAATCTGTACAACGGTGCCGTGGATGGAAAATTTAATCAGGGCACAGGTGAAGCGGTCAGGAAATTTAAGACTGCCAATGGGTTGAAATCAGATATGGTTGCTGGTCCGCAAGTGTTCAAAATTCTTGGAATTGCATAAATTGCCATGGACACAGAGGCTGTTTTTGAGTCGTTCCAAACTTTACTGAACGACGGGAACTATTCGGTTCTTGTTTTGATTGCTGGGGCGGTATTCCTTGGATGGAAGCGCATGCAAAAATTTGACGAAAAAAACTCTTATGAGCACACGCTTACATCAAGCCGTATAGACAACACCACTGCGAGTCTTCACGAAAAAATAGACAGCACCTCATCAAACCTCGGGCGTTCAATTGACAGAGTTGAAGAGGCACTTACCGTCAACAGAGAGCATCTCATCCGCACCGAGGGGAAGTTAGACGAGCATCTAAACGACCATATTGTTTCTTTGGCGCCATCGCGTCGCAAGGAGTAGAAATGAGTAGCAAGCCATCAAAACGCAATATTTCAAATACCAGCAAGGTTGTTGTTGCAGACAACGGCAAATGCGTGATGTACATAAATCTCGGTGATACATCTGGATTCATGTGTCCTGTATGTAAATCTACGCCTAAGCGCGGGATTATCAGAGACTACAAAAACGAACTCTACTGTTCAGTGGGGTGCGTGGGTGCAATTAAAAGACAGGAAGTATTGATATGAGCGAAAGAAAAGACCTAACTATAAATGTTTTAGCACGAATTGGCGCGACGTTTGCTGCATCTGGACTAGGGGTAATCGGCGCTGGCGCTATTGCGGGCGTCCCAATTGGGAGCGCGGTTTTCATGGCGGGGATAGCAGGAGTGGCAACTGTTGTCGAGGGGTTATCGCGGGCGTTTCTGGACGACGGCAAACTAACTGCGGCGGAAATAAATAACGTCTTCAGCAAAGTTGACCGAAAATCATCTAAAAAAGAGAGTAACTAAAAAGGGTTAGGTATATGCCCGACGACGAAAACTGGATTCTTGGGTTGATGTCCCAAGACGAAGCATCATCAATGGATGCCGACGGTCAAATAATAGCGGACGAAATCATACCCGGCATTACCGTGTATCTTTCTATCACCGATGTGATGGCGACCGAAATGTGCATGACCTACAGAAATGCAATACTGGGCGACACGGGGTCATAGATGCAACTGACAACTTTCCTACAAAAAATTGTAACGACTTTAGAAATACACCTAGCCGAAGAGGGCATAAATCCATATGAATAGGATGCCACTATGAAAGTTTGGATTGACCAAGATTTATGCACCGGCGACGGAATATGTGCAGAAATTGCGCCAGCCGTTTTCGGGATGCACAGCGATGGTCTTGCTTATGTTAAGGAAGTTGGGTGGGCGAATCTGTACGGCCCGAGCGGGAAGGGCAATGACCCCGCTTATAAGATGGCAGAGGGAATGGCGGAAGTTCCGGATGAGTTTTTGGAAGCCACGATTGAATCTGCCGAAGTGTGCCCCGGGGAATGTATTTTCATCGAGCCATAAAGAGTCTTATTGCAGGGCACTAGACACCGAGACGCACAGAAACACTATTCGTGGTCGTGGTCTGGATTATCGCAATCGTCGTCATCGTCAAATAAAAACCCCGAAGCCGGAAACGTTCTAACAATCATGTACTTCTCGGAAGCCGCTGCGGATTCCAATAGACCGAGCGACCTATCGGGTGATTGGCCGGGCAACGTCTTGTAATGCCAGCTCTCAACGCCTTCGGCGGTTTCGCACGATGCCACAAGAACATACGCCTGCACGAATCTGCCCGTTAACGTTTCTAGTCCAGAGACGATATTGGTGTTGAATTCAGCACTGGCCTTCTCGTAGATTTCGTATTCGTCTTTATTCATTGCCGAAGTCTAACACTCAAGCGGCGTGTCGCCGATGTCCCTTAGAAATCTCCGTCCGCGACTTGTAAACACGTTAATCCCAAGTCTCGCCACATTTTCGCGACAGAATTCCTGTCGTCCAGGACCCACGATACGTTATATTTGCCAACGATGTGTGCCTCGTATAGTTCGCGTTTCACAATTGAGTCTTTGCGCACATCGCCCGCAGCCCGCATAAACAACACTGGGTTATCAAAACCGCAGTATGTGGCAATCCATTTCTCGGTCGCTTCACGGCATACGCTGTCGCGGCCAGACATGAATACGGGCATGACGTATTTAGCCTCAAGCATTTCGACAAGCCTTACAACCGGCCAGTTCGGCGTGTCCTCGTTTACCCTATCCCACGCAAACGGCGACCGACCATTGAGATTTAACGCAATCGTACCATCAATGTCCACTATGACGATATGTGGCTTGTCTATGAGGTAAACGGGAGCCGGCGCTGGGGCGGGCTTGATGTATTTGTTGTACATGTCACGAATGACTTTTTCCCCAACAGAATTTTGACGAAGCAAATCACGCTTAATGCACTCTTCGAGAGGGACACTCGTAAAGCCTTCGACAACGAACGTCGCACCAAGGTCCTCGGCAATTTCGCGAAGGTGTTTCTCGTGAATGGGATTGAAGTTTGTATCGTCAACAATTACATCAATTCCGTCGCTGAGGTACAGTCTAATTAATACATTGCGGGCGTGCAATATTTGTTTTTCGTTTTTCCCGTGATGTCTGCCACCGTGGAGCATCGCCCGAAGTTGGTCCTTGGTTATACGAACCATTTTGCCTGGCTTGGCTCGGAGCACCTGTTCCTCTGCCCATGTTGATTTTCCGGATGCGGGTAGACCTAAAGTCATAATAAGTTGAGTCATCAGTTTGTATCCTCGCTCTGGGAAAAGAATGGGGTGTGTGCCGAGGGCCTGATTTGGGCCCAGATGAACTTTTCTAATTTTTCCTGTTGACCGTCCAGTTTCATAAATAGCGCCTTGGCGGGAGCCCACGTTTTCCCAAGTTCGGCAACAGCGATGGCGAAGTCTTTTCTAATGAGAGAAGTATTCACTCGCCAATAAGCGTGCGCCCCAATATCCTCAAGAACAACTTCAAATGCCTTGTGGATTTGAACCGCCAAAACCGTATAGCGTTCTTGAAGTTTTGCAATCGTTGTAGTCACAAAAGCATAGAACTCGTCCGGCACGCTCTCCAGCCACTCACCCGTAGACAGTCCCTCGCTCAGTGCTTCCCAGATACGACGCTCTGACAGCCCAGTGACAAGACGATGCAAACGAACATAGTCCGCCTGTTTCAACTTGATTCGCAAATCCGCTTCAACGAAATGAATCACTATGCCCTCTGCGTTGGGGCGCGGTGGGGCGACCAGTGCTTCCTCAAGGGTTTTGTACGGGAGGTAATCGGTGACCAATAAACCCGTTACATCGCCGTACTCACAGGCTTCGTCAAATGAAACACTTCGTCCAGTCCGAATATCAATCGTCCCAATCCAAATCAGAACATCATCGCCCTCGTAGTCGACAACGATTCGGTTGCTTGGGTAGATAATCTCAAATAAATATGTCCACTTAGGATTAGGCGCGAACCGGCCCCCATGTTTCGAGTCCCAAATTTCAGTACCGTGTACTGCTTGGTCGGACGTAAAGCTACCCCTAGTCGCTATGGCGTGGCCGTCGTTCAGGGGGTACAAAATCCCCAAAGAACCATCCATTTTGTCGGTGCAGTAAATTTCTCCCGTCGGCAGGGGGGCACGGAAAGGCTCATCCCGAATGGTGCCATTTGGCATGTACTCGCCGTGGTTAAAAAACTTCCTAAAGGGCCTCGCAAGGACATTCCATTCCCTATCGACAATGAGGCCCCTGCATTGGGTCGTGACATTATTCCAAATTTTGCCATACGCCGCAGCCGCCGTATAATTCAGAATCTTCAGGTCGGCCGAGGGGTGCTCCGTGATTTTGACGTAGCCCTGCTCAATCATCTCCTGAAGGAGTGTGGCGTCTAGCATGTCATGAATTTTGAGCGTGTCCATAGTATGGATTACGCTACAGGGGCTTAACCCCAAAAGCAATAGTGTGCCGACATGGATGCCTTGGGCGAGGTAAACTGGATATGTGCTAGATTGTGCTTAATGAGCCCGCTCAAGGATATCCCTGTAAATCTAAATCTATCCGAGGAGCATGCTGGTGGCGGTTGACCCAAATGAAATAAAGTGGTTCGATGATGGCCACGTGCTCCGCTTGCGACTCGATAAATCCGAGGTTGAGGTTATCGAAACCATTTGCCCCGGCCTGGAGTCTAGGGCCTGCCAAGAGGGCGACACCCCGTGTCTGGTCCGGCTATTCGTGGACCGCTACGGCCTAGAGTGTCACGTAGGTTCCTGTCCCGCCGTAAGCGAACTTGCTATTTCTTGGACCTTGCTCGGAGACCGAAGAAACCTTGACGCGGCCCAAGTCTGGTTTCTTGCAAATTCGGATGAGGCGTTCGCTGCTTGGCTAGTTGTTAATCGCTAATTCTCAGTTGAAGTGGTCAGGGTGGGTCTGCGAGTTTGTCTTTGCTCGACCAGCTACCTCATAAACGGCAGCGACTCCTCGCTCGGTAATCACCCAACGACCGTCCACCGGCTTTAATAATCCTGCCCCAACTAGGGTGTTGATGCTTCGAACCACAGAAGAGGGCCGTGTATATCTACCGGAGAGAACATAGATGACGTTGTCAACCGAGAATGGGGTATCCCGACGCATTTTGCTGTAGTTCAACAACGAGTGCGTAGGAGAGCCAAGAAGGAAGGGGAGTCTTGTTTTTTTAAGAGTAGTAGGGCGTGTCATTACTTGAATTCTACTAGAACAAATCGTCGTTCACTACTTTTTCGCTAGGACGTTTAGAGATTGATGTAACGGTTTTTTCACCGTAGGCCACCATTAGAGATGTCACGAATTGTTGTATATCAGGGTGATTTAAAACAGCTTCATAGTTAATCTCGTACACGTTTTGTCTGTTGACTTTTGTTCTTGTAATTAGCCCAACGCCCATAAGGGTTTTGATTGTTCTTGTAATCATCGTAGAGCTCAGATTCAGATAGATACCCAAGGCCCTTTGAGTCATTGTATTATCGTCCAGTAGCACAGTCATAACTCGGCCGGCGGTAGACAAAAGATTAACGGTATCACTTTTTTGATAGCGGAAGATTTTCTGGTTCTCTAAGGTCTCTAGGACTCGGGCCAAAGCCTCGTCTTGATTAGGGGCTGCCAAGACGGCACTCTCTATTGCTTGTCTTATGGACTCAGATTTATTGCCATTTTTCATCTTCACGAGTATAGGTTCCCC
>JBDNIH010000010.1:0-13969 GCA_041688385.1 Bacteroidia bacterium
CTGCCATCTAGGCGAAATAAATTTGAAAGTGTGCACCATTTTTTATTCAAAATGAAATTAATAATTTCAAACAAATACTAAATATTTTATTTGTAGCAACATCCTTCACTGAATCAATACTATCAAATAATAAGCGTTAAATATCAAACATTTAATATCCAGATACTTAAAAAAATCGCACCCAATTGTTTCAAACAACAATTCTGTAGTTTTCATTTCTCAAAATACTCAAGATTAAAATTGAGAGCCAGCTCTGGCTGAGTCTCTCTCATTCAAGCTATTTCTCAAGCTTCGACTTTTGAATTCAGGTAAGCGCTGCGTGTGCGTTTGTACTGATCTGCTTCCTTACACGCAACCAAAGCGAATTTCAGGTACTTCTTGCCTTCGTATTCATAGATAAAGACTTCTGCGGCTGTGGTGTCGAATACTACTTCGACTCCGTTTTCAATTTTCTCGATGGATTTGCCATGGCCGATGTAGTTTTTTACCTCTTTTGAGGTTTTGACGGTTGTTTTTTTTGGACTTGTTCCTGACTATACGTTTTAGTGGTTAATGAATTTTATAACTTTAAAATCTCGGCCTAACTCATCCGGTTTTTAAGCAGTTAGGACCACGATAACCTACCCGCTTTTGGGTATCTTCTAAAAAAAAACAAAGATTTTACACGTTCGGCTTCGGTTTTTTCAATGCTCTTAGTAGCTTGCAGTAAAATAAACTCCAACCTATGAAAAATCAATACCGCTTGTTGAGCGCAGCCCTCCTCACTTTTGGCCTATTAAGCGCGACAGTGACTACTGCCCAGCGCGTTGCCGATGTATACATTACTAAAATGTTATTGAAGACCGACAACGATGCTACCATTAACTTCGCTACCCGTGAATACCTCACAGAAACTGGCAAAAACAACACCAGCTTCGAAATCATCGGCGTACGTATGCTGGACAACAACAACAAATACATGGTTTTTGGCAAACATGAAGTTACCGCTGACCACCGCGTGAATGCTGAAGACGTTGACCTCGATATCAATATGACCCACGGCAAAGACGAGCTAAAATTCCACATGGCCCGCTTCCCTAAAGTGAGCTATCAGTTTGTAGCCATCGATCAGGACGATGCAAAAGACCTGCTCGAAAACGTAAAACAATTACGCAGTAACTACATCGCTGGCGATACACTCAAAGTAAAAGATGAGTTGCGTATGTTCCAATACCGTTTGAACAAAGATTTCGCTGTAAGCATGAGCCTTGGTAAAGGTGGCAGCTCAGCCAAATATTTCGACCTCTGGATTGGTAACCGCCGTCAGACTGTAAGCAGCGACAAATTCATCTATTATGTCACCCAGTTTTTGGGCGAAGAGCAATAAAAACCAAACCAGTATAAACCAAAAAATCCCGCAATTGCGGGATTTTTTGGTTTATACCAGAAGCTAATTTTATTTGGTCGTCTTACCACTGCCTGGCTTAGCAATCTGATCACGCATTTTGGTGTCAGCTTGGATATTCTCCATTTTGTAGTAGTCCATTATACCCAACTGGCCGTTACGGAATGCTTCTGCAATCGCAATCGGAATCTGGGCTTCCGCTTCAATTACCTTAGCACGTGATTCCTGCGCTTTAGCCACCATTTCCTGCTCTAAGGCAACGGCCATGGCGCGGCGTTCTTCGGCACGGGCTTGGGCAATTTTTTTATCAGCTTCAGCCTGGTCGGTTTGTAGTACAGCACCGATATTTTTACCTACGTCGATGTCGGCGATGTCGATGGAGAGGATTTCAAAGGCTGTTCCGGCATCCAAACCTTTCGAAAGCACCATTTTAGAGATCAAATCGGGGTTTTCTAATACTGATTTGTGATTGGTAGCCGAACCAATCGACGAAACCACACCCTCACCTACACGGGCAAGCACCGTTTCTTCACCAGCACCTCCCACCAATTGTTTGATGTTGGCACGCACAGTTACACGGGCTTTAGCAATGAGCTGAATACCATCTTTTGCCACAGCAGCAACGGGTGGTGTGTCGATTACTTTAGGTTGAACCGACATTTGTACGGCCTCAAATACATCACGACCTGCTAAGTCAATAGCGGTGGCTGCTCTGAAATCGAGCGGGATATTGGCCTTTTCAGCCGAAATAAGGGCGCGAATCACATTATTTACATGTCCACCTGCCAAAAAGTGGGTTTCAATTTCATTGCTATTCAACACCAAACCCGCCTTGGTAGCGGTAATGAGTGCATTTACAACAATGGAAGGTGGCACTTTACGGATACGCATCAATACCAAATCAAGTATACTGATACGGACACCACTGAAGATGGCCGTTATCCAGAGGTTAATCGGCACAAAATACAGGAACATGAACAAGGCGACAACAACACCACCTATGCCCAGTAACAAAACGGTTAAATCATTCATATTTAAGTATTAAAAAGGTTTTACAATAATTTTTTGGTCTGCATAACCTACCACAACCACGGCCTTTCCGCTGTCGATTAGGCCGTCTTCTACCTGTACCTCATACATTTTACCATGAAAGCGGGCGGTACCCATCGGTCGCAAGGCACTTACGGTTACACCTTCCATGCCCATACTAATTTCACCGGCTTCAACCACATTTACCTTGCCGTCAATGGCCTCTTTGAGCGAAAACTTGGTCCAAAATCGGCTGCGTATGCTACGAACTATCACAAAGGCCGAAAGCAGGGTAATTACAGCCACACTCAGCCAGCCAGCAACTGCCCCGTAAATGGAAAAGATGTAAAAAATAGCTACCCCCAGGAATATAGTGCCTGCAATCCCGACAAAAGTGACGCCCGGAACCACAAACAACTCTAAAAAAAGCAATAAAAGGCCTAAAACAAGGAGGAAAACAAGGGTGAGCAGCATGGCTTAAAATTACGTGCTTTTTAGCGATTCTCCGCCAACCTCGCGTTTTATAATCGACATATTAAAGGTACTCCTGCACTTGCACCGACTTGGATATTTGTTGATCCTCCAAAATTAGAATTTGACTCCATTTCTAGTAATGAATTCTTGAACTTCCTTTTTTATTCGAAAGTTTACAAAAATATCAACATTAATTGTACTCCTGTCGAGCCGTTTTATCTGATTACTGAATTTGAGTGACTATATAATGTTTAATGGGAACAGCGAATAGCCTGACCTAACAACAAACTGTCTATTATGAAATAAAACCTATTGTGTCTATCACCAATCTTTTGGCCTGAGCATGACTTTTTATCATTGAAATAAACATTATCAATCCAATCCTTATAATAACAAATGGTATCGTTAAATACAACAATCACAGTATCGCCTGAAATAGCAGGAATAAAATCTGAAATAGCAGCTTTTTTTTGATGGCGTTTCTCTCCTATTGAAAAATGCAAGCATACCAAATGGAGAAATGACATAAGTATCCGTTGAACCGTTTACTTGTTTCTTATTTTTTATAACGATTGTATTTGCAGTTCCATTGATTTAATAAAAATCTCCATTCGTAACGTTAGTATGTTTAGTGCATCCCAGAATTACTAAACTACTGACTCCAATAATCGAAAAGGTCATCCAACTCATCTTCAGGAGCATTACCACATAAGTCTTTTAAGTTTTCTTTCCAGTCGGTCGCCGTTGATGCATCAATCACCGATTGCTCAATCTGAGTAATCGTATAGCCTGAAACATGATCATAATTCCCAGGTGGTACAACATCATCCATTAAATCTCTAACAATTCCAGTGTAATTACCAATTTCATAGGGAGGTTCATAGCCCATGTAAATATTTCGAGTTAACCGCCGTTGAACTCTTCGAACCCACGATTTTGCAACAAAATTTTTTCCAAAATTGAATATATTTTTAAATTTTCGGATTGATGCGGTACTTAAAATAAATATTCTGCATTGTGACTAATTTACTTCTAGGAAAGCTTTTAAAGCTATTAATTATTTCCGCTGTGAGTAATTCTCTGCTAATCATTCGATTAATAATCGACGCATTTCTGGCACACCAGCATTGGCTGTAGCGTGGATGACGGTCAAAGCCTCTAAACCAGTCACGGGCACCGGTTCTGGGTCGATGAGGAATTTAGGTATGTGAGATGGCGCTTCGTAAACCAAACCAGCAGCGGGATAAACTTGAAGCGAAGTGCCTATTACCGCAAATAGATCTGCCTTTTGAGCGATAATTCGGGCATTTTCATATTCAGGTACTGCCTCACCAAACCAAACAATATGTGGCCTCAGTTGGCTCCCATCGGCGTGTAATTCACCCCAGTTTAAATCGCCAGGACAGGCCTGAATTAAGTTCGGGTTTATGCTGCTGCGGGCTTGGTCTAGTCGGCCATGGAGATGTAGAACCCGACTCGAGCCTGCCATTTCGTGCAGCGTATCCACATTTTGAGTGATAATACTGACCTCAAAAAAGGCTTCCATTTCCGCCAGTGTCTGATGCCCAACATTGGGGACAGCTTTTAAGGCAGCTGCACGCCGCATATTGTAGAATTCAAGCACTTTTTGTGGATTATTGTGCCAACCTTCAATACTTGCCACTTCCATAATGTCGTAGCCCTCCCACAAGCCACCTGCTCCCCGAAAAGTGCCCAATCCACTTTCGGTGCTGATGCCGGCACCTGTTAATACAACCAGATGTGGCTTTTTCATCGGATGCGGCCTCCGTATTTGCGCTGATTGCGGTAATACACATCTTCTAAATAATCAATGCGCACCCCTTTGGAAGTAGACGCATGTACAAAACGTCCATTTTGGAGATAAATGCCTACATGCCCCACTTTTCCACTTTTGTTCAGGTCAAAAAAGACCAAATCGCCCATTTCGAGTGCGTTGATATTGCGTTTATCTGCTTCTTTATAAAGACCAGACGTATTTCTGGCTACAGCCTTTTTGTGAAACTCCAGAAAATATTGATGCACAAATCCTGAACAATCCACGCCTCGTGTCGTACTTCCTCCCAACCGGTAAGGCGTACCCCACCATTGGTCGATAAACTTGTATTGCTGCAGATGTTGGGTTTTGACGGCCTCACCTATCAAGGAGGTGTATTTGTCGAGTATCAACCGATCGCTGCCATTCAATTCCAAACCGCTGCTGCTCTTACGTTTACAGGAAACAGTGGTCAGCAAAGCACAGATAAACAAGAGCAAAATTCGGCGCATCTCCCAAAAATAGGGTTTACGGCATTTCTTCGGCCCCTATTCTACACTTTAACTCGATTTTATCTGTTTCGGTAGAAGAGAGCTGCAGTGTTTTCAGCCATGCATTACAGCGACCAGCGACTGTAATACAAACGTAGCGTTGCGGTGTCAATGATGGCTTCCTCGCTTTCTACGTTGCCAATGGCCTGTTGGTAGATGTAGTCAGTTCCTTTTTGGATCCAGCTGCTATCGTTGGGTATGCTTCGCTTCAGCAGGTCGAAGTTTTCGGCATCAAACTGCAGCTGAATATTAATCTCATACTGCCTGCCCATGAAGCCTTTTTCGCTGCTTTCATTTTTCACCACTTCATAATCGGCAGGCAAACGTAGGCCGCTGAATTCGCTGATAAGGTCGATGCGCAAACCTTGCAAACAACCACCAGAAATTAGCATCAACAGCAGTAAAACGGGGAATAAAATCTTCTTGTGCATAAATTACATACGTTCGGGAGCTTCAATACCCACGAGCCATAAGGCACGTTTGAGGGTAAAAGCTGTCATTTCAGATAATTGAAGTCGGAAAGCACGCCGCTCCGTATCCGCTTCAATGAGCACCGGGCAGTCGTGGTAAAAACGATTAAAAGCAGTTGCCAAATCATAGGCATACTGACATACCAAAGCTGGGCTCAAACGTTGGTCAGCATCGGCCACCACCTCTTGGTATTGCAACAATAATTTGAGCAGCTCACGCTCAGCATCTTCTAAATGGGTCATTTCGCCCTGAAACTGACTACTCAAACCTTGATCTGCAGCTTTCCGTAAAATGGAACGGATGCGAGCGTGGCTGTATTGGATAAAAGGACCAGTATTTCCCTGTAAGTCAATCGATTCCTCTGGATTAAATAACATTCGTTTCTGGGGATCGACCTTGAGTATAAAATATTTCAGCGCACCCAAGCCAATCATACGGTAGAGGTCTTCTTTTTCTGCCTCGGTCAAAGCCTCGAGCTTACCCGATTCATTGGTTTTTACCTCAGCGGCAGCGATTACCTCTTCAATTAGGTCGTCAGCATCTACAACAGTGCCTTCGCGCGATTTCATTTTACCACTTGGCAAATCTACCATCCCATAACTGAGGTGGTGACATTGTTTCGCCCAGGCGTATCCCAGCTTATCAAGCACTTTAAACAGCACTTTGAAGTGGTAGTCCTGTTCATTTCCTACGGTATAGATGGTGCTATCCATCTTCCATTCGTTGTAACGTTCGATGGCGGTACCGATGTCTTGGGTCATATAAACAGCGGTTCCGTCGCTGCGGAGTAATACTTTTTCGTCTAATCCTTCTTCGCGCAAATCTACCCACACAGAACCATCTTCCTTTTGGGTAAATACGCCTTGGACTACACCTTCTAGGATTTTATCCTTACCCAGTAGATAGGTTTCCGATTCGTAATAGTTTTTGTCGAATTCAACGCCCAAACGTTTGTAGGTGGAATTAAAACCAGAATACACCCAGTTATTCATGGTTTTCCAAAGGTCGATAACGGCAGCATCACCTGCCTCCCACGCGAGAAGCATTTGTTGGGCTTCTTTGAGGATGGGAGCCTGCTTTTTGGCTTCGTCCGCACTTTTTCCGGCGGCAACGAGGGTATTTACCTCCTCTTTATACACCTTGTCGTAGGCTACATAATATTTACCCACCAACTTATCTCCTTTCAAACTATTGGTTTCAGGCGTTTCACCGTGTCCGAAATGCTGCCAAGCCACCATCGATTTGCAGATGTGAATGCCCCGATCGTTGATGATTTGTACTTTAACTACATCATCACCAGCTTCGGCTTTAATACGGCTTACGGCATAACCCAACAAATTATTGCGAATATGTCCTAGGTGAAGTGGTTTATTGGTATTGGGCGACGAATATTCGACCACTGTACGACGACCGTTTTTCGCTATGGGTGCTGCTTGGGCCGTCCCAAAAAATGACATCCAGTATGCATCAGTCAAGGCTATGTTCAAAAATCCCTGCACCAATTCGGTCTGCGCAACAAGTTTGTGCTGCTCAAAAGGTACTTCCATCAAAAGGGCAGCCAACTCCTGACCCAGATGCGTTGGATTGGTTTTAAGTAACTTAATTAATGGAAATAGCACCAATGTGATGTCTCCCTTAAACTCCTTACGGGTGGGATTAAAAACGAGATTTAAATCATTTTTAGAAACTTGATATTTTTCGGTAATATATTTTTCAATAACCGCTGAAAGCAATTTTTCTTGTGCCAGCATCGTCAGCTTAGAGTATAGATTGATTGGAAATAGAGTTGGTAACCTTCACCAAAATTTCAAACGCCGTTTCAGCCATAATGTTTTCTTTATCGAGGGTAGGATTTACTTCTACCATCTCAAAACACACCACTTTCGGACTCGAAACTAGGTTTTGTAAAAGTTTACCCGCTTCCCGTTCATTGATACCGCTCGGCACTGGCGTACCCGTTCCCATAGAAACTTTGGGATCCATGCAATCCACATCAAAAGAAATGTAGATGATATCACATTTGTCGAGGGTGGATAGTGCTTCAAAAGCCACCTTCTCTACCCCTCTTTTGCGGACGTCGGTAACTGTAAAGTTTTTGACTTTATACTTCTGAATCAGGTAGTTTTCTTGAGGTTCAACGTCTCTAACAGCGATAAAAACGATGTCTTCGAACTGCACGTTGGCAGATGGACCGCCTAAACCTTTAAGTTTATTCCAGAGGCCAATTGTTTTTTCATCGGGCACATTCACCTTACAATCGATATTGTCTTCGGCCGTAGCCATCGCCAACGGCATGCCGTGCATATTCCCTGAAGGAGTAGTGTAAGGGGAGTGTAAATCGGCGTGGGCATCTACCCATATCACACCCAAACGTTTTTTGGGATAGGCTAATTTGATACCAGCAATGGTGCCAGCAGCTGTACTGTGATCACCTGCCAAAATCAAAGGGAAACGATTTGTCTTCAAAGATTCAGCAACTTGTTTTGATACATTGTCGAGCACCTCGTAAATACCATCCGCATAGCGCGCGAAAGGGTGCCGAACGGGCTCGTACAACAGATCGTTGCGCACAGGCACTACCGTGCCTTTGAGTTTTAGGAAAAACTTCGATGCGAAGTCGTGGGCAGCGATTTTAATGGCATCAACGCCCAAGCTGGCCCCACGAGTACCGGCGCCTAATTCCGACTTGACTTCAATTAGCTGTAAATCTGACATAAAATGCACTTAGAATGTCCGAAAAAGCTAAATTTGCATTCGATTAAACAAGCTTTTCGGCCGATGCAAAGTTATGCAGAATTTCTCGACTTAAGTGTCGGGTTCCCTCAGGATGGATTTAAACTCATTGACGACGAGCTTTATTTCCAGGATATTAATCTGATGGAGCTGGCGGAGACCTTTGGCACTCCACTGCGGTTTACGTATCTCCCGCTCATCTCTGAGAAAATTCAGATGGCTAAACGGCTATTCGAACATGCGATTAAAAAGCACAAGTACAATGGTAGCTATACCTATTGCTATTGTACCAAAAGTTCGCACTTCAAACACATACTAGAAGAAGCGCTAAAAAACGATATCAATCTCGAAACCTCTTCGGCCTTTGATATCCCCATCATCGAAGCACTCGAGCGCAAAGGCATGATTACGAAAGACATCATGATTATTTGCAACGGCTTCAAAAAAGATTCCTATAAAGAAAATATAGTCGATATCATCCACGATGGCTTCACCAATGTGATACCTGTGCTCGACAACAAGGAAGAATTTAACTACTATGCCAACGAATTAGAGGTGCCTGTAAGTCTGGGCATCCGCATTTCAGTGGAGGAACAACCCGATTATCCTTTTTATACCAGTCGTTTGGGTATACGTGGTGACGAAGTATTAGACTTCTACCAAAACAAAATCAAAGAAGACGACAACTTCAAAGTGAAATTGCTCCACTTTTTTGTTAGCTCTGGATTTAACGATACACCACACTTCTGGAATGAGTTGGAGAAGTTTGTAAACGTTTATGTGAAGCTGAAAAAGGTTTGTCCAGAATTGGAGATGATTGATATCGGTGGTGGATTGCCTTTCAAAAACACCCTCAGTTTCGACTACGATTATACTTATATGATCGATGAAATCGTGAATCGTATCAAAACCATTTGTAACGATAACGATATCGCAGAACCCAATATTGTCACCGAATTTGGCAGCTTCACTGTTGCTGAGGCCAGTGGCATCATTTTCAAAGTTTTAGGTCGTAAACAACAAAACGATCGCGAAAAATGGTTGATAGTAGATGGTAGCCTAATCACCATGTTACCCGATGTATGGGCCATGAACCAGAAATTCATTCTGCTCCCACTAAATAATTGGGATGCTGAATACGAAAGGGTAAACCTGGGTGGCATCACCTGCGACGGCCTCGACTTTTACAAAACAGAGCAAAATATTGCCTCTACCTGGATGCCCAAAACACGTAAGGCGCAATATGTAGGTTTCTTTCATACAGGCGCTTATCAAGAAACTTTGAGTGGTACGGGTGGCATTCACCACTGCCTTATTCCTACTCCCCGCCATGTGCTGATTCGCAAAACCAAAGAGAACAATCTCGACTACCAACTCTTCCAAGAAGAGCAAAGCAGTAAGCAGGTGCTAAAAATTCTCGGTTATTGACGAATTGTTTGGGAGAAAAAACTGAATACGCTATATTTGCAGTCCATTAGAAAAATCAACAGCCATGGGTGTTACCTCACTGAAAAGAAAAGCCAGAAAAAATCGCACCGTTTCACGTCTGCGTACACAGGGTTTGAAAAAAGCGAAACTTGGCACCTATGCCAAACCCGCTACCGAAGATAACAACAACGAAGGCACTGCCGAATAAATTGGGTTGCCTTGTCGGTTAACCGACATGAGCATGCCATTTTCACGCTTTGCTCAAGTTCATATAAAAGGCCGATATCCTTCTGGGTATCGGCCTTCTCTGTTGTGAAGCGCATTAAAAAGTCGACGTCAAATCAACCTTAAATCTTTTGGGTTTTGGCACTACGTAAAACGTCCCAAGTACGATCACCCAATAGCTTTACAGAGGCAATGAAGGTGAATTTTATTTTTTTTCCCCAATCTTCAGGAGAAAGCATAGACAATAATCTAGAGCCATTGTCGCGCTCGTAGAGATGGTAACGTTGACCAATAACCGGCTCAAAATTCATATCAGCGGCATAAATCTCTTCCGCTACTTTAACCCGGTTTTCAATTTCTTTAGCTTGTTCCATGAGCAGTTCTGCCTGTTTGCGCAACATACTGATTTGCAAATCGGCTTGATGGGCTACCGTTTCGAGGGCAACACTCTTGAGCTTCCCTTTGTCGATAGGGCGAATGATAGGAGAAGCCACATGGGTAGCCATGGGCGCTAAGGCGTCTCTACCCTGCCAATATTCGAATTCAGCGGGTGCTGTGTCGGTAATTTCCATCTTCATATTTGTCTAGGAACAAAATTGTCAGGTCTTTGTTTCGTTAAAACGGCAATGTAAAAGAAACTGAACTTTTTAGGCTCGAAATGTTTTGTATCTTTGCAGCTTTATTGCAGGCGATCACATCTTTTCTCTTTACACATCATTTCTAATAATTTATGCGTCAGCTAAAAATCACTAAATCGATAACCAACCGCGAAAGCCAATCGTTAGAGAAGTATTTGCAGGAAATCGGTAAGGTGGATCTAATCACTCCTGAAGAAGAAGTGACCTTGGCTAAAAAGATACGCGAAGGCGATCAACGCGCCCTGGAAAAGCTTACCAAAGCCAACCTGCGTTTCGTGGTATCTGTTGCCAAACAATATCAGAATCAAGGCTTAACCCTCAGCGACTTAATCAATGAAGGTAACCTTGGACTGATTAAAGCCGCGAAACGTTTCGACGAAACCCGCGGTTTTAAATTCATTTCGTATGCGGTGTGGTGGATTCGTCAGTCCATTCTCCAGGCTTTGGCCGAGCACTCGCGTATTGTCCGTCTTCCACTCAACCGTGTTGGTTCTTTGAACAAAATCGGTAAAGCGTTTTCGCAGCTGGAGCAACAATACGAGCGTGATCCTTCGGTAGAAGAGCTGGCAGAAATGCTGGAAGTATCAACCGACGAGGTAGAAAGCACGCTGAATATCAGCGGTCGTCATATCTCGATGGATGCTCCTTTTGTACAGGGCGAAGAAAACACCTTGCTCGACGTGCTGGTTAACGACGACGCGCCTAAATCAGACGGCATCCTCATGCAGGAGTCGCTTTCGGCCGAAATCGATCGTTCACTGGCTACGCTTACCGAACGTCAGCGCGAAGTCATCAAGCTGTACTTTGGTATCGGGCTCGACCACGGCATGTCGCTTGAGGACATAGGCGAGAAATTCGACCTCACCCGCGAGCGTGTACGTCAGATTAAGGACAAAGCATTAAAGCGCCTGCGGCATACCTCACGCAGCAAAATGCTGAAAGCTTATCTCGGCAGCTAACAATTTCTTATAAATATTAACCAAGGCCGGCTATCCGGCCTTTTTTTATGTATGGCACACCGATAACACCAAACCCTTATTTTTGCAATCTTATTTCCAATACGCATGTTTGATAAACTCACCGACCGCTTAGACCAAGCCTTTAAAACACTCAAAGGCGAAGGCCGTATCTCGGAAATCAATATAGCCGAAACCATGAAGGAAATCCGTCGGGCATTACTTGATGCCGACGTGAGCTACAAAATCGCTAAGGAGTTTACCGACACGGTACGTGAGAAGGCATTGGGTCAAAACGTAATTAAAAGTGTTTCGCCCGGCCAGTTGCTTACCAAAATCATGCATGAGGAGCTCACTCACCTCATGGGTGGCAGCACTTCCGATATTAATATAGGCGCCAACCCAAGTATCATCCTTATTGCAGGTTTGCAAGGTTCCGGTAAAACCACCTTCTCTGGCAAGCTGGCCAATATGCTCAAAGAAAAGGGCAATAAAGTATTGCTCGTAGCCGCCGACGTTTACCGCCCAGCCGCCATCGATCAGCTCAAAGTATTGGGCGGTCAAATAGATGTAGACGTATATGCTGAAGAAGGCAGCAAAAACCCAGTTCAGATTGCAGAAAATGCCGTTAAAAAGGCCAAATCAGAAGGTTATAAAATTGTCATCGTAGATACAGCCGGTCGTTTGGCTGTGGATGAAGCCATGATGAATGAGATCGCCAACGTTTCCCAAGCAGTTAAGCCGCACGAAACCTTGTTTGTGGTCGATGCCATGACAGGTCAGGATGCTGTAAACACGGCCAAAACTTTCAATGACAGGTTGAATTTCGATGGCGTAGTCCTCACCAAGCTCGACGGCGATGCCCGCGGTGGTGCGGCTTTGACCATTTCTTATACCGTTGGTAAGCCGGTTAAGTTTATGTCGACCGGCGAAAAAATGCAGGCTCTTGACGTCTTCCACCCCGATCGCATGGCCCACCGCATACTCGGCATGGGTGATGTGGTCTCGTTAGTTGAGCGGGCTCAAATGCAGATCGACGAAGAAGAAGCGCAGCGGCTTTCCAAAAAAATCAGCAAAAACCAATTCGACTTTAATGACTTCCTGAGCCAGATTAGCCAGATTAAAAAAATGGGTAATTTGAAAGACCTCATGGGTATGATCCCAGGCATGGGCAAAATGTTAAAGGATGTCGATATCAGTGACGACGCCTTTAAACATGTCGAAGCCATCATTCAGAGCATGACCCCCATTGAGCGCAACAACCCTGATCTGATTAATGGGAGCCGCCGTAAACGTTTGGCCGATGGTTCAGGAACCAGTATTCAGCAGGTAAACCAGTTGCTCAAACAGTTTAATGATATGAAAGGCATGATGAAGAAGATGAATGCCATGGGTGCCGGTGGCAAAATGCCAAAAATGCCTACCCGTCGCTAATACTATCAGCGTAAATCTTAAACAATCTGCGTTATCTATGTACTATCACGAATTCATTAGTGGTATTGTAGAATAAATGAATTCCACTATCTTTGCAACTCGTTTAAAAACAACGATCAATGTCAGTAAAGATTAGATTACAGCGTCATGGTAAGAAGGGCAAGCCTTTCTTCCATATTGTGGTGGCAGATGCACGTGCTCCGAGAGACGGGAGATTCATTGAACGTTTGGGTATTTACAACCCGAACACGAATCCTGCCACCATCGATCTCAACGTGGACAAGACCCTTGAATGGGTATTTAAAGGTGCTCAACCCACCGATACTTGTCGCGCCATCCTCAGCTATAAAGGCGTGATGATGAAGAAATACCTGCAGGAAGGGGTTCGCAGCAATTTGTTTGACCAAGTCGAAGCCGACAAACGTTTCACGACCTGGGAAGCAGAGAAAGCATCGAAAGTAGAAGGCAAAAAAACCAATTTGTTGACTGCTAAAGAAAAAGCTGTTGCTACTCGTTTCGCCGCAGAAGCGAAGGTAAAAGCCAACCGTGCAGAAGCCATCCTTAAGAAAAACACCCCTGTTGCTGAAGAAGTAGCCGAGGAAGTTACTGAAGAGGTAGCGGAAGTAGCCGCTGTTGAAGCTGTAGAAGCCGTAGAAGCTGTTGCTGAAGTAGAAGCTGTGGCTGAAGTGGAAGCTGTTGCTGAAGTAGAAGCCGTTGCTGAAGTAGAAGTAGTTGCAGAAGTTGCTCCGGAAGAAGCTACTGAAGCTCCTGCCGCTGAAGAAGCTGCTGCTGAAGACGAAGAAAAAGCAGCTGAATAAGCTTTGAAACTCGCTGACGGATTTGAACTCGGCTTCTTAGAACGGACACACGGA
>JBDNIH010000332.1:0-2644 GCA_041688385.1 Bacteroidia bacterium
AAGCCCGCTTTGGCCTCGGCTGGAGCCGCCGACTATTTTGTCGAGCCGCATCTGGCCCTCATAAAAACACGGCAAGCGCGTAGTTTTGCTGCGGCACAAGGCTGGCTAGCACTCAATGGCCAAGCCGATTATTACCTGCACCATACGCCCGAACCTGCAATGGCAGGACGGTGGTTTAAAATCGTGGAACATTGGCCTTATAAACCCAAAACACTAGTATCAGAACTACAAAAACGAGGTATAACCAAAGCCAATGTTGCCAAAAGGGAGTTTTTTATGGAGGTAAGCGAAATCCGCAAACGCCTCAAGCTGGCAGATGGTGGGGAGGAGTATCTTTTTTTTACCAAAAACAAAAACGGCGAGCCATGGGTCATCCACGGTCGCCGTTGTTGAAGTAAGTGGGCGTGTTTAGGGACTTACAAAATTGATGGTCAGGTTCACATAAGGCGCATTGCCTAAGTTATTGAGCATGGCAAAGGGCTGGGCTCCAGTAAATCCCCTGAAAAATTCTTTTCCGTTAGGCAGATAGTCCGCATTGTAGATAAAGTCAATACGATAACCCACTTGTGCGCCTATCCAAAAGAAGCCATACAGTTGACGTTGATATTCGATACGCGGACGCAATTCGCCACGGCGTATTTCTAGACTTTGGTTTTGTCCGGCAGGTAAATCGCTGAAATTATTGATGCGATAACTTTGACCTTCTAATTCAAATCCAGCCATTAAAAGACTCGTGACGCTGAAATTATAGCGCACCGAACCACGTGCTGGTACTAGTGCTTCGACGCCCCATTTGCGGTTGACGGAGGTCCAGTTATACATAAAAATAGGTATGTAATTCATGGCACCTACCCGATACGTGCGAGAGACGCCCACGGCCCACTGCAATCTGTCGTGCGGACGGTTTCCCCACAATGCAGCCAGTGATAAACGCGTTTGACCTTGTAGCGATAAGCCATAGTCGCCACTCATGTCCAAAGAGGCTTGAACAAGTATAAACTGATGTTCGTTGAGCGGTTTATAGAGGATGGTATTCAACCCAGCTGTGCGCAGTCCTTTTTGGTTGAGCTCATTCATCACGCCAGTAGCCGATGAATCGCCTTGGATATTGTTGATTTTATAGCCAGTTTCCCAATAGGTACCGCCTAGTTGCCAAATGAAATTGTTACGTGAAATCACGGGGATATTGGCGATAAGCCGTAAACCACCGGTCGAAACTACATCGCCGCTACCAAATTGGTCATTAGCTAAAACGGCATCTTTGGCATAACTACCGATGCGTGAAAGTTGCATGGTATAGGGTGCTTGCCAATCCCAACCTACCGAAACAAATCGCTGCGGGGCTGTGCCTACAATACGTGCGTTCGCATAGGTTTTGTTTGCCTTTCCGTCGGCATAGTCTACCTCGCCGTATTGGTCGTAATCTTCTTCTTCAACAGCGGTGCTGTCGGTTGTTTGGGCAAAAGTGAGGATGTTCAAACAAAGTGAAAAGCATAAAAGTGGGAGCAGACGCTTGTTCATATACCCTTATTTTTTGATGGATACACGTTTCCAGACATCGGTACGCCCGAAGGTTTTTACGCCGATAAAACCACGTATATCGAGTGTATTTACATCTTTGGCCTTGATTACACAGCTGTAATTGTTGCCATTTTCCGGGTCATAAATGGTGCCGTCGTTCCATTCGCCTTCGCCGGCGTAGGTGAAGTCTTTCAACAAACGGTAACCTTTTAACGGCACCTGACGCATGGATTCATCCGGATTGTTTTTGTCGACTTTAGCTGCACTGGTCGCTGGATCAATGGGTTCTCTGAGCCATACAATTTTACCATAATATTTGTCGGCTATTTTTTCAACTTTCACCCGGGCTTTGCCGTGGCTAGGTTCCCAAACGCCCACAAGCATGTCAGCTTCAACACCCTGAGCGGGGTAAAAGCCTTGCAGCAAAAAGGCGGAAAAAAGAAGGAAAAGGGTGGAGAAAACGATTTTTTTCATAGGTAGATTTATTTATTTTTTGACTTCTAGTTCAAAGTTTAAACGGACTTTCAATTGCAGATTCTCTTCTTTTTCAGCGCTGAGATTAACATCGCTTACCCAGGTCATGTTTGGGAGTTGGAAAAATTTAGCAATGTCTTTCTGTTCTACCGCAATTTGCAAGCTAAGCGATGAGGACCCGGCTGGAACAGGATTTAAAAAGCCGACTTGTTGCATGCTCACGTCTTTGCCAGCAAACTGAAAAGTGATATCCTGAATCAGCGCCAGGTCGTCTGGGCTGTCGGTGGTAATGGTAATGCTTTTTACCCGGGCGGATTGAATGGTTGCTGGATCGATATTTAAAGCACTAAGATCTGCGGTCCACGTTGCTGAGGCTGTATTTGAACCATCGTAAAGTGGGCCCTCTGCGGTGAGTGTTACTTCTTCACTTTCGAAAGTGAGTGTTTCGGTATTGCTGCATGCGGTGGTGGCAAGCATAAAAGCCGCCAAAACGGCAAATACGGTAGTTTTCATAGCTAAGCGGTTTATCGCGTTGTCCAAATTCGGTAATACACGTCAGATTAACAAATCTTTTGGGGAGGCATTGTGATAAACTGTTTGTTGTTTACGTCGGCTGCGCCTTCTGTGGGTGTTCGCGTTGCTCCCGGTG
>JBDNIH010000085.1:0-26854 GCA_041688385.1 Bacteroidia bacterium
AGGACTAAGCTTGTCTTTCTATAATTTGACTTTGGTTAGGAGGTGATACTCGCGCTGTAAATTGAGGGAGGTTAATGTGCTGATGTGGCGTTTCGCAGAGCTCAACTTTGGGAATGTGCTGATGTGCTAATGAATTTTAGAAGTTAACCAACAACAGTTTTAACTAAACATACTGTCAACCTTCTATAGGACGAGAGCAGGCAAATCAACCAGACAAGACTGTTGTTTGATTAGTCGAAAGCTGCAAGACTAATTATTGATTATCCAAGACAAAAAGCATCAAGGTTTTGTAGCCATCAATTAGTACATCAGCAAATTAGTACATCAGCAAATTAGCACATCAGCAAATTAGCACATCAACAAATTAGCACATCAACAAATGAGTACATCAGCAAATGAGCACATCAGCAAATGAGCACATCAGCAAATTAGCACATCAGCAAATTAGCACATCAACAAATTAGCACATCAGCAAATTAGCACATCAGCACATTTTATACTGTCTTGAGTTAAGAAACCTCATTTCTAGCTCAATCTGCTTGGCCGCAGTCTATGGCGAAAGTATAACCGGCGAAAGTGCTGGTCAATTTTTAACCGGTGCGATCGACGATATCGTTGACTATGTTGTAGCCTTAAACCTTAATGGACATAAATATATCTCTTATATTTATTCATCTGTATTTACACAAGATGATGAGCAAATGGTCATGAAAGTGCATTTTGGATTGGTGAATAATTCGGCTGGGCCATTTGGAGGCGTAGTATGTGACCCGATTAATCAAATGTATAATCCAACGGGATTTGGCGCTATATATCAAATTGAAAGCATTTTAAACTCCGAAACATGCAACCCAAATTTAAGATTTAGACTCAGGACTGGTTATACGCACTGGCCAAGTCACCCATCCAATTATAATCAGCAGTTGATTCCTGGATTTATTTGCCAGCTTGCAACACCTAAATTTTTCTCGCTTTTTCTGAATTTACCTGCCCAGGCCCAAACGTTTCCAAACATACCTTTGTGAGGTAACCGAATAAATTTTTCAGTCAGTACCGTTTCAGTCTGGAAGTTGTTTGTCAATACCCACTGCACTGCATCCTCTATATTTTGCTGCTCAAACTCATCTAATTCTTCTCGCGTTACTATCGTTGGGATAAGAAGCCCTTCTTTTTCTTCTTCATCCAGCGGCGTTTGACCTTTCATATAGTTGAGCTTTAATCCCTTAAAATTTTAGGTGACTCTTGTTTAATAATCAAGGTGCGTTCATCAATCGCTTTTTTAATCCTTGACCTTGAATTTTGCTGATCTTCCAATGTCATTGAGTTTGACGTCCGTAAAACTATTTCTTCGGCAAGTAATCTTGCTCTTTGCTTGACATACTTGTCCAACGAACCTTCTTTAGGTACAAAACCATATACAAAGTCCATCCCCAATGCTTGAGCAGCTTCTTTTAACGACTTTAATGTAACTGCTCCCACCTGCTCTCTATTCTCGAACTCTTGTACGCTTTGTTCTGGTCATCGACATTTTATCTGCCAATTGCTGCAATGACATGCCAAGGGCTAAACGAACCGCTTTTATCCACCCGGTTTTGGGATTCTGGTACTTCTGAGTTTGCGCAAAAAGTTTGACTCTGGGTTCAAGCTGGTCGCGCAGAAGTTTCTTCTCATTCATTTTGTCAGCTTAAAGCCTGACAATATCAAAAGGAACAAAACTAAAAAGCGGCTAAAACTAAACCCGCACTATCTTATCCGCAAGGAGATAAAGCACAGCCATACGTATGGCAACGCCGTTTTCGACCTGGTTGAGGATGATGCTTTGGCCGGAATCGGCTACATCGGAGGTGATTTCTACACCACGGTTAATGGGGCCGGGATGCATGATGGTGATTTCCTTGTCCAGACTTTCGAGCATGGCCTTGTTGATACCAAACTGCAGGGTATACTCCCGCATGCTGGGAAAATAGCGGGTTTGTTGACGTTCAAGTTGGATGCGTAAAACGTTGGCTACATCGCACCAGGCTAAGGCTTTGCGTACGTCGTGTTCTACTTTCACCCCTAACTCGGCCATATAACGTGGCATTAGGGTAGTTGGTCCACAAACCATGACCTCTGCACCTAATTTTTGTAGACAAAATATATTGCTCATCGCCACACGTGAATGGAGTATATCGCCTATGATGGCCACTTTTAAGCCGGCCACATGGCCATATTTTTCACGTATCGAAAAAGCATCCAACAAGGCCTGGGTCGGATGTTCGTGGGCGCCGTCGCCAGCGTTAATCACCTTGGCGTCGATATTGGCGGCAAGGAACTGGCAGGCACCGGGGCTGCTGTGGCGCATCACCACCATATCCACCTTCATGGCGAGTATGTTTTTGACGGTATCTACCAAGGTCTCCCCTTTTGAAACCGATGAGCCTGAGCTCGAAAAATTTACCACATCTGCCGAGAGGCGTTTTTCGGCCAATTCAAAACTTAAGCGGGTACGGGTAGAGTTTTCGAAGAAAATATTGGCAATGGTAATGTCTCGGAGCGAGGGCACCTTTTTAATGGGCCGGTTGATAACATCTTTAAAGTTATCGGCAGTATTAAAGATTAGCTCAATATCGGCTATGCTAAGCTCTTTGATGCCGATGAGGTGGGATGTACTAAGTGCCTGTGCCATTATAACGATACGATCCAAACGTTGTCTTTACCATTCACCTCTTTCCATTCCACGAGTATTTTTTCGTTTTCGGCTGTATTCACCCGTTTCCCTAAAAAATCAGGTTTTACCGGGAATTCTTGTGAATAGCGCCTTTCGATAAGCACGAGTAACTCTACTTTAGCCGGTCGGCCAAAGTCAATGAGCGCATCCAAACCGGCACGTATGGTCCTGCCGGTAAAAAACACGTCGTCGATCAGCACTACTTCTTTGCCTTCGATACTAAAATCGATGCGGGTTTCACTTGGGATGAGGGGTTCTTCGCGCCGGCGAAAGTCGTCGCGGTAGAAAGTGACATCGAGCAAACCAAAAGTAACGGGGTGTCCGGTGAGCTTTTCTATTTTCTGGTGGATGCGAGCTGCCAACTGGGTGCCGCGTGGTTGTAAACCTATTAAAACCGTGTTTTCGAAATTACCATGTTGTTCCATCAACTGGGCACACAGCCGATCAATAATGATGGGCAGCTGTTTGGTATCGACGATCAGGCGGCGTTCACTCATAGTTCTGATAGGGCTAAGATAGCATCAAAATGTACTTTACTCACAGGCATCACCGACAATCGGCTGTGGCGTACGAGTGTCAAGTCCTCAAATTGCGGATCGGCCTTGAGGGTTTTGAGGGTAACCGGCTTTTTAAGCGCCCGTATCGGCGTAACTTCTACCGCCAGCCAACGGTCGTCGTCGATAGTTGGATCTGGAAAACTGGAGGCGGTTATTTTGGCAATACCAACAACTTCTTGGCCTATGTTACTGTGATAGAATAGGGCAATATCGCCGACCAACATGTCGCGGAGGTTGTTGCGCGCCTGGTAGTTTCGTACCCCATCCCAAATGCCTTTACCCTCCAGCGTCAATTTTTCGAAACTGTACACATCGGGTTCGGATTTGAGCAACCAATAATTCATGAGCCCAAAAATAGGCAAATGAAATTGTTCCCGACGCTTCCGACCTATAAAAAGGCATGAGAAAGGTTTTTTCGATTATTTTCGGCGTCACTGTAATATTCTGATTGCACGCAGCACTCACTGAACAAAATTGCTTCACATGAAAAATTATCTTTTTCTTTTGATTGGTCTGCTCTTACTCGGGCAACTCACCCCAAGTCGCGCACAAACGAACGACAAAACCCTGCTGTGGGAAGTCAGTGGAAACGGCCTAAAAAAGAAAAGTTACCTCTTTGGCACCTATCATTTGGTAAACAACGGATTACTGGAGCACTACCCGGCGGTAACCAAAGCCCTAGGTAAGTCAAAAACCATCGTTGTAGAAACAGTAATAGATTCCGCAGAACTCGGTGCCTTAAGTTTAATGATGTTGGCACCAGAAGGCCCTAGCTGGGTTAATCTGTTGACCGAAGCCGAAAGAAGTAAATTGGATGGCAGTCTCAAAACCTATGTCGGGCCAGGCTTAGACCAACTAGCGGTACTTAAACCAAGTGCTGTAAGTGCAACCCTAGCCGTAATGGCCGCCAAAACCCTACTCGCCGATACGCTCAAAATATATGCTGGCGAACCACTTGATTTATGGCTTGCCAAACAAGGCAAAAAGAAAAAAAAGCAGCTGGTAGCACTCGAGCTTCTGCGGGAACAATTTGAATTACTTTATCTCAGCGATTCTTTGTCGACCGAAATAGAGCAGCTCAAAAGCTTCATCTCTCAGCTCGACAGCATGGAATACCTTAGCGGGGAATTGTATTTTGCTTACCTCGCTCAAGATCATCGAAGTATGCAAGCCATGGCCGAAAGATATGCCGACCAAATGGGTAGTTTGCAGCGCTTACTCGACGATCGCAACCAGCGCTGGATGAATACCCTACCTAGATTAATGGCTCAAAACAAAACTTTTATTGCCGTAGGCGCACTCCACCTCAGTGGAGAAAAGGGATTGATACATCTGCTTCGGAAAGCTGGTTATACCGTAAAACCCATCAAAAATCGTTATGAAAAACATCCAAACAGCGAAGGGGCTGCCTCAGTGCTTCTTATACTCCTACTTCCTGCCTTGTTGAGCGATGGCAGATTCACGCCCAAAAAAAAGCAGGATGGCATCTGCTGAGCATAATTTTCTACAACTGCTCAATCAGCACCGGGGAATTGTTCATAAAATTGCACATCTCTGTGCCGATACCGCCCACGATCAACAGGATCTCTACAATGAGATAGTAGTCCGGCGCTCGAAGCTTGGCCGAGGTTCGAACAACGATCGGCCTTCTCTACCTGGTTGTACCGGGTAGCTTTAAATACTGCCTTAACATGGCGTAGAAAAGAAGAAAAGCGACGCAAAGCCGAAGCCCAATCAGAGTGGTATGCGGGTGAAATAGACCCACGACAAGCACAAATCGACTGGCTTTACCAACAAATGCGTAAACTCGACCCTATCAGTCGCATGTTGTTAACACTCCGACTCGAAGGTTACGACATGCAACAAATCGCCGAAATCACAGGCATCAATAGCAACAATGCCACGGTTAAAATACACTGGGCCAAAAATTTACTCACCTCATGGCTACAACAACACCCCCTGACAGCTCAGAAAGTTTGTGGAGCAGCTTGAGTACAGCGGCCACACCCGAACTTATCTCCGCTCAAAAACTGCAAGCGAGCAGTGCCGATCCTTTGTTAAAGCTGCGTCTTATCATTCGCATCAACAGTGGTTATGGCATCCTTTTTAGTTTGCTCTTTTTAGCTTTATTCGTCTATTTTGATTTCTTCTGGGTTCGTTTTTTTCTGGGCGTAGTGTTGTTGGGCTATGTACTCGCTATTGTTTATAACAGCTACTTGCTGCGCAGGGTACTCATCACCCCTGCCGCCGATGAAAACATTCGGATTCGCCTAAGCCTGATTTACTACCGCATGAAAAAGGCCTTACAAACGGTTGAAATTGCAGCGTTGTTTTTTTATCCATTTAGTCTTACCGCAGGTTTTATCATGGCACTGGCCGAAGAAGGCAAACTCGAAAAATTAAGTACCGAACCACTTTTGCAGGGATTGCTGGTCGCTTGTTTTGTGCTATTTGTTCTACTCTTTTATTATCTCACCAAATGGCTGAATAAAATCGCTTTTGGCAAGGAAGTAGATCGAATTTTCGATTTGTTAACCGCACTCGACGAGGAGAAAAAGGAGGAAGAAACAAAAGCCTGATTTGCAAATAGACATTCTCAATTTGGTATCCTGTAGGTAAAAATCAGCCGACAAGCAAATCGCAAGACACTTCACAAGCCCTAGTTACTTGTTCGTATATGTTGGCAGATTAGCCCTTATAACGGTGAAAAGACAAAAAACTTCTCCGGCGGACTTTTGTTTTGGTAAGGTGAAAAATGCTGTTGTTTATTGGTTCCGGAAAGATTTAAGACTGCACGACCAAGTTGTGCTCAATGACTTATTCGCTTCAAACACGCCTTTTGTAGCCTTATATTGTCTAGACGAAACGCTGTTCCAACACAATCAATGGGGATTTCAGAACAGCTCAGCTATTCCGATTCAGTTTTTGCTCGACACCCTCAAAGCGTTGGAAAAGCAGCTTGCCGCTTTAGGGGTGCCGCTGGTATTTCAGGTCGGTAAACCTGCACATAAAATCTTGGCGTACGTAAGCCAAAACCAAGTTCGTGAAGTATACACTGAAATTTTACCAGGAACCAATGAAGAGGCACAGCTAGCCCATTTACAAACCGCTGCTGCGAGAGGTGGATTTTTGTTACACACACATCAGAAAAACACCTTACTGGCAATAAAGGATTTGCCTTTTGACCTGTCAGCTTTGCCTGCGGTGTTTACCGTATTCAGGAAAAAAGTGGAGCTACATGCTATGCCGTCATCTGTTGTTCAAATGACCTTCCCGCAATGGCCCGCCTTATCGAGGACAACCACTATCCCCAACTTAACTGAGTTGGGCTACCCAATCCCAGCTGCGGAAAAGCGTCAACCGTATGTTTTTGAAGCGGGAGAAAAAGGAGGCTTGGCGCGACTAAACAAGTACTTCTGGCAAAACCACCACATCAAAACCTATAAGGAAACCCGTAACGGTCTCGTAGGAGATACGTATTCAAGTCGTTTATCGCCTTGGTTGGCTTTGGGTGCGGTGTCTCCACGTTTGATATATGCCGAGCTCAAGCGATATGAAACCGAAAACGGCGCTAACGAAAGTACCTACTGGTTGTATTTTGAATTGCTTTGGCGTGACTATTTTCAATTTGTAGCCCTACAGGCAGGTGCCCAACTTTTTCAGCCTGGCGGCATCCGAGAACAAACAGCCCACAGCAGTTTTAAGCCCGCTGTTTTTGACCGTTGGCGATTCGGGAAAACAGGTCAGCCTTTTGTCGATGCCAACATGCGCGAGCTCCTACAAACCGGATGGATGAGTAACCGCGGCCGACAAAATGTAGCCAGCTACCTCATCCACGACTTAAAACAAGACTGGCGTGCCGGGGCAGCCTGGTTCGAAGCCCAGTTAATTGATTACGATGTGGCCAGTAATTATGGGAATTGGAATTATCTCGCAGGAGTTGGCAATGATCCACATGAAAACCGGCGGTTTAACCTAGAAAAACAAGCGGCACAATACGATGCCGATGGCGCCTACCGCCGTTTATGGCTTAGTTAATACGACCTAAGGTAATTTTACACTTTACCGCAATTAGCCGAATACCAATAATGGTGAGAATAGAAATTACTAGATTCAAATCTCGGTCAAGCCCAAAATGATTTAAAAGAAGATAAATTGATGCTCCTGCCAAACAAGCCGTGGCATAAATTTCTTTCCGAAATATAACCGGGATCTCATTGGTTAATGTATCCCGAATTACGCCACCCATTACCGCCGAAAACATACCCATGATGGCAGCAATTTCGGGCTGAACACCAACGGATAAGGCTTTTTCAACACCTAATATGGTAAAGAAGGCGATGCCAAAAGTATCAAACAAAAAAAGGGTTTTTCTAAGCTTCATTAGAAATTCAAAAGCAATGTAGGTCGTTAATATCCCCGCAATTACTGCATATAAAAAGTGGATATTACCAATCCAAACCAGCGGATAACTACCCAATAAAACATCGCGTAACGTGCCACCGCCTATGGCTGTTAAAAAGCCAGTAAATCCCGCTCCAAACCAGTCATGCTCTTTGTCCTTTACCGCCAAGGCACCCGAAATAGCGAATGCATAGGTACCCAGAAGCTCAAAAATATGCTGTAAATTCATGAAGGGAATATTAAGCTGCTGTTTAAGGCTTCATTCAAGATTGGAGACAAACGTTCGTGCATGCAATTTTCCCAGTCCTAGGTACTATTGCACTTGTGAGCGATGCCGTTATTATAACCAAGTAGGTGTTAAATCACGACAATAATTTCTGACGCAATAGAAACTCCAACTGCTCATTCACGCGAAGTAAACTTTTTACAAGCTCTTTATTTTCGGCACGCAGATTAAAAACTTCAAATGCTTTATTAATGATGTTGCGCAATTGCTGTTCGTCCCAAGGTTTGGTGATATAATGGTATACCTGGCCTTTATTGATAGCGTCGATCACCGCTTGAATATCGGTATAACCAGTCAGCAATATGCGTATCGGCTCTGGGTAGTGCGGGATAATCGATTCTAAAAACTCAACACCTGTCATACCAGGCATACGTTGGTCGGTTACAATCACCTCCACAATTTGTTCTTCGAGTATTTTCCGTCCTTCTTCAGCCGATTCTGCCACAAAAACATTAAAATCGCGGCGAAAAGCAGCTTTGAACGAATGTAAGTTGTTTATTTCGTCGTCGACGTAAAGGATACTTATGAGGCTTTTTTCCGACATGGCTTAGTCTTAATAAGTACCAAAAATAAACTTTATCCTAATTGCTTACACCATTATTATGTAATCCTTGTATATCTTTAGAACATAGCCCTAAAGGCCATGTAGGCAGATTTCACCATTTTTTTTGAGGAACAAATTTTTAAATGGATTACTTAGACTACCGTAGCAGCAGTGAAGCAAGCAGTTATCGCCCGCACATCTTCCGCCTTACTAAGGATGAAGATGTAGACGGATTCAATGATTTGATCGGAAATCCTGATCTAGTTATACTCGATACCCTGCAAAAACAACTCGCTGAACTATTACAGCTGCGTCAACCTACAAAAAAACTTCAACAGGAAGAACTCAAAACAGGCATAAATGAACTGCTTGGTGAGTTAGGATTTCATGAATATGGTGTTTGGGCCTATTACCCTTGGAACAACCGACTGATTCATTTGGTCGATAAAGACGATTTCTACGAATTGCGTACCAGTAGAAATCGGCTTAAAATCACACGCGAAGAACAAGATCTCCTTGCCCAGAAAAAAATCGGCATTGTTGGTCTTTCAGTGGGCAATGCCATTGCCGTTACCATGATCATGGAAAGAATTTGTGGAGAAATCCGCTTGGCCGACTTTGACACCCTCGATTTAACCAATCTCAACCGCATCCGTTGTGGTATACATCAAATTGGCATTAATAAAGCCATCATAACAGCACGAGAAATCGCTGAAATTGACCCATTCGTAGAAGTTAAAGTCTTCGACGACGGGCTCACTCCAGAAAATATTGGTGCATTTTTCTCGGCAGGCGGTCAACTTGACCTCGTTGCAGATGAATGCGACAGCCTCGAAATGAAATTTCAAATCAGGCAGCATGCACGCAAATTGGGTGTTCCAGTAGTCATGGAAACCAGCGACCGCGGCATGCTCGATGTGGAACGATTCGATTTAGAAGCAAATCGACCTTTGTTTCATGGTCGTATTGCGCATTTAGGCGAACCAGAAGCGGGCCCCATTGAACCACAATTACGTATGCAATACCTTATGTCGATTGTTGATTATCAACAGATTTCAGGCCGGCTGAGAGATTCCTATGGCGAAATTGGCAGAACCCTCACCACCTGGCCACAGCTAGCATCGGCCGTAATTATGGGAGGCGGAACCATGACAGATGTTAGCCGGCGCATGCTCCTTGGCCAGTTCAAGGATTCAGGTCGGTTTTACTTTGATACGGAACAGATGCTTCAGCATCCAACAAAGCAGCAACCCTGATGTCGTTTCAAGCTGTTAAAATAAGAGCATTTCGGGCTACCGACGACCCAGAAGCCTGTGATCGTTTTATTCGTGGGCACGAACACGTCTTGGAAGTTGCTGGTGTAAACAAAGTCACGAGCGCGAACCACTCTTGGAAAGACAACCCTTCCTGTTTTGTGATATTAGTGGAGACCCTTGATGGTGCCAAAGTTTTGGGAGGTGCGCGCTTGCAATGTGCCGGCGGCAATATGCCTCTGCCCATTGAAGAAGCTACCAGTGATTTTGATGCCAAAATATTCGACTATGTAAAAGAGCTGAGCGCCGAAGGTACCGCCGAACTTTGTGGCCTGTGGAATTCACGGGAAGTATCTGGCTTAGGTATCGGTGCGTTTTTTAGTACTCGGGTAGGCGTAGTTATTGCAGAGCAGGTTGGCATTAAAAGTATATTCGCACTTTGTGCCCCATACACCGTAAAATTTGCAGAAAAAGTTGGGTGTCGTGTTCTCAAAGCCATCGGCAATAACGGCACATTTTATTACCCCAAACTTGACCTTTTGGCTACCGTCGTTTTACTTGAAAACGCCGTTACGCTCGAAACCGCTGATGATTTAGAAAGGGAACGTATAATAAGTTTGCGAAAAAACCTAAACCAAGTGCACATTGAAACTTCCCCAATCCGACAAATGCAGGTAGAAATCCACTATGATCTCGCCATTAAAAATGCACGGAAAGACGAGTTTAAAACTGCCGCTCGATGAAACGTTTTCTTTTACTTTTATTGGGCATCCTTCCTTGTTTTCTTCAAGCACAGATTAGTGTAGTAGATGCCGATCAAAGGAAATTGGTTGGCCAACAAATAGATATTTTTGAAGATAAATCAGGCAAAATGACCTTGGAGGAGGTCATCGAACGAAATGATTTTATTCGCGGTGATAAGGATGTTCCCAATTATTTATATACCAACGCTGCCATTTGGCTTCGACTGGATATAAAAAATAACCAAAAAAATTCAGCGCTTGCCATTGAAATAGTTAATCCCCAACTCGACGAAATCCACTTTTATGAACCAAATGGCACCTCTTATTCTCAGCTAAAAACAGGAGATAATTTACCCTTTAGTCAGCGTTTGGTGAACCACCAGCATTTTGTATTTCCAATTTTACTCCAAAAAGGCACGTCCGCCGTTTATTATTTGCGCTTGTATTCAGAAGAGCAAATGAGTATACCAGTATACGTTGGCACCCGTGAATCGATTACAGACAACCATTACACAGGCGATTTATTTACTGGATTGTATCTGGGCATTATGTTCGTCATGTTCTTTTACAACCTCTTTATTTACTTCAGTGTTAAAGATCGCAGCTATCTATATTATGTGATGTATATACTGGGTATTGCACTCGCACAGGCCAGTCTGCAAGGTTTTACCTTTAAATACGTCATAGCTGAATGGCCGGTACTCAATAAAATGCTGGTCGTACTTTTCTCAACGATCAGCGGCATTGGTGCGATCAGTTTTGCCCGGCATTTTTTACAATTACCCGCACGCTTACCGTTTGTAAACAAGGTCTTATACGTTTTTGCTACTTTGTATGCACTGGCACTGCTGGTTTTCCTAGCAGGATTTCATATTATAAGCTATAATGTCCTTGATTTTAGCGCGCTACTTGTTTCCTGTTACGCGCTATATTTCTCTATCAAACTATCCCTTCAGGGCATACGTTCAGCACAATTTTTTCTGCTTGCTTGGTCCTTTTTTATGGTGGGTTTACTCGTGTATGTAGCGCGGAACTTAGGACTGCTACCGTACACATTTTTCACAGACCATGTTTTGATGATTGCTTCAGCTGTCGAGGCCATCTTGCTGAGTATTGCCCTGGCCGACCGCATAAATACTTTGAAGAAAGAGAAAGAAATATCACAGGCGGAGGCCTTGCAGATTTCTCTCGAAAATGAGCAATTGGTACGGGAACAGAACCTTGTTTTGGAGCAAAAAGTAGCTGAAAGAACCTCAGAATTACAACAAACCAATGGTGAGTTAAATTTGACCCTTACAGAACTAAAAAATACCCAAACCCAACTAGTTAATGCCGAAAAGATGGCATCTCTCGGTCAGCTAACGGCAGGTATCGCCCACGAAATCAACAATCCCATTAATTTTGTAACCTCCAACATCCGGCCATTGCGGAGAGATGTTCAAGATTTGCTTGAAACCTTCAACCGCTTTGAAAAGCTCATTCCAGCAGAGGATGTAAAAATGAAAGCCCAGCTAGATGCAATTAAAGTTGAGATGGATTTCGACTACCTCGCCGAAGAAATCAGCGTGCTGATTAATGGCATGGAAGAAGGCGCCACGCGCACAGCAGAAATTGTGAAAGGGCTGCGTACCTTCTCCCGCTTGGATGAAAGTGACCTGAAAAAAGTAAATGTAAACGAAGGCATCGACTCAACCCTTATACTGTTAAATAGTAATTTAGGTGGCCGAATAAGTGTAGTTCGGAAATATGATGAAGATGCCTTGATTGAGTGTTATCCGGGCAAACTCAACCAGGTATTCATGAACATCCTAAACAACGCCATTCAAGCCATGCATACCAACGACAACCATGCGAGTGGCATCCTCACCCTCATAACACGTTCGGTAGCCGACCAGGTCGTCATTGAAATTGGAGATACTGGACCGGGAATGAGCGAAAGTGTAAAACAGCGTATTTTTGAGCCGTTTTTCACGACCAAAGCCGTAGGTCAAGGTACCGGTTTGGGCTTGTCTATCGTATATAGCATCATAGAATCGCACCACGGCACCATAGAAATTGACTCAACCTTGGGCGAGGGCACCACCTTTAGACTTACCTTGCCTAAACTCCACAAATAAGTATGAGCCAAAAAAAAATATGCATACTTTATATCGATGATGAACGCCACAATCTATATGCGTTTAGGGCTGCTTTTCGCATAGAATTTGAAATTTTACTAGCTGAATCGGCAGCTGAAGCCCGTGAAATTTTAAAAGAAAAGGTTGTGCCCATTATCATTGCCGACCAGCGCATGCCGCGCGAAACGGGCATTGAGTTTTTTGAGTCTATTAAAGACCAATATCCTTTTACCATGCGCATATTGCTTACTGGCTATACAGATATACAGGCGGTAATTAGTGGGGTGAACGTGGGCAATATCTTTCGCTATCTTCAAAAACCTTGGAATGAAGAAGAAATACAGGCAGCCGTGCACGCCGCCTTTGACGTATACGACTCTCGTGTTCAGCTCATCGAAAAGCAAAAGGAACTTGAAAAAGCATACAACGAGCTAGACAAATTTGTGTACAGTGCCTCACACGATTTACGCTCACCGCTAATGTCGATTTTAGGGATAATAAAACTTGCTAGAATCGAACAGGACCAAAGTGCGACCGACCAATACTTCAATATGATTGAAGACAGCGTGAATCGACTGGATGAGTTTATAAAAAACATCATCAGTTACTACAAAAACAACCGCATCGAAAACGATATTACGGCCATTGATATCCGTTTGCTTAGTGAGGAAATTATTGAAGCCAACCGTTACCAAGAACTGGCAAAAAATATAAAATTCGAATTGGATGTACAACAGCCGGTTTCATTTCGGTCCGATATACTCAAATTAAAAATCATTTTCAACAATCTGGTTTCAAACGCTATCAAATACCAAGTAGCCACCAAGGCAGACAAAAAGCTTTGGATTCACATCCTAGTAACGCGAGAAGGCGCTAGAATTGAAATTGGCGATAACGGTATTGGTATAGCCATCACCGAACAAGAGAATATTTTCAAGATGTTCTTCAGGGCAACCAGCCATAATTTTGGCAGTGGCATTGGCCTCTATATCGTAAAAGATGCAGTGTCGCGATTAAATGGAAAAATTTATGTAGATTCGGAAGTAGGCAGGGGTACTATTTTCCGCATCGACTTGCCAAACATTTCGTGATTACAACGAATAAAAAACTGTCATTTATTCTAATCGACGATAACCCGTTCGATTTAAAAGTCAACGAGCGTATCATTCTGCACGGTGAACTTGCATCCAGTGTAAAACCATTTACCAGCGCTAAAGTGGCCTTAAAGTTCATTCAGGATCAGGGAATCACAACAGATTTAACCATCATTCTACTAGATATTCAAATGCCAGAAATGGATGGCTTTGCCTTCTTGGCTGCATTTAATAGGTTAGCTGACGACATCAAAAAAGGCTACACAATTCTCATGCTCTCCTCAACACTGGACGAGTTTGACTTAAGACGGGTATATGTAAATCCCGATGCCGTCGCATTCTTGTCTAAGCCCCTCGATTTTAAGGCACTGAAAGCACAGTTAGCGAAAATTTTATCACATCCATAATTTGCCAATATGGCAGCTTCCACTGCATGGCACTTTCTTTGAAGTAATCGCCTCAAATACTATCAATTTATGGAAAACACACGTACCGGAACCATTTCCGTTAATACAGAGAATATCTTCCCTATCATCAAAAAATCGCTGTATTCTAACCACGAAATATTCCTTAGAGAGCTTGTAAGCAACGCGGTGGATGCCACCCAGAAGTTAAAAACGTTGGCATCTTTGAATGAGTTTAAAGGTGAGTTGGGCGAATTACAAGTCAAAATTGCAGTCGACAAAGACAAAAAGACCATCACCGTAAGCGACCGAGGTATTGGCCTCACGGCTGACGAACTTGACAAATACATCAATCAGGTAGCCTTTTCTGGTGCAACTGAATTTGTAGAGAAGTACAAGGACAAAACTGAGCTCAACAATATGATTGGCGCATTTGGGTTGGGCTTTTATTCTGCCTTTATGGTCGCCAAAATGGTTGAAATTCAAACTCTCAACCACAAAAAAGGCAGTAAAGCCGCACGTTGGACTTGCGATGGCAGCACCAGCTTTGAAATTGGGCCGGGCGATCGCAAAGACCGTGGAACAGACATCATTTTGCACATCGCAGATGATTCAGAAGAGTTTCTCGAATCTTTCCGCCTCAAGGAAATATTGGGTAAATACTGCAAATTCCTGCCCGTTGAAATCAGTTTTGAGGATGAAATCATTAATCAAACCACGCCCCTGTGGACTAAAAAGCCAGCGGATTTACAAGACGAAGACTACGAGAAATTCTATACCGACCTGTATCCCATGGCCGAAAAGCCCTTGTTTTGGATACACCTCAATGTCGATTTTCCCTTTAATCTCACGGGAGTTTTATACTTCCCTAAGCTCAAAAACGAATTTGAACCGGTAAAAAATAAAATCCAACTTTACAGCCGCCAAGTATTTATTACCGATGCTGTGGAGGAGATTGTACCGGATTATCTACGTTTGTTGCACGGAGTGATTGATTCACCAGACATTCCACTCAACGTTTCTCGCTCCTTCCTGCAAACCGATGCCAATGTGCGTAAAATCAACAGCCACATTAGCAAAAAGGTAGCCGACAAATTATTCGATATTTTCAAAGCCGATCGCGCTGCTTTTGCCGAAAAATGGCAACACCTTGATTTATTTGTGAAATATGGAATGATCAGCGATGAGAAGTTTTACGACCGTGCCAAAAGTTTCTGCCTCTACAAAAATACCACCGGCGAAATCCGCACTTGGGAAGAGTTTGCAGAAAGCATCGAAGCCAACCAGCGGGAGAAGGACGGACAACTCGTCGTTCTCTACAGTAGCAACCTAGAGGCCCAACACAGTTTTATCCAAGCTGCTGAAAAGCGGAGCTATCAGGTACTGGAACTAAGCAGTGCCATCGATAGCCATTTTATCAGTGCTGTTGAAAGTAAGCTGGAAAAAACCATGTTTAAGCGTATCGATGCCGAGACAATCGATAAACTCATTGCCAAAGACGAAAAGCGCGAGGCCCTGTTGAATGAAGAACAGCAGCAACAAGCCGTTGCCCTATTCAAAACCCTCGACATACAAAATAATTTTACGGTGGTGGCCGAGGCACTTTCGCCCGACGATCAACCTGTAGTCATCACACGTTCCGAGTTTATCCGGAGAATGAACGAAATGGCGGCAACCGGTGGCGGTGGATTTATGGGCGGTGGCATGAAAGAGCCCATGCAATTGGTGCTCAATACTTGCCATCCGTATTTGCAAAAAATAAGTGGTGCAGATGAGGCTACACAACAATCACTGGCACAACAAGCCTATGATTTGGCGCTGCTTTCACAAGGCATGCTAAAAGGCCCGCAGCTTACTGCGTTTATCGAACGCAGTATTAGCCTGGTTTAACCAAGCCTACAGTACGAAAAGGCCGTCAAAACTGACGGCTTTTTTTTGTGCTGATTAGTATTGAAACCGAAGTTGGGGTTCCTTCTTTTTGTCATAAAATACCATCCAGCGCACGCACAGCATAGCCGTTTTGCATGCATTGTCGTTGAGAAAAAGCAGTCTCAGCTCCGTCAATCCGCATAAAGCGTCTGGAAAGGCCTCGATATCGTTTTCACTGATATCGAGCTCTTGAAGGCTATCGAGCTGCAGCAGTTCAGCTGGGAAAACGATGAAAGCATTGTTGTTGAGGCTCAGCCGCTCCAGCGACCGCAATTGACCAAAAGTGCTAGGCAAATGTTGAATTCGGTTGTTTTCTACGTATAAGTAGCGTAAACCGGGTAGCTCACCCAGACTTTCAGGTAAATCAGCGATTTGGTTGTGTGCAAGATATAACTGCTCCAACTTTTGCAATTTAAACCAAGCATGATCAATGTGTTTTAATTGATTGTGGTGAAAATCTAGTTCGCGCAAGTTTTCAAATTGAAAAATAAAGTCAGGTATTTCTTGGATTTGATTTTTGTAAAAAAGCAACCCTTCTAGCCGCTTGAAGTGCCTAATTTCGGACGGTACCTGAGAGAACTTATTCCCCGATAATACAAGTTTTTCCAGTTTATGATAGGCGTTCAAACCTACCGGCAAACGCGACAATTGGTTGTCTGCCAAGTTCAGCTTTTTCACATCGTTCATCAACCATACACCACATCGTAGTTTTTGAATTTGATTTCCCATGGCCGTAACTTCTTGGATTTTACGACTGCGAATACGGAAAACTTTTAAGCCGGCATTATCCAACGTGATCAATCTAAGCCGCCTTCCGCCCCTGAGGGTGAATTCTGGTGAAAACCGATTGCGGCTTAGGTCGAGCTTTTCCAGTTTTCGCAGCTTGCGCAGATTTAGCCTTTTCCCACCCAAATGATTCTCGCTCATATCAAGTCTGCTCAACTCTTTAAAGGCTGCCAAACCGGGGGGCAACACTTGGAATTGATTTTGACTCAGGTTTATTTGGGTTACAGCCCGATACTGCAATAATTCGAGCGGCAGTGTATCCAGATTCATTCGACTCAAATTAAGCGTCTTAACGGAGTCAATGGGCATTTGGCGGAGTTCATGAAGATAGTTTTCCAAAACAGGTTCCGCCACGCCGGAAGACCTATTTTGCGCCCTGGCTGTGCTGCCGAGACTAATCCACATTTCAATGAGTAAAAAAATACAGATGTTTTGCATCTCTAAATATAATTCGAACAGCGGCTTAGCTGCAAAAACTTTACTTTTGTGCCTTCAATACTTTTAGTCTGCAATGAATGTACTGCCCATCCGCTCTGCCTTGCTCTCTGTCTATTACAAAGACGGCCTTGAACCCCTAGTAAAAAAGCTCAACGCTGATGGCGTAATCATTTATTCTACTGGTGGCACTCAGGCTTTTATAGAGGCGCTTGGGATACCAGTCGTGGCTGTAGAAGACCTAACCGGTTATGCGTCAATTCTAGGCGGTAGGGTAAAAACCTTACACCCTAAAGTATTCGGTGGCATTCTTGCCCGAAGAGAAAATATTTCGGACCTGAATGAATTAGCCGGCTATGAAATCCCAACCATCGACTTGGTGATTGTAGACCTTTACCCTTTTGAAGAAACAGTAGCTGCCGGAGCTTCGCACGAAGACACCATTGAAAAAATTGATATAGGCGGTATCTCCCTCATTCGGGCCGCAGCTAAAAACCATGCAGAGGTGGCTATTTTATCCACCAAAACGCAATATAATCGTTTGCTGGAGCAGTTAAACAACCAAAAAGGCACTACACTGGCCGACCGCCAACTGTACGCCGCAGAGGCTTTTGCTACCAGCTCAAATTACGATAGCCACATTTTCAATTATTTCAACCGCACAGAACAACTGCCGGTTTTACGTTTGTCGAGTAACGATGCCCACATTTTACGTTATGGAGAAAATCCACATCAAAAAGGAGCTTTTTATGGTAAAATGGAGGAGCTTTTTGAGATACTCAATGGCAAAACCCTCAGTTACAACAACCTGCTTGACGTGGATGCAGCGGTAAATCTGCTAGCAGATTTTGAAGAGCCCACCTTCGCGATTATCAAACACAACAATGCTTGTGGTTTAGCTTCACGCGATACCCTGTTGCAGGCTTGGCACGATGCTTTGGCTGGCGATCCCATTTCGGCCTTCGGTGGCATATTGATGGGCAACCGCACAATCGATATGGAAACTGCACAGGAAATAAACAAACTATTTTACGAAGTTCTCATTTCCCCAGATTTTGCACCAGGTGTTGTTGAACTGTTGAGTAAAAAGAAAAACCGTATTTTGCTACGGATGAAAAAAAATCTACCCGCTAACCCGAGTGTGAGAGCGGTACTAAACGGCGTTTTAGTTCAAGGCAAAGATCAGCATATCGATGATGTGGACGGACTCAAAGCGGTTACGCATAAAAAACCAAGTCAACAAGAATGCGAAGACATGGTTTTTGCCCTCAAGCTGGTGAAGCACACCAAAAGTAACGCCATTGTGCTTGCCCGAAACAAGCAACTCATAGGCAGTGGTACCGGTCAAACCTCCCGCATTGATGCCATGAAACAAGCGGTACATAAAGCCCGAAGCTTCAATTTTGAGATAGATGGTGCTGTTTTGGCGTCGGATGCGTTCTTCCCTTTTGCCGACAGCGTGGAAGTTGCTTACCAAGAAGGTATACGAGCAGTTGTGCAGCCTGGCGGCTCAATTAAGGACCAAGATTCAATCGATTTTTGCAATCAACATGGAATGGCCATGACCTTTACTGGTATTCGTCATTTTAAACACTAATTTTAACAGAAAGACTTAACATATGGGATTGTTCGACTTCTTTACCCAGGAAATCGCCATCGACTTGGGCACAGCGAACACGCTGATTATATTTAAAGATAAAATTGTGGTCGACGAGCCGTCGATTGTAGCTATAGACCGAACGACTGGTAAAGTCATCGCTATTGGTAAACAGGCGCAGCAGATGCACGGCAAAACCCACGAAAATATCAAAACCATCCGGCCACTAAAAGACGGGGTTATTGCGGACTTCCATGCCGCCGAAAGCATGATACGCGGCATGATCGATATGATCACTCCTAAAAAACGTTGGATAGCCCCTTCGTTGCGCATGGTAATTTGTATTCCTTCGGGCATCACTGAGGTTGAAAAACGTGCCGTACGCGACAGTGCGGAGCATGCTGGTGCCAAAGAAGTTTACCTCATCCATGAGCCTATGGCAGCGGCCATCGGTATCGGTATAGATGTAGAAGAGCCCAAAGGCAATATGATCATTGACATCGGGGGTGGAACCTCAGAAATTGCAGTGATTGCCTTGGCTGGTATTGTTTGTGATCAGTCTATTCGTGTAGCTGGCGACCAATTCACCGCCGATGTACTCGAGTACATACGCCGACAGCACAATATGCTCATCGGTGAACGTACTGCTGAGATGATCAAAATACAAGTAGGTTCGGCTTTGCCAGAGCTCGATGAACCACCAGCTGATATTACAGTAAGTGGGCGTGACCTCATGACCGGTATACCTAAACAAATCACTGTAAGTTATACCGAGATTGCCCACGCACTTGACAAAAGCATTAGCAAAGTAGAAGGTGCCATCCTCAAAGCCCTCGAAATTACCCCGCCAGAGTTGGCTTCGGATATTCATGAAAATGGCATCTACCTCACTGGTGGTGGCGCCTTGATTCGTGGTCTCGACAAACGCATTAGCCAGAAAACCAAACTCAAAGTATTTATCGCGGAAGATCCACTACGTGCTGTTGTGCGTGGAACAGGCATCGCCCTGAAAAATATAGACCGTTTCAACTTCCTCATGACCTGATCGGTTAGATGCGCGCGATACTTCGATTTTTTGCTAGGTTCCGCTTTCTGCTTTTCTTCCTTGTTTTGGAAGCCCTTGCTGTTGTGCTTACCATTAGACACAACTATTACCACCAAGCTGCCTTTTTTAACTCAAGCAATGCCATTTCCGGTGGATTTTATCAGAAGTTGAATAATTTTACAGCTTATCTCGATTTACGCCGGGTGAACGACTCCTTGGTCACTTACGTATCAAATCTGCAATCGACCTTACCCCAAAATCAATTTTCAGACAGCAGCAGTTTCGCATCCCTTACCATCGATTCAACCGTTGCACAGCGTTATTTCTTTACCGGTGCTCGGGTGATTAACAATACCATCGAATTCCGAAATAATTACCTTACCCTCGACAAGGGCAGCTTAGCAGGCATAAAACCCCGAACGGCTGTAATGACGACAAATGGCGTTGTAGGCATTGTAAAAGATGTTTCACTCCACTTCAGCACCGTCATTTCCTTATTGAATAAAAATGCACGTATTTCAGCTCAACTAAAAAAATCGGGGACTGCCGGCACGGTATTGTGGTCGGGCGGAAGCTTCCGAAGTGCCGATTTGATTGAAATTCCAGAGCATGTGGAGGTTGAAGTTGGCGATTCTATTTTAACCAGCCCTTATTCCTCTATTTTCCCAGATGGTTTATTTATCGGCACCATTTCAGAGGTCCGTCTTCCAGAAGGAAGCAGTATGTATGAGATAAAAGTTAAACTGGGTGCTAATTTCAAACAAATTAACTATGTATGGGTCATCGAAGACCGTATGATAGGTGAAAGAGATACACTCGAAAGCAGCCTGACGTATGATTGAGTTTATCAAACAGCTTATCCGCCTATTGCTGCTGTTGTTTTTTCAACTTGCTGTCTTTAACCATATTGGTTTACATGGCCTATTTAACCCTTTCATCTACATTTTTTTTATACTAATGTTGCCCCTTTCTACGCCAATGAGCCTTTTATTGCTGCTGGGCTTTAGTACAGGATTGGTGGTAGATATTTTTTCGAATACAGGCGGGATACATGCTTTTGCAACAACGTTAATTGCATTTATTCGGCCATTTTGGATTAAAACAACTATCCAACGTACTGCATATGACGATTTGCAAAACATCAGTTTCCGAGATGTAGAATTTGGCCAATACGTCACCTATGCATCCTTGTTAATATTTATCCATAACCTAGCACTATACAGTATCGAATCACTCGATATTTCCGATATTTTTGTAATTCTCATGAAGGCAATTTTCAGCGCCTTGCTTACCACATTGCTGATTATCGCCCTTCGTTATTTAGAATTACGCCCTCCTCGGACTACATGAACGCATCCAGCCGCCAGAATCTGGTCATATTTATCATGTTGGGAATCTTCGCGATTTTCGTACTGAGGCTGTTTTATGTCCAGGTAATCGATGATTCCTATTCTTTGCGGGCCGATCAGAACGCCATACGCAAAGTGACCATTTACCCAGCGAGGGGAATACTCTACGACCGCAACAAGGAAAGGGTGGTTGTAAACCGTCCCATCTATGATATGATGGTTATTCCACGTCAGCTTGAAAAAGACATGGATACCCTTTCTTTCTGTCGCCTATTAAAAATCGACAAAGAAACTTTTATTGCCCGACTCACCAAAGCCAAAAATCATAGCCGCTTCAAACCTTCCTTGTTCCAGACACAGATTAGTGTAGAAGAGTTTGCGGCCATACAGGAAAGACTGCATGAATTCAGCGGTTTTTATCCTGAAGCCCGCACGGTCAGGTCGTATCCCTACAGCTCTTCCGCACACGTCTTAGGTTATATTGGCGAAGTAAATCAGCGCCAAATCGATAAATCCGAAGGTTATTATCTACAAGGTGACTACATCGGAATCGGAGGAATTGAATTGGCCTATGAGTCGGATTTGCGTGGCAAAAGAGGCGTCAAATACCAATATGTAGATGTGCACAATCGCATCGTGGGCAGCTATAAAGAAGGCTCCTTCGACTCCATGGCGGTTTCTGGCGAAGACCTCCTACTTTCGCTGGACATCGACCTGCAGAATTATGCAGAATCGCTCATGGTGAACAAAAAAGGAAGCGTAGTCGCTATTGAGCCTTCTACCGGCGAAATACTTGCCTTCGTTAGCGCACCCTATTACGACCCCAATCTATTGGTTGGTTCCATTCGGGGTAAAAACTACCGGGTTTTAGCAAACGATCCATCAAAGCCCATGTTTAACCGCCCCTTGCAGGCGCAATATCCTCCCGGATCTATATTTAAACCCGTACAGGCTTTGATTGGACAACAGATGGGTTTAATATCGCCTGAAACCCGTTTCCCGTGTAATGGGGGTTATCGTATGGGCAGTCATACGGTAAAATGTACCCACGTTCACGACCGACTAAATTTGGAAGAGTCGATTCAACTTTCATGTAACCCCTATTATTGTTGGGCATTTAAAACTATGATCGACAACAATCCGGGTAAAAGTTCCCCTGAAGGTTATGTCATCTGGCGCGAACATATTGCGGCCTTCAATATTGGCTTAAAAACGGGTATTGACATCCCCAACGAGGTAAGGGGAATACTCCCTTCGGTGGATTATTACAACAAAATCCACGGAAAAAAATGGTATGCCAACAACATTATATCGCTGGCCATTGGTCAGGGCGAATTGGGTATTACCCCGCTACAAATGGCGAATGTCATGGCCATAATTGCGAATAGAGGCTGGTATTATCGCCCGCATCTGGTGAAACAAATCGGTGATGGAAAAGGCGCCACTGTAAAAGCAGCGTTCAAAGAAAAAATAAATGTCGGCATCGATGACAAATATTTTGACGTGGTTTTGGACGGCATGCAGAAGGTGGTGGATGCAGGTACGGCACGGGCTTATGGCAAAATCGACAGCATCGTTGTTCTCGGCAAAACGGGTACAGCACAAAACCCGCATGGCCAAGATCACGCAGTTTTTGTTTGTTTTGCACCCCGAGAAAATCCGAAAATAGCCATCGCCGTAGTCGTTGAAAATGCTGGGTATGGTGGCGTATGGGCAGCCCCTATTGCCAGTTTAATGATTGAGAAGTACATCAAAGGAGGTACAAACCGCACAGCCTTAGAAAAACGTTTATTGGAAGCTGTAATCCCATAACGATGCAAAGACAAGAAAAAACCATCTTTCAATACATCGATAAAATCAGCATACTTTTCTACTTCTTGCTGACATTCATTGGCTGGATAGCAATCTATTCGGCTGTTTACAACGAAGAGTACAAAAGTATCTTTGACCTCAGCCAGAACTATGGCAAACAATTACTTTGGATGGGCTGCTCTTATCTGCTCCTGGTTATTATTCTCGCATTGGATTTTCGCATATTTGAAGGCATCTCACCATTTGTGTATGTCACCACCCTCATTTTAGGCGCCGGCGTTTTAGTATTTGGAAGAGAGGTAAACGGAGCTAAGGCCTGGTTCGAAATAGGTAGTTTTAGGTTACAGCCGGCCGAATTTATGAAACTGGGAACTGTAATGATGGTTGCCTACTATCTCAGCAATACAGATGCCGCCATTTCAAAATTGAAAGCCAAAGTCGTTGTCGGATTATTGCTTCTATTACCTGTTGGGCTCATTATTCTTCAACACGATACCGGAAGTGCTTTGGTGTATGCCTCCTTCATTTTTGTTTTATATCGGGAGGGTCTATCTGTCAATTATCTTGTTTTCGGCGGCTTATCTATTCTGGTTGTAGTCATGACTTTGCTCTTGAACGAGTGGACCGTTGCTATAAGTATTGCGCTTTTGGGTGCAATTTACGTGGCACTCTCGCGCAAAAAAAGGAAGGCACTTTGGAAAACCTTAGCCGTCGTTGTACCTGCTATATTGGTGGTAATATCAGTGAATTACGCCTTTGAAAACATACTCGAAGAACACCAGCGGCAGCGTATCAATGTGTTATTAGGAAAAGTGGAAGACTTCAAAGGGGCCGGTTATAATGTACACCAATCTTTAATTGCGATTGGAAGCGGTGGATTTTTTGGAAAAGGGTTTTTACAAGGCACGCAGACCAAATTCGACTTCGTGCCGGAACAAAGTACCGACTTTATCTTTTGTACCATCGGAGAAGAATATGGCTTTTTAGGGAGTGTTTTGGTGTTGGTGTTGTATGCCGCCTTACTGATTCGCATTTTGAACTTGGCTGAACGTCAGAATACCCGTTTTGGCCGTGTTTATGGCTATGGCGTCGCTAGCATCATCTTTTTTCACGTCTTCGTTAATATCGGCATGGCTATCGGGCTTTTGCCGGTCATTGGTATTCCGCTGCCTTTTATAAGTTATGGCGGTTCGTCAATGTTTTCGTTTACCATTTTATTTGGCATCTTAATCCGGCTTGATAGCGGAAGAAAGCTGGTTTTACGTTAGTCCAAACAAGCTTCAAATTCAATTGTTAGAAGAATATGAAACAATTCCTGGCCTATTTCATCGAGGTTTTTCGGCCCAACGGGCAACACACTACTAAAAACGTCAATCTGCGCTTGATGCATGGCATTAATCGCATTTCTATTCTCATGTTTTTGTTCTGTTTGATTGTTTTAATCTACCGCTGGTTATCCTAATCAACTGATCCGGCTCCAGTTTTTGCGATTTTTATGTTGCTCATTATAGGCAACTACTAATTGTCTACTGACTGGCAAACTTAAGTCTGGATCTTTATCAAATATTGCCTCTACTACCTGTCTGGCTTGTTTTAAGAGCTCTCCATCCGTACTAAGATCGGCAATAGTGAAATCCATACTGCCACTTTGCTGTGTACCTGCAATATCGCCCGGACCGCGCAATTGTAGGTCTACCTCCGCAATTTTAAAGCCATCCGTGGTTTCACACATGGTTTTGATACGAATACGTGCATCTGCCGACAATTTGTCACTCGTCATCAGTAAACAATAACTCTGCTCGGCACCGCGGCCCACCCTGCCCCGCAGCTGATGCAGTTGCGACAGCCCAAAACGTTCTGCATTTTCGATTACCATCACCGAAGCATTGGGTACATTTACGCCTACTTCAATGACCGTAGTAGCCACCATTATATTCGTCTGTCCCTTTACAAAACGCTGCATCTCAAAGGACTTGGCTTCCGGCTTCATCTTGCCATTTAAAATACTGACTTGATATTTCGGTATCGGAAAAGCTCTGGAAATGGCTTCGAAACCATCGTGCAAAAACTTCAAATCCAATGTTTCGGAAGCTTCAATCATGGGATAAACCACGTAAATCTGACGGCCCAAGGCGATTTCACGGCGCATGAATTCAAAAACCTTCAGTCGTTGGGCGTCCTTCGCATGAAGCGTTTTAATGGCTTTCCGACCCGCCGGCAATTCGTCGATGATGGAGATGTCAAGGTCGCCGTATAAAGTCATCGCCAGCGTACGTGGGATGGGCGTGGCGGTCATGACCAATACATGTGGGGGGACTTTGCTCTTTGCCCATAACTGTGCCCGCTGAGCCACCCCAAAGCGGTGCTGTTCGTCGATGATGGTTAAACCCAAATTAGCAAATACCACAGCCGGCTCAATCAAGGCATGAGTACCCACCAAAATATGCAGCTCGCCCGAGGCTAAATTTTCATGAATAACGCGTCTGTCTTTGGTTGATGTGCTGCCGGTAAGCAAGGCGATACCTACAGGCATTTCACCGAGCATTTCCTTTAGTGTCAGAAAATGCTGATTCGCCAATATTTCCGTAGGGGCCATCAAGCAGGATTGATAGCCATTGTCTATAGCCAGCAACATGGTAAGTAAAGCAACCACGGTTTTACCGCTTCCCACATCCCCTTGCAATAAGCGATTCATTTGCGCACCTGTTTTTACATCGGCACGGATTTCTTTTAGCACCCGCTTTTGGGCATCTGTTAAAGTAAAGGGCAGCTGATTTTCGTAAAAATCAAGAAAATTGGCCCCCACTTGAGCAAACATATATCCCTGAAATTTGGCTTGTCGTGCCTTTCTTTGACGCAATAGACCAAATTGCAGATAAAAGAGCTCTTCAAATTTTAGACGGTAACGGGCAGCGTCGAGCTGGCCCTGGTCCTTGGGGAAGTGGATATTATGATACGCTTCCGCCTTAGGCATCAACTTCATCTCTTGGGTAAATGCTGGCGGCAGACTTTCTGGAAGCTGCCCCCTTAGCTGCTCTAGCAGTTGGTAACAAACGCGAGCGAGACCTTTGGCATCCAGCCCTTTATTTTTGAGCTTGTCGGTAGAGTTGTATACGGGTTGTAAAACCGGCTGACCGGCGAAACTTGTGGCTTTACTTAAGAGCTCAAATTCGGGATGGGCAATGCTGAATTGGTTGCGAAATGCGACCGGCTTGCCAAAAACGATATACGTTTCACCGAGTTTAATACTGCCCTCAATCCAGCGTGCCGATTGAAACCAGATGAGCTCAACGCGACCAGTGGTATCCTGAAAAGTAGCAACCAAGCGCTTTTTCCGCCCTTCTCCTGCATAACTCATGGCCACAATCTGACCTTTGAGCTGCACCAAGCCCAATTGCTCATTCAATTCAGCCACCGAAAAAAACCGGGTACGATCGATGTGACGGAATGGATAATAATGCAATAAATCCCTGAAAGTGTGGATATTCAACTCCTTTTTGAGCATTTCGGCACGTGCTGGCCCCACCCCCTTCAGGTATTCGATGGGCGTCTGCAGAAGATCGGTCGTACTCACTTGCCGAAATTAATCGGATTAAGTATCATTTCCACGCGAAGCTTTCCACCAAATGACGGACATCTTCTAAAACATAGTCGATGACCATGGCTAGGCTATCCGGTTGAGGTTTGCTGTAGAAGTACAAACTCCCCCTCAGAAAATGTTGCGTGCTATCGGTGATATAAAACTGAGTAGCACTGGCTGCAGCTCCACCCACTTCATACAAAACACCA
>JBDNIH010000086.1:0-2421 GCA_041688385.1 Bacteroidia bacterium
AAGGGCAATAAAGCCCTTTGACCAGCTTCAAAATTAAAATATTCAGCCGTAATTGCTGCGCTGGCCAAAAGCTGACTTTTATGCAGCAAAATGGTTTTGGGCGGGCCAGTAGATCCAGAGGTTTGCGCCGATATGTGCTCGCTAGCAGGGTTAAACCACTCCCGCAGAAAAGCTACAACCGCTGTTTGCTCCATCGGCGCTAAATCTGCCAGTGCTTGGTCCCTCGCCGAACTGCTGTACTCAAAATCAGCAGCAGATAGTAGCGCGCCATTTAATTGCAGCGTTTTCATAGGTTGTCCAGAAATCCGCTTAGTTCCCATGGTTTTTCAGGGCGATGGAATAATTTACCTTGCTCAACTACCAACGGGCCTTCGAAATTATTCGTAAAAACACTGCCAGTACCTAGTCCCTGAGGGAGTGGATTGCCCAAAGTCGCCGTCCATTGTGCGATGGCGTTTAGCCCTATGTTTGACTCCAATGCGGAGGTTACCCACCAGCTGATCTGTTCCTTTTCGGCCTGTCGAATCCACGCCGCGCTGGCCTCAAAACCACCCAGCAAGGTGGGTTTGAGGATGATGTAGGCTGGTTTAATAGTCTGCAGCAATATCGACTGCTCCTTCGTTTCAAAAATGCCAATCAGCTCTTCGTCGAGTGCAATTGGTATGGCGCTATCGCGACACAAGGCTGCCATGGCTTCTGGCTGACCCGCGCGTATGGGCTGCTCAATGCTATGGATATGGAGTTTAGCGAGTTTTTCCAACTTCGCAAGGGCTTCATCGGCGGTCCAGGCACCGTTGGCATCGAGGCGGATGTCGAGTTCGTCGGCACTAAAACTGGTGCGGATATCGCTAAGTAGCTCGAGTTCTTGTTCAAAATCAATCGCACCGACCTTCAATTTCAAACAGCTGAAACCATCGGTAATTCTATCGGCTACCTGTTTTTCCATGGCTTTTGCTGTCCCCATCCAAATCAGGCCATTGATAGGAATAGGCGTCTGTCCGTTGCTGAAAGTCGAAGGAAACAACATTAACTTTCCGCCTTGGGCATAATCGCGGAGTGCCATTTCGAAACCGAATTGCATGCTCGGGTAATCGGCCAGACTTTCTTCGAAAACTGCCCATTCTTTCGCATTAAACTGCTCACATAGCCGGGTTAAGCGACTGCCAAAGTCTGGTCGGTCATCATAACTCAACCCCTTTAGCGGCCCACATTCTCCGCGCCCCACTTGCCCATTCTCATCTTCAAGAACCAGCATCCACGCTATTTTATCGTGCAATACGCCGCGTGAGGTTCCACCCGGACTTTTAAAATGTAAGCGGTACGGGAAAGCGCGCGCGGTGAGTTGTTCGGGTAAAGTCATGAAAACGGATAAAATAGCAAAGCCAAAAGCGTTAACAACAAAGTGCGCAATGCGGTTTGTTTAAGAAAAGGATCATAGTCGGCCAAGGCCTTGACCTTTATCACCTTCAAGAGGGTTTGTAGCTGCATGAGTCCAGCGAATGCAGCCGCGAAAAACAAACCTTTATAGCCATAAAAGAAGGCGTAACCAAAAATCGAGACAATCGAAAACAGTACAATTGCAGCGTGATAGCGCCGGGCAAATACACCTCCGAAACGGACAGGGATGGTCTTTTTACCGGCAGTCAGGTCTGATTCCCGGTCACGCATATTATTCAAATTTAGGACGGCCACCGAAAATCCACCCATGGCCAATGCGGGCCAGATAAGTGAAAAATTCAGTTGGTGATTGTGCAAATAGTAGGTGCCTATAACAGCAGTAAAGCCAAAAAAAAGCAAGACGCTGAGATCTCCCAGGCCCGCATAACCATATGGTTTTTTGCCAGCCGTATAGCTAACTGCTGCAAAAATGGACACCAAACCAAGACCTAAAAACCCCAACATACTGCCGACGGACTGCCCTTGCAAGCCTAAAATAATGAGTGACACCCCCGAAAAAAGCGAAAGCAAGCCAAACAACCACATCGCCGCTTTCATTTGAGTTAGCGTAATTTTTCCACTCGCTACCATACGGTCGGGACCAATTCGGCCAGCTAAATCTGCTCCATTTTGGGCATCGCCATAATCATTGGCGAGATTGCTCAACATCTGCAATAGAGTAGCGGTAAGCAACGACAAAACCGTAACCACAGGGCGGTGTATGCCATGGTATAAAGCCAGCACACTCCCCATCCCTATGCACGACAGGGCGAGGGGTAAGGTTCGTAAACGCAGGGCTTGAAGCCAGTTTTTAATGTCAAATGTCAAAGTTTCTAGTTCAAAATTATAGCCAAACAGCCTGTTACAGTGGCAAACTGAAAACTGAAGGCTCGATGTCCACCCCCTTTAATTTATTCAAAATTAATTCACTCCACGAGAATACTGCTATTCAAATCAAATGAGTTGCCACCGTAAAAAAAAACG
>JBDNIH010000333.1:0-1221 GCA_041688385.1 Bacteroidia bacterium
AAATTAGCTGGAGCGTATGAATTGCAGCAAATCATAAATTTTGTCACCAACGAAGATGCACAGGCCAAACTGCCTACGCAAGGCGGGGAGTTGATCAACTATTTCCCAACCAAAAACTTCGTTATACCAGTAAACAAAGCCAATGTAGTGAAGCAAGGGGCCATGAGCGACACCTCCATGATGTTGGATGCAGTAGTGTGGGAATTCCCTAAAAATAACATCCTCAAAAACGACTTAATCGTGCTCGATCTTTTAGCGAACAATATGTGGGAGCGTCCGATTTATTGGACCATCTCGATGGGTCCGGAGTCGTATTTGGGTCTCGAAGATTATTTCCAGCTCGAAGGGCTCACCTACCGTTTGGTGCCAGTGCGCACGCCATCACAACAAGGTCAGCGCGCCCGTGTTGATTCAAAAATCATGTACGACAACTTCATGAATAAGTTCAAGTGGGGTAATATGAACCAAGGAATTTATGTCGATCCAGAATCTAGCCGCATGACCATCAATCTCCGGAGCAATGCCATTCGTCTCGCTGAAATTTTGTTAGGGGAAGGTAAAAAGGATGAAGCTGCCAAGGTAATCCTCAAAGCCGATGCAGAAATGCCCCACCCTCAGGTGCCATATATGTTGTACACCTACCGCATGGTAGAACTGTTGCACATGGCGGGCAATGCAGAAGAGGCCAACCGTATGGCCAAAGGATTGTTCGACGTATTTGAAGAAGATGCCCGCTACTACCGCAGTTTACGCGGGAAGGTGCTCAACTTCTACGAACGCGACAACCAAAACGCCATGGCTATCATGAATGAAATGGTACGTATTGCCCGTGCGAACAATCAGAATGAGCTTGCCGACGATTTCGATAAACGCTTTAAAGTCTTTACCGGTGCCATGCCGAACTAAAGCTAAATAGGTCATTACAGCGAAGAGGTTGCCCCAAAAGGCAGCCTCTTCTTTTTTTGTCTCTTTTTATGCGACCTTTGTCCCCGGTTAAACCTCTGTTTATTCCGTCAAGTTTAATAATACCCCTCCTTTCCACGCCTTTCCTATGATGAACCGTCCCTTCCGTCCACAACGCCCTTCCCGCCCTGAATTTGAAGATCTCGCTTTTGGCATACATGCCATCTATGAGCTGATTCAGGCGGGTAAAGAAATCAATCGTATTCTCATTGCGCGCGATGTGAAAAACGAAGGTTTGAAAGAGTTGGTAAGTTTGGC
>JBDNIH010000334.1:0-5740 GCA_041688385.1 Bacteroidia bacterium
AAAATGCTGAAGTTCAAAAAAGCTGTGGAGAAAGTAGGTTAAAACGCACAAACTGCTTTTACATCCACACATTATTGATTAAGTTCAAACCCTGAATGTCGAAGATGTATCATATCGCTGTCGTAGATGACCACACCATATTGTTAGATGGCTTACGTTGGGTTGTTAGTCAGTTGCCATTTGTTGAAAGTGTAAGTGCCTACAGCGATGCTCGGTTACTGGTTGAGGCTTTAAATCAGGGTGTTAAAGTAGACTTGGTTATTACCGACCTACAAATGCCAGATTTAAGCGGCCACGAACTTATAAGTATTCTCAAAAAGGAGCATCCCGACATTAAAATACTGGTAATGACCATGTTCGACAGTCCATTCGTCCTCCGAAAAGTGCTAACAAGTCAGGCCGACGGTTTTTTCGTAAAAAACGGGGATGGAGAACGCTTGTCAAGTGCCATGTTGACCATTTTGGATGGAGGCAGCTACTTCCCCGAAGAAATTACCAACTACGAGGGCTTAGAAGCACCCACAGTTGTTGAGCTAACCAAACGGGAGACTGAAATTTTAGGCCTTATCGCTTCTGAAAAAAGCAGTAAGATGATTGCTGAAGAGTTGTATATTAGTGAAGATACTGTCCTAACCCATCGCAAAAACATAATGCAGAAGTTAAAGATACATAGTACAGCAGGCTTGGTGAGTTTTGCCCTTAAAAATAACTTGGCGTGAAAAAGCAGATATTGCTGCCATTTCTACTTTTACTCGCCACTTTGGTATCACCATCTGCACTGGCAGTTGAAATGCGTGGTGATACGTTAATCATTAGGGATAATTTTGAAGCCTTAACAGCTCCTGTAGCACTTCCTCAATTCATAGATGGCTCTTTTCAGCTGCACCCCAATTTTATTCTCCAAATTTTTGATGTTAAGTCTCGCTCCTTAGTAACCAATAAAGTAGTTCAAGGATATGTAAAAGCTGCATTTTGGCATAAAATTACTTTGTTAAATGCAACAAACCACATTCAAAATATCATGGTTTCGGTTGATAATCCCAATATCGACATTGTTGAATATTACATTAGAACTGGGAATAGGCTAAATCTCGTAAACAAGGCTGGCGATCATGTTCAGCACACCAGTTGGCCAATACGGGGTCGCGTTCCATCTTATGAATTACGCTTAGGTCCAGGCGCAACAGAGCACTTGTATCTTAAATCTTATAACGAAAATTCAGGCAACATCCACATCCCTATTAGCATACGTACTAAAAACAATTACCATCAGTTTCAGGAAGGTTTTAATCTAATGATGGGGCTTTATATTGGCTTTATACTGGTTAATATTTCTCTAGCTTTTTTTTCCATTCTGATGTTAAAGCGCAGCATATATATGTGGTATGGCTGTTTTTTGCTTTCGATGTTGGGATACACAATTGTTAATTTTGGTTACTCCTTTCAATATATAACACCAGAAATAATTGGGCTAAACGATGTCTTACGCACTTATCTAGCCATGACGACAGCCATTTTTATGATCCGGTTTGCACAATTCTTTTTGGAAACGAAAAAGAATCTACCCTTTATGAACGGGTTATTTAATGCTAGTCTGACCATACTTGCTACTTTTTTGGTGGCCAGTTTGTTCATCATGGAATATTTGCGTTCTAATTTTAACGCCATCTTTCCATGGGTAACACTTGTCATACTATTTAACTATGTCAGCTTACTGGTATCCGCTGCCTTGGTAAGAAAAAAGCTGCCATTAGCAGCTAATTCATTCCTATTGGCCTTCAGTTTTTCAATGCTTGGCACGGTAATATTAATTCTATCAGATTTAGAAATTTTACCTTATCACGCGCTGTTTACCTTTGCCCCTTGGTATGGAAGCACCTTTGAGATTTTAATTTTTACGGCCATTCTTGCCTACCAATTTAAACTTTTGAGTGATGAGCGCCTTGCTTTACAGGCGGAAGTAGCCCTAGAAAAAACAGCACGATTAAAGGAGTTTTTTCATGGGCAGGAGAAAGAAAGAGAGCGCATCGCTCGGGAATTACATGATCATGTGGCAGGAACGCTGGTTGGAGCGCGCTTTTTGCTTCCCTCTTTGCACCAATTGCGTAATCAACTGGACTTAACCCAGTTGAATTTTTATGAGAAAGCATTAAGTGCGCTAGATCAGAGTATACATGATGTAAGAAACATTTCACATCAACTTTTACCTCCAAGTTTCCAAGAAACGTCACTTCAGCTTGAAATGGAAAAATTGGTATCGACCTATCGTTTACTTGCGCCAAAAACCTATTTCTCTATGACTTTTGACGTAGACGAAAGCAAAATTAGCCCCGATATTGCCATGACACTCTATCGCATCTCTCAGGAGTCTCTGCAGAATATCCACAAACATGCCCACGCGAGCTCAGTTTGGATGCACATCTGTTTGCTGAACGACGTTGTTCAACTAAGAATTGAGGATAACGGACGAGGATTTGATCCTGCAAATATCCGTCAGGGTATTGGACTGCACAATTTCAAATCACGTATCAGTGCCTATGATGGTGCCAGTTTCAGACTACATGCAGCACCTGGAAGCGGAACGCGTATTGAACTGGACATGCCTATCCTCCAAAAAACGGTTGAAGCCCGGCTGTTAGACCTTTATAACTAATCCTAGGTTCCCTTAAAACAAAAAAGACACAACTTTTAGTTGTGTCTTTGTGATCCCGCTGGGGCTCGAACCCAGGACCCTAACATTAAAAGTGTTATGCTCTACCAGCTGAGCTACGGAATCTGATAAGCCTTTTTTAAAAGGTTGTGCAAAGATAGTGTCAAGGATGAAAAAAACAAGGGTAAACGGCTAAAAAACACGCTAATTTATACATTTGTAAACTGCATAATTCTAAGTGCCTGATAATGAACATTTGTAAGATTTCGGTAACCGCTACTTTTTATCGAATGAGTCTGATTTCCCCCTCATACTGTAGTGGTTTGGCATTTTTACCCAAACCTCTTATCACATACGGATAGCTGCCTGACTGCATATTTTCGCCGTTTTTACGACCATCCCAAGTAAATTTAGGATCGTTACTTTGGTAAACCAATTCACCCCATCGGTTATAAATCCAGATATCAAAGGTCAAAAAATTACGATCTACCACCTTAAATAAATCATTCACCCCATCACCGTTTGGGGTAAAAGCATTAGGAATAAATAGCAAAACGCTATCGATGATTACATATTTATAGTCGAGTGTATCACTGCAGCCTGTTTGTATATTTGACGCAATTAAAGAAACTGTATATTCTCCAGGGGTATTGTAAACGTGGCTCGGCGACGCTTCACTAGAAACAAATCCATCTCCAAAATCCCAACGGAAACGCCCCACACCATCGCCTGTTGATCTATTAATGAAGCTCATTTTAGCAGGTACATAACCCGTGTCCGGTGTAAAGACAAAATTGGCTATTATTTCATTACGTTGAATGCTCACTGTATCTGGTACACTTCTGCAACTGTCAACATAGGCAATTAACCAGTAGGTTCCCGCCGCTTGAGCTGGCAAATACAAGGTGGTGGCGGTATCTCCTGTACTCCATAAATAGCGCTGTCCACCTCTTGCCGTTAGGGTAAAACTATCGTTAGAACATACATACCTATTTGGCCCTGCATTGGCGAAGACGGTTGGCACAATTTGAATCCAAACGCTGTCACGTTGTGTACACCCGGATGTATCAATAGATATCAAGTAAAAAAAGGTAGAATTAGGAGGGTTCAGCTGCTGACTACTTTGGTTCACATTAGCTATGACAGGATGTGGTTCCCAATAAAATGTATCAATTGAGGGTCCGAGGTTTGGTTGTATAGCAACTCCTCCTCCAAGACAGGCCATTAAAGTACCAGGCAAGACCTGCCGAATCGGATTTACGCGAACAAATACACTATCATATATTTCGCATCCAACACTATTGGCAACCCACAGGTATAGCCAAGTTCCAATACTGGCTGTGAATCGTGGTGCATTACCCACAGTATCCAATAAGCCAGGATGTGCTTGCCAGCGATAGCTACTTCCTCCTGTCACCAGTAAGGCAGTAGTATCATTCACGCACAAATGAGGTACAGCACTTACATCTAAAAAAGCCGGAGCCAAAACATTTACATTTCTTCTAATCGTATCGGACCCAACACAGTTAGTAACGATAAGTGTAACTGTAAAAAGACCAGTAGTAGTATACGTATAACTAGGATTGGGCAAGGTAGAAGTAGCTCCTGGCAAGCCAAAATCCCAGAAATAAGATGCATTTGCCGTCCCAGTACTTTGAAACATTACAGCCACCAACTGGCATACCGGTGTGTCAGGATATTGGGTAATGAAACGAGCAATTGGCCGAAACATTTCCATATCGAATTTAAAGAGGGCTGCATTACAGTTATTGCTGTTATTCGTTGTACTAAAAGCCCCGGGAGTTACCGGAAAATTTGAACTACCGCCACATCCAGCACAAACCGCTTGATAGACCACGCCTTGTGGATTAAAACGACTAGTGCCACCATCTACATGTTCTGATACAGATCCCCCAAAATAGCTTGCATAGAGTAAACCTGAGGCATTAGAGTCGAGTACCATAAAATAAAAGTCCGCGCCGTCGGTGGTGGTTTGAAAAGCATTGGTCGTCACCGGCCAGCTGCCCAGATTTGGATTAATTGCATTCGCATTTCCACCCCAACCAGCTAAATAGATGCGACTACAAAGATCAACCAGTAAAGCGGTTGGCGATAAAGAAGGAGAACTCCCGTTTGTAGGGCCAACAATCGTTGAAAACCCTAACTGCGAAAGATCTAAGCTGTAACGCTGAATAAAGTGTTTACTTCCAGTATTATGATAATTGGTTATAGGTAACAACGGCATACTACCTCTAGATTGGCCAACCACATATACCCTGTTTTGGTTATCTAGTTGCACCAAGAAGGCCTGATCACTTTGTGGTGTCCCTATGTAGGTCCTACCCAAAATACTATTTCCATTCGAACCCAGCCGTATTATCCAACCATCTGTACCACCGTTGAAAGAATTGTCATAACCCGTAACGGGTAAATTTAAAAAGTTTGCACTTTTTGTACCACCAACTACAATTACCTCTCGTGCTGGCTCCACAACTGCAAGGCCATATGCAGCATCATCATCGCTACCACCAATATAGGTCGAAAAAAGCAACGTACTCAAGTTAGGGTTTAACTTAAAAACTACTCCATCTTGTTGACCTCGATTGGTACCAATCAAAGGTGTTTGAACTGGAAAATCTATCGAGGAGGTGTTGCTAACTACATACACATTAAACGAAGCATCGAGTACAACTTCTCCTCGACTGTCGTCACCATAATTATATTCTAATGCAGTAGTATCTCCTTGATAAAAGGACAGGGTAGGGATTCTATTGTGGCCATCGTTGGCCGTACCTCCCATATAAGTTGAACCAATAAGTGCGCTGCCACTCGCATTGAGTTTGGTTACAACGATGTCAAACAATCCATTGTACTGAGTATCGAAAGCAGTTGCGCTCACTGGAAAGTTGGTCGAGCGCGTTTTGCCAAGAATTACGATCTGTTGTGAGGTATCGACCACCATACTCATAGGATACTCATCTTGATTGCCGCCGATGTAGGTGCTAAACTCAAGAAACTGACCATCGGCGCTGTATTTAGAGATGGCCATATCCCAACTACCCAGATTATAACTATCATCAAAAGTTCCAA
>JBDNIH010000087.1:0-25682 GCA_041688385.1 Bacteroidia bacterium
ATACACCACATTGTTGACATGCCCGAGCGTATCCATATCGCTAGGTAAAACTTTCAGGGTATGTTTAAAGGTTGGGTTTTCCATGAATAGGGTGTTGTGGTGCAGCTTAAAATTAGTCATACCAAAATAGAACTAATTCTCCGTCAATGGACTTCCATGCCCAACCCAAAACAGCCCACCGCCTTTTAGTTCTATGCGTATGTTTCTCTATATTTTTATCGGTCTACTGCTTTTGCTTGGCATAGCCACTGTGATCATACTCAACTTGCCTGCCTTTGGCAAAAACCCAAGTCAGGAACAGCGGCATGCCTACCATTCAGCCCAACTCAAAGACGGGAGTTTTGCCAATTCGCTCGAAACAGCCGTGATGAATCCCAACGTGAGCTATTGGCAGCTTTTACGAAAGCAGTTTTCAGCCGAACAGCGCGAGCCAGAAAAACCACTACCCCATCAGAACGGACCTTGGAATGTCGCTGATACCAGTTTTCATTGGGTGTGGTTTGGGCACAGCACGCTTTTATTTCAAAAAAACGGCTTAAATCTGCTGCTCGACCCCATCTTCAGCGAACGGGCTTCCCCATTTCAATTTGCTGGCTCGAAACAGTTTGCGGGAACCGATGTGTTTAGTCTGGGCAACCTGCCCGCGATTGATTATGTAATCATCACCCACGATCATTACGATCATCTCGATTACCGCACCGTCTTGGCGTTGACCAAAAAGCCACAAATCCGCTTCATTGTGCCATTGGGTGTGGGTAGTCATCTACAAAGTTGGGGAATTAGCCCGGAGCGAATACAGGAATTAGATTGGTGGCAGGAGCTACAATTGCCTGGTGAGTTACGACTTGTGATGACACCAGCCCGTCATTTCTCGGGTCGCGGACTGGTTCGGAATAAAACCCTTTGGGCGTCGTACAGCTTTTTATGGCCCGACCAAAAAGTGTTCGCTAGCGGCGATTCCGGCTATGGGCCGCACTTCAAAGCAATCGGTGAAAAATATGGTCCTTTCGACCTCGCCATGCTCGAAAATGGGCAGTATAACACGGATTGGCCTCTCATTCACATGATGCCAGAAGAAAGCTGGCAGGCCGGTCGCGACCTGAATGCAGCTCAAATTATGCCGATTCACTGGGGTAAATTTACCTTGGCGCTACACCATTGGACAGAGCCCGTTGAACGCTTACTCAAGGCCGCTGCATCGGCCGATTCGGTTTTCCTGAGTCCTGTTCCTGGGCAGCACGTTCAGCTACAACAAGAGTCTCCCCGCGAACGTTGGTGGCAATGAGGGCATAACAGCCCTTTACAGGCGGAAATGTGTACCTTTGCGCCATGTCGAATTTTAGCCAGCCCGGCAACATCTTTATTAGCTGTTACAAACGTTTATCGCCTTATCTCGCCGAAGAACTGCGGGAGCTAGGCTACGAAACAGAACATATCACCTCAACAGGTATTGGTTTAAAGGGTACCCTCAACGATTGTATACTGCTCAATATGAAGCTGCGTACGGCCAGTCAGGTGTATTATGAGGTTGGCCGATTTGTGGCCGATGATCCAGAAGCTATGTACGATGCCGCCTACCTTTTGGAATGGGAAGAATGGTTGCATGCCGATGGTTATGTGAGCATCTCTAGTTTTGTCCAGCATCCGAGCATCAACAACCCCATGTATGCCAATACCAAGCTGAAAGATGCCGTGGTAGACCGCATCCGCGCCAAAACTACCCGCCGCCCCGACACCGGCCCCTTACTGAACAAAGCAGTAGTTTACCTCTATTGGACAGATACCGAAGGCATCATCTATCTCGATACCTCCGGAGAAACCCTAGCCAAACACGGCTATCGCTTATATCCTGGTAAAGCACCTATGCTCGAATCGTTGGCGGCAGCAACCATTTTAGCCAGCCGCTGGGATAAGGAGAGTCCATTTATCAACCCGATGTGCGGTTCTGGCACCCTCGCCATAGAAGCGGCACTTATAGCCACCAACCGCAGACCAGGCTTATTGCGCCGGAATTATGCCTTCATGCATTTGAAAGGATTCGATAAAGCCACCTATATGGAAGCTGTCCTCGATTTGGAAGATGAAATCCGCGAAGTACCGGGTTTGTTTATCCATGCCAGTGACCACAATCGCGAAGCCATCCGTTTGGCGCGAATGAATGCCGAAAAAGCTGGCGTCGACGACTACATCCAAATTGATCAGTTTGATTTCCGCCGCACCAAACTTCCACAGCCGGGCGTTGGGGGCGTAGTTTTTCTGAACCCCGAGTACGGCGAACGCCTAGGGGAGCTCGATGACTTGGTGATCATGTACAAAGCCATCGGCGATTTCCTGAAGCAGGAGTGTACTGGTTATATCGGCTATGTATTTACGGGTAATCTGGATCTAGCGAAAAAAATTGGCTTGGCAACCAAGAAGAAAACGGAGTTTTTCAATGGCCGTATCGACAGTCGTTTGTTGGAGTTTGAGCTGTACAGTGGCACCCTCACCGACAAACAAACAGCTGCGCCGACCGCTGCTGAGTCTGATGAACTGGTGGCGGAGGATTAAGTCCAGCCACTTTAGTCGAAGATTTAACGATTCTTAAACGCTGAGGCAGTTGTAGCGGTCAGATTTCTCTTAGTTTTGAGTAGCCAAAATCTGATAAAATGGAAAACGTATGTTATGGTCTGCTGGGCTTGGTTGTAATGACCGCCTGCGATACCAAACCCAAAGAAGAAGCATTGGTATATCCCGAAACCAAAAAGGTTGAACAAATCGATGAGTACTTCGGCACCTTGGTTGAAGACCCCTACCGCTGGCTCGAAGATGATGCCAGCGCAGCAACGGCAGCTTGGGTGGAAGCGCAAAACAAGGTCAGTTTTAGTTATCTCGAAAAAATTCCTTTCCGTGATAAAATCCGCACCCGACTAGAAGGTCTCTGGAACTACGAAAAATATTCGGCGCCCTTTAAAGAAGGAGACTATACTTACTATTATAAAAACGACGGCCTGCAAAACCAATATGTTTTGTACCGCGAAAATGCCGCTGGCGACACAGAGGTATTCCTCGACCCCAATGCCTTTTCATCGGATGGCACTACCTCCTTGGCCGGTTTGAATTTTACGAAAGATGGCAGTTTGTGTGCCTTTCAAATCAGTGAAGGTGGTTCCGACTGGCGCAAGGTGATTGTCATGGATGTAGCGACCAAAACTCAAATTGAAGACACGCTCATCGACGTGAAATTCAGCGGATTGAGCTGGAAAGGAAAGGAAGGTTTTTACTATAGCAGCTACGACAAACCAAAAGACGGCAGTCAACTTTCGGGCAAAACCCAATACCATAAGCTGTTTTTTCACCAATTAGGCACGGCTCAAGTAAGCGATCAGCTGGTTTTTGGTGGCGACAAACAGCCCCGGCGCTACATTGGTGGCGGAGTAACCGAAGATGGTAATTTCCTTGTGATCAGTGCCGCCAATGCTACCTATGGCAATGAGCTGTATCTGCAAGATCTGACGAAAAAGGGAGCGCCAATACAAGCGTTGGTGGGCGATATGAACAATGAACACGACATCGTTCACAGCGAAAACGGCAAACTATATATACTCACCAATTTGAATGCGCCCAACCGTAAATTGGTAACCTGCGATGCAAGCAAAGCCACCCCCGAAAACTGGGTTGATTTGATTGCCGAAACAGCGTTCCCATTAAGTATAGGCTCGGCTGGAGCGTATCTTTTTGCCAGCTACCTCAAAGATGCTGTGAGTATGGTGCAGCAATATGACCTGAACGGCAAATTAGTACGCAATATTGAATTACCCGGATTGGGCTCGGCAGGTGGTTTTGGTGGCAAACGTTCAGAAACCGAAATCTATTACAGCTATACCTCCTACGTTTACCCGCCCACCATATTCAAAATGGATTTGGTATCGGGCAAATCGGAATTGTATAAGCAGGCTGGGGTAGACTTCGACCCGAGTCAGTTTGAATCGAAGCAGGTGTTTTATGCATCCAAAGACGGCACCAAAATTCCAATGTTGATTACCTACAAAAAAGGCATGGAGCTGAATGGCAAAAACCCTGTATTGTTGTACGGCTATGGTGGTTTTAATGTGAGCCTTTCACCGAGCTTTAGCACTTCGAATATCGTGTTTATGGAAAATGGTGGCGTATATGCTGTGGCCAATTTACGTGGCGGCGGTGAGTATGGCGATAAATGGCACGATGCCGGCACACAAATGAAAAAGCAGAACGTATTCGACGACTTCATCGCAGCTGGTGAGTATTTGATCAGCAAAAAATATACCAGCAAGGACTATCTGGCCATCGCCGGTGGGTCGAATGGGGGCTTATTGGTAGGCGCGTGTATGACGCAGCGTCCGGAGCTTTTCCGTGTTGCCTTCCCAGCTGTGGGTGTAATGGATATGCTCCGTTATCATAAATTTACTGCAGGTGCTGGTTGGTCGTACGATTACGGTACCGCCGATGATTCTAAGGAGATGTTTGAGTATCTCTATAAATATTCTCCGGTGCATAACGTAAAAGAAGGGGTGAGTTACCCAGCCACCATGGTTACAACCGCCGACCACGACGATCGTGTAGTTCCTGCACACAGCTTTAAGTTTGTAGCAGCCCTACAGGACAAACAGGTAGGTACATCGCCCGTAATTATTCGCATCGATGTAAAGGCAGGTCATGGTGCAGGCAAACCAACTGCCATGATCATTCAGGAGCAAGCCGACAAATGGGCTTTCTTGTTTTACAATATGGGATTGGAAGTGAAGTAGCTTGAGCTCAATTCAATAACAAAGGGAGATTGTCGCGTAGATAACCTCCCTTTTTTTATGCTTCGGCTTAGTGTAACGTACGGGATGAGCTGTTCCGATAGCTTACTGACTTTGCGATTTTGGAGATGTAAGTAGCGCAACCCATAACGTCAGTCATATATTGTTTACGGGCTAAGGGTATTCGCTTTTTTCTACTGCGCTTTCTGTGTGTTATACTTCTTGAAGTGATTTATGGCTGCTTTTCACCAACGAGGTAAATAGCGCCATAAGCCGTCCGGTGTATGGTTATTAATGGATACAGTAATGCCAAACGTTGGCGGTCGGCTTCTTTGCAAATCATCACTATTTCACCTGTTTTGAAAGCTGCTTGCTGGGTGAGGCGGAAAGTACAACCTTCCTCTTTTTGATACCGGCGGATATAAAACAACAGCTGGTCATAGTGTGCAGGATCGGTTTCTACTTTATAAATGCTGATTTGTTTAAGCCCAGGTCTCTCGGTCCGTAATTGCCGTAGATATACCCCTTCGGCGGTCAGATTGTAAACCAAGGCATCTACTTTATTTAAGCTGTCTGTCGTTCGGCGATACGGTTGAATCAATAACAATAAAGCAATGATGTAAAGCAACAGGCGTGCCTTGGGGACTTTCCAATGATTAAATAAGCGTTCAAACAAAACACCAAACGACAAGGCAATGAGTAAGGCGAAAACAGGATATAAGGGGGCATCGTACCACAGTAATTTTACACCTGGGTAGGAGATGAGGAGTAAATAACCCAAACCGGTAATCAACAAACTGCCAAAGGCCAGTTGCTGAGCCCCCTTAAAAAAATACATTCCAGCAAGGGTAAACGGCAGCAAATACATAAAGGGATAAAACCGAACGGCTGACATTTGTTCGACGTACCAAAGGAATGGATGTACTTGCCAGTTCATCACTTCCTGCGTATAACGGGCTAGTTCGTACTTAAAAACTAAGTCTATATAACCAGGCATAAAATAGTTGCGCATGGCATAATAGCTACCGCAAACCAACAAAACCGCAAGACCGCTGAGGTAGAGATTTTTATCTCGCAAAAACACCCACCTTCCTAAAAACAGGGGTATAAGGAATAAAAACGGCAAGAAGAAGAAACCAGCGATGCCTTTGGTTAAAAAACCTGCCACAACACTTATACCCAATAATACATAGTGATTTAGCGTGTTTTTTGGACGGTGAACCCATAAGCTTACGGCGGTAAACAGGCCGAGTAGTAGCCAAAACACCAAAACAGCGTCGAGATCGCCCGTACGTACAATATGCTCTCCCATAAAACCTGGCGAACACAATAAGATGGCAACAGCGAGCCAGCCGGAAAAACGGTGCTGAAAAAAACGTTGCGCAAACGCATAAACCAAAAGCAGCGTGAACAGCCCAAAAAGGGCCGAAGGTAAACGCACGGAAAACGCGTTGATGCCAAACAAATGCATACAAAAGGCTTGCATGGCAATAACCAAAGCAGGTTTGGTATTAAATCGATCAGGCTGCCCCATATGCTCCACCTTAAAGGGATGTGGGTTTTCCAACATATCAATGGCATTGTTGGCATAACGAGCTTCGTCCCACATGGCGAGTGGCGCATCTCCCAAATGGTAAAAAAGGGAGTAAAAGGCCACTACAGCCAAGAGTATAAAAAACAAGAGCTCAGACCAGTCCCATTTTTTAGTTGATGAAAATAATTGAATCAATTTTGCCCTCATAAGACGTAAAGGAGTGCTGGCTTAATAATATGAAGTGAAAATAGGGTTTTCTCTAGAAAATTGGATGAACCTACAGCGTTGAATGCCCATGTTTTGTGCCAAAGCGCCTGTAGTTTTTTTGTTTTCTATGCGACTTTTTTCACAAAGCACGCATGGCCTTGGAAGCCCACCTAGCAGCCTTTACCTTTAGGGCATGCAGCTCACGCAAATACAACCCGTCGACATCCTCCAGCAGTACTTTGGCTACGATGAATTCCGTAATCAACAGGAAGAAATCATCCAACATGTGCTGCAACAGCGAGATGCTTTGGTATTGATGCCCACTGGTGGTGGTAAAAGTTTGTGTTATCAGATTCCTGCCTTACTGCTCCCCGGCTTGACAATCGTCATATCTCCACTCATTGCATTGATGAAGGATCAGGTAGATGCCTTAAAACTGAACGGTATAGCAGCAGCATTTGTGAATTCGAGCATGAGTACTGCCGAACGTACACATGTATACGACCAGCTCAACCGCAAAGAGCTCAAAATGCTGTACCTGGCTCCAGAGAAGCTGTTGGGCGACGATTTAAAATTTATCGATTACCTCCAACAACAAGAGGTCAAACTAATTGCCGTGGATGAAGCCCATTGTATTTCACATTGGGGCCACGATTTCAGGGCGGAATACCTGCGTTTAGGGGAAATGCGTGCCGCTTTCCCGAATGTACCCGTTATGGCACTCACCGCTACCGCCGATGATCTGACCCGCAACGATATCATCAACAAACTCAAACTCAAAAATGCCCGAACCTTTATTTCGAGCTTCAACCGCCCGAACATTACGTATTTAGTGCAGCCTAAACGGAATAGCACCGACCAATTGCTCGCGTTTTTAGCCAAGCACCGTGAGGAAAGCGGCATCGTATATTGCCTCAGCCGCAAAGGCACCGAAAAAGTCGCCGAAACTTTGAATGAAGAAGGATTTCCAGCTAAAGTTTATCACGCCGGGCTGAGTGCCGAAGAAAGAGCCCGACACCAAGAACTGTTTCAGAAAGATGAGGTGAAAATCATCGTCGCTACCATTGCTTTTGGAATGGGCATTGATAAATCCAATGTGCGTTTTGTAATTCACATGGATTTACCCAAAAACATCGAAAGTTATTACCAAGAAACTGGACGTGCCGGCCGGGATGGCTTGCCGAGTAAAGCCCTGTTGTTTTTCAGTCGAGGAGATGCCATTAAACTCAAGGGATTTATCGACCATGAAGATGCCGAACAACAACGCATTATGCTCAAAAAATTAGATCAGATGGTCGATTTTGGCAGCATGCACAGTTGTCGGCGTCAACACCTCTTGCGCTATTTCAGCGAAGAAGCACCCGATCAATGCGGTAATTGCGACATCTGCCTAGGTGAATACGAACGCTTTGATGCTACCCTTGAAGCACAACAGGCACTCTCGGCCGTTGCCCGCTTGCAGGAACGTTTTGGGATCGGGTATGTCGTCGACTTTTTAAGGGGCTCAAAAGCCGAAAAAATCAAAGAGGCTCATAAATCCCTTAAAACGTATGGCATTGGCAAGGGCAAAAGCAAGGAGGAATGGACAAATATTATTCGGGAACTGGTACGGCAGGGTTATGCCGACCTAGAAGGAGAATATACGGTGCTGCGGTTGAATGCGAAAAGCTGGCAGGTACTACAAGGGGGTGAAAAAGTGATGCTGTCCACTTTGGTGCGGCACGAAGAAGTAGAACAGGATCTGCCACAATTACTGACGTACGAAGCGGGATTAATGCTCGAATTAAAAGGCTTACGCAAACAAATGGCAACGGAGTTAAATGTGCCCGCGTACTCCGTTTTATCCGATGCCAGTTTACAGGAATTGGCGACCTATTTGCCGTTTGACGAAGAGGAATTGATTCGTATCAGTGGTTTTGGAAGTTATAAAGTGGAGCAATATGGTCATGCCTTCCTGAAGATTATTCGGGATTACTGTGACGTGCACCAGCTGGAAAGTCGTATGGCAGATAAAAGTGGTCGAACCAAAAAAGCGGCCTCAGCCAAATCAAAAGCCAAAACCCCAAGTGGTAAGCTGGGCGACAGCTACTATGAAACCTTACGCCTTTTTAAAAGTGACAAAAATAGCATGGAAATAGCTGAGGCACGTAACCTGGCTGTATCTACGATCGAAGGACATTTGGGTATGTTACTGATGAAGAAAGAAATTCAACTAGATGAATTGGTGCCCAAATCACGCCAGGAGGTGATTCGCGCAGCCATAGCAGGCAAAACTGATTTGGCGTTGGGTCAACTCAAAGCCACACTGGGCGATGGTTATGGTTGGGGAGAGTTGCGGTGGGTGCTAGCAGCTGAACAGACCCGTAAATCAGGGTCTAAATTGTTGTAAAGTCAGCACAGAAAGACCTAGAGCAATTGTTTGTTAGATGAACATAAAATCGCCATTGTTCATTAACAAGCGAGATAATGGTCGAGAATAGGATGGCTGTGGCTGTTATACTGCATACAACCTAAGTGCAGTCCGCCTTTACCTGTTACAACAAATCCCCTTTTAACGATTCGATCAAGGTTTCCAATTCAGCTTTTTTAAGATCGTAATCTGCTACGCGGTCCAGTGGTGTATTTACGCTGACGTAATATTTGATCTTCGGCTCTGTACCTGATGGACGGGCAGAGACGATGTAGTCGCCTTCGGTGATGAATTGCATCACATTAGATTTGGGCAAATCTATGGGCGTAATGGTGCCGCTGAGTAGGTTTTTTTCAGTTTGCTGCTGATAATCTTTCACAATTATCACCTTTTTTCCACCTAAAGTAGTGGGGGCCTTACTGCGATACCCTTGCATAAGGGCTGCAATTTCTTCGGCGCCACTTTTGCCTTTTTTGGTGACGGAAAGTAAATTTTCGAGATATAAACCGTGGCTTTTGTAGACGTTCAATAATGCATCAAAAAGTGTAATGCCCTGGTTTTTGTAGTACGCGGCCATTTCTGCAATCATAGTGCAAGCCACAACGGCATCTTTGTCACGAACATGGTCGCCGATGAGGTAACCATAACTTTCTTCGCAACCTGCAATAAAGGTTTGTTTACCCGCAAGTTCGGTCATCAACGCACCGATAAATTTGAATCCAGTGAGCGTATTGTAGCATTTTACACCCTTGGCTTCGGCTAACTTATCGATGAGGTAGGTGGTAACTACCGTTTTGATAATGTACTCATTGCCTTTGAGTTTGCCTTTGGCTTCCCATTGATTGAGAAGATAATCAAATAACAATACCCCGGTTTGGTTGCCATTAAGTAAGATAAACTCGTTTTTATTGTTTTTGACGGCTATGCCTACTCGATCTGCATCAGGGTCGGTAGCCATGACCAAGTCGGCATCTATTTTCCGGGCTTGTGCTAAGGCGAGCGTCATGGCCTCTTCCTCTTCAGGGTTGGGGTAAACCACGGTGGGAAAGTTGCCATCGATGACACATTGTGCTGCGACCAGGCTCACCTGACTAAAACCAACCGCTTTGAGGGCTTGTGGAACGAGGGTAATGCCGGTGCCGTGGATAGGAGAAAACACAATTTTGAGATCGTGTTGTGCTTTGATGGCCTCAGGATTTAAACTTACGGATTTCACTTTGTCCAGGAAGAGGACATCCATTTCGACTCCGATAAGGGCAATATTTTCTTTTTTGGCGGTGAAATTTATCTGATGCAGGTTCTGAATGGCTTCGACTTCAGCAATGATGTTTTTGTCGTGTGGCGCAATAATCTGACCGCCATCGTTCCAATAGGCTTTGTAGCCGCTATACTCTTTGGGATTGTGAGAAGCGGTAAGCATCACGCCACTCTGACAACCCAGTTCACGTATCGCGAAACTTAGCTCAGGGGTAGGACGAAGGGCTTCGAAATAGTAAACAAAGATGTCGTTGGCCGAAAACACATCGGCGACTACCTGCGCAAAGGTGGTGGCATTGTTGCGGTTGTCATGGGCAATCACCACCTTAATATCTTGGTTGGGATATTGTTTTTTGAGATAATTACTCAAACCTTGAGTAGCTGCACCCAATGTATACCGGTTTACCCGATTTGAGCCTGCGCCCATAATACCCCGTAAACCACCAGTACCAAATTCCAAATCGCGATAAAAAGCATCGTTGAGGGTGTCGAATTCCTGGGCATCTACCAACTTTTGGATGCTCGCCTTCGTGGCGTCGTCGTAAGCGCCAGTCAACCAATGGTTGATACGTGCAGCGATGTTTTTATCGGGATGTAGCATGGGTTTGTTCTTTTAAGTAGGAGGCAATACGGCAGGTTAAATTTCAAGGAAAAATTGTTTTTTAGGTAATACTTCGGCTAACTTATCTAACTGCCATTTTAAAGTCTTCATAAAGCTTTAAATTTTATCTACCAAAACTTTGTAGTTAGGGTCCTCTAACACGTTCACATCAATGATGGTGTCGGCATTTTTGAGCAATTGCCGGCAGTCGTCGCTCAAATGCCGCAAGTGCAAGGTTTTACCAGCCTGTTTATACCTTTCGGTGAGCTTATTTAGTGCTTCAATGGCGCTCATATCCACCACCTTACTTTCTTTGAAGTCGATGATTACTTCTTTTGGGTCTTCGGCCACCTCAAATTTTTCATTAAACACGGCTATAGAACCAAAAAATAAGGGACCGAAAATTTCATAATGTTTTACGCCGCCTTCGTCTAAATACTTGCGTGCACGAATACGTTTGGCACTCTCCCACGCAAAAACGAGGGCCGAAATAATTACCCCAACCAACACGGCCAAAGCGAGATTGTGCAGGAAAACAGTAATTAATGCAACCACCACGCCGACGAATATGTCGTGTTTGGGCATTTTGCCTATCATCCGTAAAAAGGACCATTCAAAAGTACCCACAGCAACCATAATCATCAGGCCAGTAAGCGCTGCCATAGGCATTTTTTCTATCAAATTGGAGCCAAACATGATAAAAACCAACAGCATTACAGCGGCTACAATACCCGACAGCCGGGCACGTGCACCGGAAGAAACGTTGATTAAACTCTGCCCAATCATCGCGCACCCGCCCATGCCCGAAAAAAAGCCGCTAGCGATATTCGCCATGCCCTGAGCAACCGCTTCCTTGTTGCCCCGACCACGCGTTTGGGTGATTTCATCGATGAGATTTAAGGTCAGCAAACTTTCTATGAGGCCAACACCAGCCACAACGATCGCGAAGGGAAAGATGATTTGAAGCGTCGCCCAATTCCAAGGTAGGTTGGGCAAATGAAAGGGCGGGAAACCACCCTGAATAGAGGCGATATCACCCACCGTTTTGGTGTCGAGTTTGAAACCGATGACGAGTGCCGAAACAGTTAAAATAGCAGTGAGTGAGGCAGGTACAGCCTTGGTGAGTTTCGGTAAGCCCCATATAATGAACATGGTGAAAAGCGTGAGACTCAACATCAGGATCAACGTATCGCCTTGCATCCACTGCATAACCCCAGCGGTATCCACCAGTTTAAATTGGTTGAGCTGGGATAAGAAAATGATTATGGCCAAACCGTTTACAAAACCAAACATCACCGGGTGAGGGACCAAACGAATGAACTTGCCCAAACGAAATAAACCCGCTGCTGCTTGAATAAGACCCGCCAATATAACGGTGGCAAAAACGTATTCCACCCCATGAATGGCTGCCAAACTTACAATTACAACGGCTACAGCACCCGTAGCGCCAGAAATCATACCCGGCCGACCGCCAAAAACGGAACTGACTAAACCAACAACAAAGGCGGCGTATAGTCCAGTGAGCGGAGATAAACCAGCAATCAGCGCAAAAGCAACAGCTTCAGGGATAAGGGCAAGGGCAACAGTAAGCCCTGCAAGGATCTCGAGGCGGTAATTTACCTTTTGGCTGAAGTCAAATAAATTAAAATACGCTTTCATCAGGCGTGAAAAATTGAACTGAATAAATTGAAAATGGGGAAAATGCCAACCGAAGCGGGCTTGCTAAAAAGGGAACTCAAGTCAGGGAGGCGTAGCCACAACCTTTGCTGTTTGTTTGGTCATAATGCCGCGAAGGTAAACAAAATCAAGCCCCAGCCCAAGTTACCATCCTATGCAATGCGTAGTTAAACACTGAAAAGCACCGAAATTGAACCAATATGGACTATTCCTCCAGGTCGAGATAAAGAAGCTGGCCAATGGCTTGGTAGCCCATTTGTGAAAGTAAATCGAGGTAGACGTTGAGCTGTATTACATGCTCAGCCGAAGGCCGACCGGTTTTGTACTCGAGCACACGGGCTTCATCACCCACCAATACCACCCGGTCGGGACGGAGGTGGGTAGCGGGACCTAATATGGCCGACTCATTGAGAATTATCCCTGCTGGATCAAAGTAGGGTGCCAATTTGGCTTGATACAATACATCGATAAGGCTTGTCTCCAATGGGCGTGCCTCTTCCGCAGTGAGACTACCGTCTTCAATAGCTGAGCTAATCAGTTGTGCTAAATCTTCCCTGTGATGGAGTTTTGCCAAAAGTTGATGCGCCAATCTACCGCGGCGTAAGGCGGGATGGTCTTCCTGGGTTTCGGCAGCTCGAAAGCGTGTAGACAAACGGAGGTGTTCCCGCCAAGCCGAATAAGGATGACTACCGGGCGCAGTGGCAGCAGCCTTTCCCAAACGAGAAATATAGCCAGTAGGCAAGGTACCATACGTATAACTTGAAGCTGCTGACTGACTTTCGCCAGCAAATATTTGAAACACAGCGCTGAAACCCAAAATGCTTGCTTTTCGAGTTTCCTTTGGTTGCTCACCATATACAAAAAGCGCCTCCGAAGCCCGAGTGAATGCCACGTAAACGTTGTTAATGATATCGATTTGCGTTTTTTGCTGCTCGGCTTCATACAAAGCAGCGTAGGCTGGTGGGGCTTCTTTCAGTTGGGCTAAACCAACATAGGCCACCGGTAAGTCGATAGTAGCAGGGGGACTAATCCAACTGCTTGAAACACCTAATTTGCTAGAACTCGATTCGGTTTCTGGCAAAAAAACGACAGGGAATTCGAGCCCCTTCGCCTTGTGGATGGTCATGACTTGAATGGCATTTAAACCCTCCGGCAAGGTAATGGCGGTCGAGAGGCCTTTCGCGTCCCACCACGCAAGCCATGCGTCTACAGTTGCATCCATTTGTTGACCAAACTGATGAAGCTGATCCAACAACGTAGAAAGAAATGGATCGGCAACGTCGTTCAGTTCAAAAAAATCGAGCAGTTTCTCCGCCAACTCATACAATGGGAGCGCAAGCCAATGATGACGCTTCCAATCGGGCTGTTTTTGTAGCAAAAGGCCGGTTAGAGTGATAGTGGCCAATTGATCAGTTGGCAGTAGACGTAGTTTGATGGCTGATTCAGCGATTTTATCGTTTTTATATAACCAGCGAATGAGCTGAACGATAAACTGAACATCCTTGTGGCTGCCAAGTAAAAGTGAATCTGCCGAAACCACCGGGAGCTCTGCTTGAAGCAAACGTGCCGCTACTGCCGATCCGGTACGGTTTGTACGAACCAATACCGCCATATCGCCTGCTGCGAAACCCAATAGCAGTAGCTCTTGTATTTTTGCGATAATCAGGTCAATCCGGTGATCGAGGCTTTCTTGTGCTTTGTTGATTTTTTCGAGTAGATGTACTTCCACATAACCGCCCGAGCGTTTGGGGTTTTGCTCCAACGCGTCATAGTTCAGCTGATGATGTTCAGGAAGTAGTCCTGCCCATTTCCTGAAAAATAGGTTGTTGAACTGAACGATTTCCGCGCCGCTGCGGTAATTATCTGCTAAAGTATGCAGCTCAAAAGCATTGTAAAACGATGCATAGGCAGGCTGTTGCCCAAAGGGTTCTGGTAAATTAACGAACTGCCCCGCCTCACCCGAACGCCAGCGATAAATGGCTTGTTTGGCGTCACCAACCAATAAACTTGGGTAGTTAGCAGACAAGCCGTTGTCGACTAATGGCGCCAGATTCTGCCACTGTACCAAAGAGGTATCCTGAAATTCATCAATCAGAAAATGCTGATACCGGTTTCCAAGGCGTTCGTAGATAAATGGTGTAGCGGCATCGGCCAGCAAAATGCCAATACGGTGGTACAATTCGTTGAGGGTTGTGGCTTGTTGTTCTTCGAGCACATTTGCAACGGCCTCTTGCAACTGTCCTAGTGTGGCTGTGGCATATAAACTATTGCGGATTGCTAAATACAATTTGTATTCAGGCCATTGCTCCTCGACGGTCTTTACGATTTTCGCCAAGTGCGGCCTTAGTTGGTCTGCGGTGGCTTCTAGCGTGGCAGCTTCAGTCTTTTTTAATTTGCTACCTGCCCACTTATCTGCTGAATAAGCCTTATTGGCATAAGCGCTGATACCTTCAAATTTGCCCTCAGCGCATTTTATGAAAAAGCCGTTAATGCCACTTATACCACCAGCAAAACAACCGACTTCTAGTCCACTGGCAACGATAATTTGCGTCGCTGCTTCCCCAGAAGTTCGGAGTATTGCATCAAACATAGCCATACGTTGGTGCAGTTCCTGCCGAGCAGTTTTGAGTTGGGCAGGGTTTATTTGTGCCAAAAGTGGGAGATATGCCCGGCTCTCATCCTTGAACAGTTCTTGACAGTAGCCCAACAGCGCATTGCGGATGTCCCAGCTTTTGTCGTCGGCGGTTTGTTCGAGGGCGAAGGCGACCAAAGTTTCGGTCAAGGCTGCATCTTCACCCAAACGCGAAAGCAGTAAATCAACGGTTTGCTGTTTAATTTCCTGCTGGTCGAGTAATATTTCGAAGCCTTGCTGCAACCGTAAATCGCGTGCAAAACTGCGCCCAATACGGGCTACAAAGGCATCAATGGTGCTGATAGAAAAATCCTGATAGCGGTGAAGAATAGCCTGAAAAACGCGTCCCGCACGGTATTTCAAGGCTGTGGGCGATAAATCAAGCTGTTGACTTAAATCTTTCGCCATGCTCTGATAACGATCACCTTCCGCTTGCCCAGAAATTTCGGCCAAAGCAGCTATAATGCGCGATTTCATTTCCTGCGCCGCCTTATTCGTAAAAGTTATAGCCAGTATATGTTTGAAATGCGCCGCATCGTCGCCCGACAATGCCAAAGCAAGGTAGGTGCGAACGAGGGTGTAGGTTTTCCCGGATCCGGCCGAGGCACGATAAACTAAAAAGGCCATGCCCGAAAATAAGGGCTTTCTGCTAAAGTCTAGTGTTTCAAAGAAGCAGGTGGTAAGATTTAAATGCCGACTTTATTTCTCGTCTTCTTCCCCAAAATTAAACATACTGCTTACGAGGTCTTTAAAGGAAGTTTGGGTATCCAATTGTAGTTTGCTCAACAGTGAGTATTCGGCAAGGCCGTGAAGCACGAATTCTTTCATTAACAAGCGGTGTTCGGCTGGCCAAGTTGCTTGGAAACGTTCAATAAGTTTGTCGAGTCCGGGCACCGCATTTAAACAAGCTGCATACGCTACATCGGTGTCGTTTTGAAGCAATTCTAGGCTGTTGCCTTCGCCAAACCAATGCAAAATGTCGTGATATGGATTTTCACCTGATTTTTTCTTTAACCGCTCAGGATCGGGGAAATAGTGCGGGAAAAGAGTGCGAATCGATTTTTTGATGAGGTTCCGGGCAACCAGAGCGGCACCTTCTTGCTCACCTTCGTAAACGAGCTCAATTTTACCGGTTATGGCCGGCAATACGCCAGTTAGATCGCCAATGCGGGCGATGGTCTGCTTTTCTTTGTTGCGGATGGCTCTGCGTTCGGCGGTACTCACGAGTTGTTCGAAGGCGGCGATGGTCAGACGAGCAGAGACACCACTTTTTTGATCAACAAACTCGCTACCGCGGGCTTCGAAGGCGATTTGTTCGACCAAATCGTGCAAAATGTCCGGCACAACCACCCGTTCGCGTTGGGCTGCCAGAAGCCCGGCTTCCTGCTGGGTGATTTTACGCGCAATCTCCATATTTTTGGGATAATGGGTCAGAATCTGACTTTCAATCCGGTCTTTCAGCGGCGTAACTATGGAGCCTCGGTTGGTATAATCTTCTGGATTGGCGGTGAAAAAGAACTGTATATCCAAGGGAAGACGCAATTTGAAACCACGAATTTGAATATCACCTTCTTGGAGTATGTTAAAGAGGGCAACTTGTATACGTGCCTGCAAATCGGGCAATTCATTAATGACGAATATGCAGCGGTTTGCTCGGGGCACCAAACCAAAGTGAATCACCCTTTCATCTGCATACGACAAACGCAAGTTAGCTGCCTTTATCGGGTCGCTGTCACCAATCAAATCAGCCACAGTGACATCCGGTGTGGCTAGTTTTTCGGTGTAGCGGTCTTTGCGATGTAACCAATCAATGGGTGTATCATCGCCTTTGTCTGCGATGAGATCGATGGCATAACGTGAAATAGGCTGCAATGGATCATCGTTGATTTCACTCCCGTGGACAAAGGGGATGTATTCGTCGAGCAGCCCGGTGAGCATACGTGCTAACCTGGTTTTGGCCTGACCACGTAGGCCCAGCAACAACACATTGTGCCGCGCTAAAATGGCCCGTTCTAGTTCTGGTATCACGGTATCTTCGTAACCATAAACCCCTTCAAAGAAGTTTTTACCACTTTCCAGTTGTCGGATGAGGTTGTCGCGGAGTTCGTCTTTGATTGATTTAGACTGGTAGCCTGCTTGCTTCAAGGCACCGAGGGTTTTGATTTTGGCTGTCAACATAAATATTCGAAATACATACAACCGCAACATCGCACTTCTGTTTCACGTTCCAAACCTGAAGTGTATTTTAAGCTTAGTTTTACAAGGTGAAGTTTAGATTATTATTGGGTCTAGGATGGCTATTGGCGCTTTCTGCACATGGGCAGGGGCAATTGCGTATTTATGATTGCCAAAATGCAAGCCGTTATCTTGAACAAACCGTAGTCGACAGCCTAGATTTAGAAGAGCAGTTGGTGAAATTCTTATCCAGTCGACAGCAATTAGGCTACCTCAGTGCCCGCTTAGTAGCAGATCACGAAGATTCCCTGAGCTATTGTTTAGAAAAGGGACAGCGATTCAATTGGCTCAAATTGCGATTAAACGAAGGCATTACCGGTGATTGGCTGCGTAAAATCGGTTATAAAAGCCGCTATTTCGACGAGCGGCCCGTAAATCCCAAGCAGTTAGATCAACTCTGCGTGGGCTTACTAGGTTTGGCCGAAAACGAAGGTTTTCCTTTTGCACGTTTGTATTTTGATAGCGTGCAAATTGAAAAGGATCAAATTTCAGCCGCGTTGCGCCTTGTTCGTGGCCCAGAAGTCCAATACGCTGGGGTTCGATTGGCAGGAAACGCACAAGTCAGTGAACGGTTTTTGCGGAATTATTTGCAGCTGAATACCGGTGAGCCTTACCGCCAGCGAAATATCGACGAGATCAGCCGGCGCTTGGCCGCCCTGCCCTTTTTAGTAGAAAACGAAGCCGCACGCATTTATTTCCTTAACGATCAGGCAGAAGTTTATCTGTACGCCCAATCCCAACGCGCCAATAATTTTGATGGCATGTTGGGTGTATTTCCGAACAGTGCAAATAATAAACTGCTGCTTACTGGTGACATTAATTTGCAGCTTTGGAGTGTCTTTAAACAAGGCGAGCAGTTGGCCTTTAATTTTCGCAGCCTGCAGCCCGGTACACAAGATCTCAAGATCAAACTGGCTTGGCCCTTTTTATTTCAGACCCCTTTAGGTATCGATGTTGATTTTTCTTTGTTCAAGCGGGATTCTACTTTTCTTGAAGTTCAGCGTAATCTCGGGCTACAATACCTGCTCAGCGGCGCCGACTGGTTCAGGGCGTTTGTCGAAAACCGGCGGTACAATATCCTAACCAGTGTGCGCCAACCGGGTCTCGCCAATGTTGGCGGTAACTTATTTGGATTGGAATACCAGCGTTTCCGGCTCAATAGGGCCTTAAATCCAAGTCGGGGTTATCGTTACCGTATAGGAGGTGGGGCAGGGGAGCGCGTAATTGGGGCATTTGATGCTGTCGCAGCAGTTCGTGTGGCCCAATATCAGTTTAAAGGCGATGCAGAAGTCTACCTGCCTTGGTTGTCGCGTTGGATAACGGCATTTGAGTTGAGTAGCCGGTTTTTATTCTCCGACCAACTCTACCAGAATGAGCTGTATCGTTTGGGGGGCTTTAAAACCTTAAAAGGTTTTGATGAAATGTCTATTAATGCCTCTCAATATGCATTTTTGAATATAGAACAGCGGTTTTTATTGGATAAAGGAAGCTGGTTGTATGTGTTCTGGAATGGTGGATGGTTAAAAAATGCAGCCATCGGCCAAAGGTATACCGATACCCCTTTTGGTTTTGGTGCAGGCTTAACGTTTACCAATAACGCGGGCATTTTTGCTCTGGCGTACGCTTTAGGAAGTGAACGTTCAAATGCGCTACGTTTGAATACCGCAAAAGTGCATCTTGGGTATCGTTATTTGCTTTGATGCTTTCCGTACTTTTGTGCTGAATGCCACGCGTCCTTATTCAATTTCTGTTTTTGCTTTGCTGGGTTTCCCCGCTTGCCGCTCAGTCTACTGCTCCAATTACAGCTGTCGATTCGATGACGCTTTTGCAGGTCTACCCTAATCAGGTAAGGTCGTATGACACCAGTTGGTTGGATGTGCAAAATTTTCGCAGTGCCTATTCAGCGAACTATTTTGGGTGTTATGCCTTTGTAGGAATTACAAGTGAGGAATGGCAAAAATTTGAAGAAGTCCCGGACCCGCGCCTAGTAGTAAACCCTATCAATCGCACGCAGGAAGCTGATTATATTTTCTATCTGCTCTTGCTGGTTTTTCTAATCATTGTCATCGGCGTCAATCGTGATTTTAACTATTTCGAAAATATGTTCAGGGCACTGGTGAATTATCGGCTGTCCTTACAATTCGCAAGAGAACAAGCGAGTAACCGAACCGCAGCTTCGGTGCTGTACACTTTATTATTTAATCTGCTATTTGCTCTTTTTTTGGTTCGCTTGCTAGAAACAGTTGGTGTAAACAGTTTACTTGTAGCCTTCGAGGCCGGCTGGCTATTGCTGTTCATTGTGATTAGCGTGATATACAGCGTTAAATACGTGTTCTATAAGTTTATAGGACGCATTTTTGGATTAAAAGAACAGGCCTCATACTATCTGTCTCAGGTTTTTCTGATGAACCGCATTTTAGCTTTGTTGTTATTGCCAGCACTTACCATTCTTTATTATGCACCGTCTGAGGCAGCATATCTCGTTGTAATTGTGCTAATAGTTGCGGTTGCCTCAGCTGTAGTTTTACGTTACGTTAGGGGCATTCGAATTACTTCGCAGGTACTTGGCGCAAATACCCTCCACTTTATTTTGTACTTTTGCACCGTCGAAATTTTGCCTACGCTTATCATATCCAAATTATTGTTGAATGTTTAACCCGGAAACGCCGAGTCTGAAGGTAAAAAGTATACTCGTTTCGCAGCCTAAGCCCGAAACAGATAAGTCACCTTACTTTGACCTAGCTAAAAAGTATGGGATCAAAATTGATTTCAGACCATTTATTAAAGTGGATGGGGTGGCTGCGCGCGATTTTCGTCGGGATAAAATCAATATCCCTGACTTTACCGCTATTCTGTTCAATAGCCGAAATGCCATCGATCATTTTTTCCGCATTTGCGAGGAACTACGCCTTGAAATGCCTGCCGAAACAAAATACTTCTGCATATCCGAAAACATCGGCGTGTATGTACAGAAGTACATTCAAATGCGCAAGCGTAAAATTTTCTTTGGGGATGGTAAGATGGAAGATTTGATTCCTTACATGCTCAAACATAAAACCGAAAAGTTTTTGATGCCTTGCTCCGATGTGATGAGAGGCGGCATAATAGGAGAAGCTGCAAAAAATAATATCGATATTCAGCAGGCGATTATGTTCCGTACGGTTTCAAGCGATCTCTCCGATTTGGCCGATATAAAGTACGATATGTTGTGCTTTTTTAGCCCTTCAGGTATCAAGTCATTGTACGAGAACTTCCCTGATTTCGTGCAAGAAAATACTAGAATCGCCGGTTTTGGTAGTCAAACCCATGCCGCAATTGTAGAACATAATCTCCGGCTCGACTTACCTGCACCTACACCCACAGCACCCTCAATGACCATGGCCATTGAAGAATATGTCAAAAAAGTAAACAAGTAGTATTGCGGATTAGGGATAGTTTCCGTTACTTAGAAGCTGTTTTACATAGCAACTACCGACATTTTTGAATGAACAAGCTTCTTTTCACAGCTTTAATCACACTACTATACTTGGATGTCAGCGCTCAAAGGGAGCCCAAGTGGAATCATTATATGTTTAATGATTTCTCTTTTAATCCTGGCGTGGCCGGCTCAAGAGGAGCAATAAGCACTTTTTTAATCCATCGGTACCAATGGGTGAATATCCCAGGTGGTAGTCCGCGCACCACCAATATGAGTATACATGCACCTGTGAAGTTGCTGCATGGCGGTATTGGTTTAAACATCATGCGTGATCAGATTTTTGTGAACGACTTCACAAGCATTCAATTGTCATATGCTTACCGTGCGCCTATATTAAACGGTTCTTTAGGAATCGGTATTAGCGGCGGTTTACTGCAAACAGGGTTTAAAGGCTCCTTACTACAACCTAACCAATCGGGCGACATACGTATTCCAGGTTCAAATACAGCTGGGAGTGCCTTGGATTTTGGTTTTGGCCTACACTACAGCGATGAAGATATGTTCGTGCATCTTGCCTCTAATCGTTTAACAGAGCCGAGTATTAGTCAGGTAGTAGGCGCAAGCTTGTACCTAGAAACTTTTGCAAGAAACTACTTCTTATCGGCAGGCTACCACATACCCGTTGGTGAAAGTTTTAAAATAACCCCTTCTTTTTTTATCCGTTCGAATGGCTCGGCTACTCAGTTTGATATCAATGCCATGGCTACCTTCCGCGATAAGTTTTGGGCAGGGTTAGGCTATACTACAATGGATGCAGGTATCATCATGGTCGGTGCTAATGTGTCTAAAAACGTCAGATTGGGCTATTCTTACGATTACTCTTTAGGTGAGTTAAGTGGAGCTCACGCTGGCTCACATGAAATTTTCATCGGTTATGATTTCAATATTAAGTTCCCACCTAAGCCGCAGATAACCATCCGGTCACCACGTTTCTTGTAAGAGAACACAATATTTTTGAGCCTATTTCTTTAATATTTCAGTTTAAACTATAATTTTACCTTGCCTTAATACCACAGGAACCAAAATATTTCAAATTGAAAGAATTAGAGATGTTTGAATTTCTTAGTTTTAAGGCGCTTTTAATCTTAAAAGGCAATCAATGAATAAGATCACATCTTATGTCGTAATCTTCGGTGCCATGCTTCTTATGGCGTCATGCGGTCGCATGAACAATGGTGATCTGGTGGGTGCACCTGACCGTCCGAGATGGACCCAGGCTGAACCCTTCGGGACAGTTTTCATCAATCAAGGCACTTTCCAAATAGGACAGAGTGATGAAGACGTATTTTTTAACCAGAACCAGGTAACCAAAACGGTTTCGATCAAGGCCTTCTATATGGATGATGCCGAAATTTCGAATAATGAATACCGGCAGTTTGTGTATTGGGTGAGAGACTCACTCGCACATACCATCCTAGGTAACACCATTGAGGATGATTATGGTAAGGAATACCTCAATTGGAAAATGGAGCTCGATTGGAGTGATCCCATTCTACTAGAAGAAGTACAAGAGCTGTTTTTTCCTGAGAACGAACAGATTTTCGGTCGTTTCGAATTGGATGTGCGCAAGCTCAACTTTACTTACAAAACCTTGGATATTCGCGGTGCTGCCGATAATAAAGACAAGGATAAGCTGCGTACAGAGTTTATTCTGACCAAAACTGTGAACATCTACCCAGACACACTGGTTTGGGCGCGCGACTTTGCTTTCTCATACAACGAACCACAAGCGCAAGCCTACTTTTCTCATCCAGCCTACGATGAATATCCTGTAGTAGGCGTAACTTGGGAACAAGCCAACGCTTTTGCTGCATGGCGTTCGCACCTCTTTAATACCTACCGCGTTTCACGTGGTATGTCAAAACAAGGAGATTTCCGTTTGCCCACAGAGTTTGAGTGGGAATGGGCTGCACGTGGTGGCCACTTGAGCTCGCCCTATCCTTGGGGCGGTCCTTACATCAAAAACGACAAAGGATGTTTGTTGGCTAACTTCAAACCTGGTCGGGGTAACTATACCGATGATGGCGGTTTCTACACTGTTAAAACCTATGCCTACAACCCGAACGATTTTGGTTTGTATAACATGGCAGGTAACGTGGCTGAATGGACTTCAACAGCTTTTGATGAGTCGGTGAACTCAACGGTTCATGATTTAAACCCGGATTACAAATACGAAGCAAAAGACGAAGATGATATCGTCATGAAACGTAAAGTTATTCGCGGTGGTAGCTGGAAAGACATTGGTTATATGGTGCAAACCAGCACGCGTACCTTCGAATATCAAGATACAACCAAGTCTTACATCGGCTTCCGCTGTGTAATGGACTTCCTAGGTCGTGATTTGCGCGACTTTTAAGTAAAATCTCATTTATTAATCCTAACCAAAAAAAATTATTTTATAATATGTCAAGCTTTCTCCAGTCGAAAAAAGGAAAAACGTTTCTCAACTATGCTTATGGTTGGGGTGCCTCAATCGTGATTATAGGTGCATTGTTTAAGATTCGTCACTTAGATGGTGCCGATGCAATGCTTACCCTCGGTCTAGGAACAGAGGCCATTATCTTCTTTCTTTCGGCTTTTGAAAAGCCGCATGAAGAAACCGATTGGTCGATTGTATACCCTGAATTAGCCGGTGGTGAATCCCGTCAACAAACTGGTAACAGTACCGAGATGGATGTAATGTTGGAGAAAGCCAATATTTCAAGCGACGTGTTGGAAAACTTAGGAAACAGTTTCCGCACCTTGAGCAAAAACGTATCTAAAATCAGTGACATCTCAGATGCGACTGTGGCTACCGAAGAATACAGCCGTGGTATGCGTGATGCAGCCAGCTCAATCAGCGGTTTTGCGAAGTCAACCACCGAAGCTACAGCCGTTATCGGCGAAGTGGCTGGTGTAAGCGAAGAGGCTAAAGGTTATGCAGCACAATTGCAGACTCTTGTAGGTAACCTCAGCAGTGTGAATGCAATGTATGAGATGGAATTGAAAGAGAGTAACAACCACCTTCAAGCCATTAACAAGTTTTACAGCAATGTAGCGGGTGCACTTTCGAGCATGGAACAAGCGCAAAATGATGCCAATCAGTACAAAGATGAGATGGCGAAGTTGGCTAAAAATCTAGGTTCCCTGAACGCTATTTACGGAAATATGCTAAGTGCCATGTCGGCGCCACGCGTATAGTCCAATTGTACCCGGTATTTATAGTGTTGAACTAATTTAAAAATGGCATCAGGTAACATATCCCCTAGGCAGAAGATGATCAATATGATGTATTTAGTGCTAACAGCCATGTTAGCCCTGAATGTGTCTGCTGAGATTCTGAAAGCATTTTCAATGATAAATAACAGCTTGGAAGCCACCAACGGCTCTATCAGGCAAAAGAATGATGGTTTGTATGCCGCTTTTGATAAAAAAATGGCAGATGAGCCAGGCAAGGCTGAAGTGAACTACAAAAAGGCCATGATGGTCAAAAAGGAGTCTGAATTACTGCTAAAGTTTGTTCAAGACATCAAAGATAAGATGACCGATGCCGGCGGTAATGGAAACGGTAAAGTCGATGAGAAAGATTTCAAAAACGATCAAGGTATCAAACGGGTAATCGACGATGGTAACATTGACATAAGTACCAATTTGTTGGTAAACCCAGATGGTAAAAGCAAATTGGGTATTGAGTTGAAAGACAAAATCAATGCTTACCGTGACAAGGTTTCTGGAGTTATCGCTGCTGGTGACAAAGCCAAGGTGAAAATCTACATGGAGGAGGCAAAAAATCCAGATAAAAAAGTTGGTGAAGCGGCTAAGAATTGGCTGCAATCGAGTTTTGGTGAAATGCCTTTGATGGGGTCCATTACCTTGTTAACGAAATTCGAAAGTGATATTCGCAATACAGAAACTGAAGTAGTGGGCTACTTGCTAGGTGCAATCGATGCACAAAGCTTCAAATTTGACCAACTGGTTGCGAAAGTAATTGCACCTTCTAACTATGTACTAACTGGTCAGGATTATCAAGCCGATGTATTACTCGTAGCCTACGATAGTCGCCAAGACTTAAATATCATAGTTGGGGGTGAAGCACTTCCAGTAGAAGGTGGTTTGGGTAGATATAAAGTCCGCGCTACAACCGAAGGTGAGAAAAAATGGGGTGGTGTTATAAAAGTGAAAAACCCAGCAACGGGTGAGGAAACGGATTATCCATTCGAATCCTCTTACACGGTAGCTCGTCCAGCCGCGGTGGTATCGCCCGACAAAATGAATGTATTTTATATCGGTGTCGACAACCCTGTTTCGATTTCAGCTCCCGGCATAATACCGGCAAATCTGCAGCCTTCAATTTCTGGTGGTGGCAGTATTAGCGGAGGTAACGGCAAATATATTGTTAAGGTAAATGCACCTGGCAAAGTATCGGTTACTGTAAATGGCAAAGGTGTGGATGGCAAGTCATCTGTAATGGGTGCTTCTGAATTTCGCGTGAAATATGTGCCAGATCCTACAGCTACCATCGGCGGTTTAAGTCCAGGTCAGGTAGGAACTGCACAGTTCAAAGCACAGGGTGGCATGATTGCCTTGCTGAAAGATTTTGACTTCGACTTGCGCTTCAATATTCAATCGTTCCGCATGATTTACATTGCGCCACGTTCAGACCCACAAGTGGAAATTGTGTCAGGGCCAGTATACAGCGGCCGTTCACAACAAATTATACGGAATGCAAAGCCAGGCGACCGTTTTATATTCGATGAAATTAAAGCAATAGGTCCCGATAAGGTGACGCGTATTCTGAACCCTGTTACCTACGGTTTAAACTAAATAACCATGAAAAAGCTGCTGTTCGTAATTTTTGCACTGTTGCTCGTCAACGATGTTGTTGTAGCTCAAAGTCAGCAAATTGAAG
>JBDNIH010000335.1:0-1898 GCA_041688385.1 Bacteroidia bacterium
AATGCCGACTTATCCTTGCGCATACCTGATTTTAGAGCACAGGAGCGCACTTTTCAGTTGCTGGAGCAGGTGAGTGGCCGTGCAGGCCGGCGCAGCGTTCAGGGCTTGGTAATTATACAAAGTCGCAATGTAACAGAGCCCATTTTTAAGTTGGTGCAGGCGCACGACTACGACACTTTTGCCGATGCTCAATTGCAAGACAGACAGCAGCATGACTATCCACCTTACGTTCGTTTGATACGTATCACCCTGCGACATAAAGATTTCGACAAGGTAGAAAAGGCTGCTCAGGAGTTGGTTTTACGCTTAAAACATGCCCTTGCACATCGTGTATTAGGGCCAGCAACACCTGGAATCGCCCGTATTAGACAAGAATACATCCGCGAAATTCTTATCAAACTTGAGCGAGATAAGCTAGATCCTGCCAAAGCAAAAATATTTTTACTCGACCAACTTGAGTGGCTCGAAACAGATGCACGCTGGAAGGGACTGCGGGTAGTGTTGGATGTGGATCCAGCTTAAGTTGAGGCTGCAACCAGCTAAAACAGACAGTTGATGTGTTTTGGGTAGATTCAAATTGTGTGGCGTAAGCTAAAATTTGCGTCATTTGTGGTAAAGCCAAGCTGTCATTGTATAGGTAATGGCTGTATTTTAGAGACTTGATTATTTAGAACAGGCAGTTATTTACCCGGTGCCTCAAAATTAAATGAAGATGAACAGTGCCCGCCTAAAGGCTTTTTCAATTGCCTTTTTTAAATATTTCCTCAATGGCTTACTACTCATTAGTCCAGTGGCCATTACCGTTTATGTGATTTACCTCACCTTAACCACACTCGATGGCTTAATTGATTTTGGTATACCCGGCTTGGGCTTGCTTGTGTCGGTGACATCCATAGCACTTATTGGCTATTTGGGTGCCAATCTATTAATGGGGCCATTGTTGAGGTTTATTGAGGGACTGCTCACCCGCGCACCTTTTATCAAGTTTATTTATACTTCTATCAAGGACTTGATGGAGGCTTTTGTAGGCGACAAGCGGAAGTTTAATCAACCTATATTGGTCGAAATGGGTAATGGCCTGTTAAAGCCGGGTTTTATGACGCAAGATGACATGACCTTTTTAGGTTGTGCAGGTTATGTGGCTGTTTATTTGCCACATTCTTACAATTTTTCGGGTAACGTATTTTTGGCCGAGGCTACGAAAGTGAAAAAAGTAGATGTCAATGCGACGGACTACATGAAGTTTATCGTATCGGGTGGCGTAACACATCTGGAAGACAAATGAAACAAAAAATTGCCCTCGGGCTCTTGAAGCTATTTGGTTGGAAAATTGTTGGTGACGTTCCGCAACTGGCGCAAGCCGTTCTTATTGTCGCACCGCATACTTCGAGTTGGGATTTCCCTTTGGGTGTTTTGGCACGTGCAGCCATCAATTTACGTATCCGTTTTATTGGCAAAGCGCCGCTATTTCGTCCACCTTTCGGCTTTATATTTCGCTGGTTGGGCGGGTTTCCCGTGGCGCGTTCGGTGAGTCAGGATACGGTGGCCTTTGTGGTTCAAATGTTCCGGGAAAACCCTGAATTCCTATTTGCCTTATCTCCCGAAGGTACCCGGAAATATACGCCGCATATTCGCAGTGGATTTTACCAAATAGCCCTGCAAGCTGGCGTGCCAATCGTTATGGTAGGCTTTGATTTTGGCCGAAAGGAAGTACAGCTTCGACCTCCTTTTATGCCTACAGGGGATAAAAAAGAAGATTTTGAATTTATTCTGGCCTATTTCAGGACAGTGAAGGCGTATTACCCTGAACAGGGAATAACCGATCAAACAGTCGACTGACGGAAAAAAGCGGAGGAACCGCCTACCCAATCGAAATCTTTGTTGTAACGCACCCCAAT
>JBDNIH010000088.1:0-5827 GCA_041688385.1 Bacteroidia bacterium
CGTAGCAGTATGAACACGTATTTACGGTTTTCAAACCCGGATGACGCCGCTTTTTTGAGGTTACGCTCCGTTAATGCATCAGCCAAGAGGTTATCTCGAGATCTGCGAAAGCGGGCCCGCAGGAGCGGCGTTAACGGGCATCGGGCCAAATCAATAAAAAGACGGAGACCAGCGATGTTAAGAATAACGCAGCGCATCAGCACCAGGAGAAGTGGTACAGCCTTTTTCTGAGATGCGGGTTTCCGTGAATGTTGTTTTCTCTTAATTAATACGGTTTTAGTGAATCAGTTTTGCGGAATGGTTGAATACTCAAAACATTTGTGCGCGTAAACCGTAGTTTTTGGAATACACTTCGTATTCCTCTTGCTAAGCATCTCGGCTGCATAATTCGGCCAGCAGTTCGACCAGCAGTTCGACCAGCTCTCCACCTGTTCATCATGCGCTCCATGTCCGAAATACCCTAAGAAACCCGAACCTAGACATGCTCAGTCCGGTTTGTTGTAGATTTTATAGCAAGCCAACTAAAACCGCTAATGAACTGCTAAGGGTCGTCGGCTAAATCAATAGCCTATCCCAACAACAGTTTTAAACCATTAAACTGTCAACCACTTTTTGGAAGAGAGAAAGAGACAACCTTATAACTTTAGAATCTTAAAACTTTAGAGCGGAATGAATCCTATCGAAAAGCTTGTAAGAGTCGCCAGAACTTCTGATTTTACCTCCATGAACCCACGGTGGAAAAGCTGGCTCAAACGCTTTGGAATAGCAGGTTTCCTCTTCTTTTTACTCAAAGGAATTGGCTGGCTGGTGGTGTTTTATGTATTGGGGAGACAAGTCATCGACTAAAACCCGGTGTTAATCGGCTGGGTACGTTTTGCGCATAAATGCACAGCTTTCGGCCACCGTAGTTTCAAAAGGTCGGTAGTTGAAGCCGGTAAGGCGCTCAATGCGACTACCATCATAACAAAATGTGCTGTAAGCCGAACGCGTAGTTTCACGGGTTATAAATGGTTTTTTGCGGGTAAACCAGCTTAAAACCTCCAACACACGCCAACCCACTTCACTCAGCCAGCGGGGTGGCGCCCATTTTGGCGCTTCCACACCCAATTTTACGGCAATGCTGCTAAACAAATGCTGGTAAGTCCAATTGGCCGCATTCAGTAGGTAACGTCGACCAATGTGATTGCCTGTATCTAAAAACAACATTGCGGCGGCCACGTCACGAACGTCTACAAACCCACTGCTGCCAGGGCTATATACTTTGAGGCCTTTATATACCGTGTAAAACAGCTTATTGCTGCCTTCCTGCCAATCGCCCGGGCCAAGTATAATGGAGGGATTAACGATGACTACCTCTAGGCCTTCTTGCATCCCCCGCCAGACTTCATTTTCGGCTCGGAATTTTGAGATGGCGTAGGACGAGTTGTGGGGGCCGTCTTTCCAAGGCGAATCTTCGTTTACTTCGAGTAAAAGCGGATCACGACCCAAGGCTGCTACCGAACTTACGTACACCAGGCGAGGAATATTCAAGTGCAAACAAACATTTACCACCTCGGCAGTGCCATATACGTTGGTGCGGTAGAGGGCTTCTTTTTGTCCAGCTTGAAAGCCCACCAAAGCAGCACAGTGGTAGATGCGGTCAACGCCTGTGGCTGCGGTTTCGAGTGCGCTATAATCAAACAAATCACCTGCAAACCAATGTACAGCAGCGTTTATGTCGGCGGTGAGCAATGGATTTTTATCACGCTTTTCGATAGTGCGGTATAATCCACGTACACGGTGACCAGCGGCGAGTAGGTGGGTCACCACATGTGCGCCCAAAAATCCTGTTGCGCCGGTTACCAAAATCAGCATGAGGGTGGGAGATAAAGGGTTCCACCGCAATGATCACTGCGGCTGCCAGTGACATCACACAACACATTTATTTCGCCTAATTGCCGCAGCAGTCCGAGCAGTGCAAAAATAATGGCTTCTTTTTGTTCAATTAAAGCCGGTTCAGGGACTTCTACCGCCATATTTTGTTCAATGCGGAATAAACGGATGAGGTGCCGATGATAGGCGCCTCCGCCAGTAACGAGCATCGAACCTTGGAGCTGGTGCTCAGAAACTACTGCTTTTAGCTGTACCGCCAGGTGTTTGGCATAAGTGGCCATTTGATCTTCTATTTTTAAGCCTGAGGCGACTAGCAAAGGCCACAATTCTGCATCGAAATACTCCCGCCCGAGACTTTTTGGTGGCGCTTTTTGGTAGTAGTCGAGCTGATTTAGTTGTGCAAGTAAAGTGTCACTTACCTTGCCGCGCGCAGCAATTTTGCCTTCGTCGTCGTAAGCAAGCCCCAACTGTGCAGCCAGCCGGTCGAAGACCATATTGCAGCAGGCCAGGTCCCAGGCGAGCCGATGGCCATTTTTTTCGAAAGATAGGTTGGCAATACCACCCAAATTAAGGCAAAGGTCGTGCTGCCCAAATAGTAAACGGTCGCCAATGGGAACCAAAGGTGCGCCCTGTCCACCCAAGGCGATGTCGAGATTCCGGAAATCGGCAGCGACGGTGAGGCCGGTAGCCGCGGCGATGTGGGCCGGATGACCAATTTGCTGACTGTAGCCAAGTGCAGGCTGATGGAAAACGGTGTGACCATGGCTTCCAATGAGCTGCGCTTGGTGTTTTTGACGCGCAAGGAACTGTTGCGCTCCTTTGCCGAATAAACGGCCTAAATCCACGTCTAACTGCAGTATTTCGGGAACGCTAGCCGTGTATGCACCCAACAAACGGGCTTTGAGTGCTGCATCATAGCCCTGGGTTTCGCGGTCGATTAAGTCATACGCCCAACCATCCGAAGCACGGCTGAGATGTACGAGCGCCAGATCGAGCCCGTCGAGCGAGCTGCCCGACATTAAACCCAGGACAATGGCACTGTATTCCACCTTTAATTGGCTTCGATGATGCGGAACAGATCGTCGAGTTTAGGCGTAAGGATAATTTCGGTGCGCCGATTTTTTTTGCGGGCCTCGGAGGTTTTGGCTGGATCGACAGGCAAGTGTTTGCCTCGGCCAGCTGCGGTGAGGCGCGATGGGTCTATTTTGCCGTTTTCGGCGAGTATTTTAACGATGCTGGTGGCACGGCGCACACTAAGGTCCCAGTTTACGTCGTCCGAACCTTGATCGTCGGTGTGGCCTTCGACCAAAATGCTGATTTCGGGATTGGCTTCGAGCACCTTGCCGAGCTCTTGGATGGCTTGTTTACCGCGCGGGTCCACAGTGGCACTGCCGGTACCAAATAGCAGCTGCTCCGATAGCGAAACATATACTTTACCATTCTTCTGCACTACCGTCAAGCCGCTGTTTTGAAAACCCAAGAGCGCGTTGGCTACTACTTTCTGCAAGGCATTTACCACCGAATCTTTGCGACTGAGGGTGGTTTGTAGCTCTTTCACTTTTTTCTCGCGGGCTTCGAGGTCTTTTTGCGTGGCTGCCAACGATTTGGCGAGCACCTCTAATTCAGCTTGTTTTTGTTTCACGAGCAACTCATTCTGTTTGAGATCACGTGCCAAACGGGCGTTTTCGGCCATGCTGTTGTTCGAAATGGTTTCGTTGGTGGCGACGAGGTCGTTGATCAAACCATTCAACTGGGTGATGCGGTCCATGCCCCGGCGGATGTCGTTGCCGAGTGCGCTGGTATCGCTTTTTAGGCCGCTCAGCTCGCGTTGCAGCGTGGTGGTTTCGAGCTCTAGCGCATCCACACGCCCTGTCATTTGTTCGAGGGTGTTTTGCTGGTCCTTGTTTTCGACTTCCAGACGTTTGCGGTCGGCGACTACCATGTCGTGGTCTTTTTGAGCCACACAGGCCGATAGTAGGGTTGCGAATAGGACGAGGGAGAGGAGTTTATTCATGGTTTTTTTAGAAAAAATCGTGACTGTAAGGATAACGCTCAAACCAGGTTGTTTTTACGACTTGGCTAATTTCTTCTTTCAACACTTCAATGTTGGTTTTATCGGTGGCAGAAATAAAAATACAAGGTTTGCTGCGGGCCATCCAACTTTTTTCAAGTGTGGCCATATCGGGATGGGTTTCGAGATATTCAACATCGTCGTGGTGCCGGGCACGTTCGGCGAGCAACATATCTACCTTATTAAAAACGGTGAGTATAGGTTTGTCGATGGCGCCAATGTCTTTGAGGGTGGCGAGCACCACATCCATCTGCTCTTCGTAGTTGGCATGCGACACATCTACCACATGGAGTAGAATATCCGCTTCACGTACTTCATCGAGCGTAGATTTGAACGATTCGACAAGGTGGTGGGGGAGTTTGCGGATAAAACCAACGGTATCGCTCATCAAAAACGGCACTTGGTTTAGCACAACTTTGCGCACGGTAGAGTCGAGCGTGGCGAACAGCTTGTTTTCGGCGAAAACATCACTTTTGCTGAGTAGATTCATCAGCGTAGACTTGCCCACATTGGTATAACCTACCAAGGCTACCCGAATTTGTCTGCCACGGTTTTTGCGTTGGGTGGCATTTTGGCGGTCGATGATTTTAAGCTTCTCCTTTAACAAAGTAATTCGATCGCGTATGATACGACGGTCAGTTTCGATTTCCTTTTCACCGGGGCCTTTCATGCCTATACCGCCTTTTTGTTTGGAGAGGTGAGTCCACATGCGGGTCAAACGGGGAAGCAGATATTCATGTTGTGCCAGCTCTACCTGGGTTTTGGCTTGGGCACTCTGCGCGCGGGAGGCGAAGATATCGAGTATGAGGGTTGAGCGATCGAGGACCTTAACATCGGCTTCGAGCGGGTCGGGATTAAACTCCTTCTCGATGTTGCGGAACTGGGCAGCACTGAGTTCATCGTCGAACAGGACGAGGTCGATGCTGTGCTCCTTGACATAAGCCACCAGCTCTTGTAATTTGCCGCTGCCTACAAAGGTGCGGGGCTCAGCCCGGTCGAGGCGCTGAAAAAACATCTTTTCGGTGCTGGCGCCGGCCGTTTCGGCGAGAAATGCCAGTTCGTTGAGGTATTCCTCGGCCCGCTCCTGGGGTTGTGCCGAGGTGATGAGGCCAACCAAGATGGCTTTTTCTATTTTTTTGAAGGCTGGATGTGGACGCATTATTGCAAAGGTCGACTTTTTGACGGCATCAGAAAAGCAGGGATATTAATTCGTCGAGCCGATTTACCTGCACAATTTCAATCGGGTGTTTTTTTATGCCTTTGAGGTTATTGAAGGCCGATAAATAAATGTGCGTAAAACCCAACCGGGCGGCTTCAGCAATGCGGGCCTCCACCCGGTTTACCGGGCGTATTTCGCCACCCAAACCTATTTCGCCTGCAAAAACGGCATTCTCGGGTAAGGGCAGCTCGTTAAAGGAACCAGCCATCGACATGCACACCGCCAAATCGATGCTTGGATCTTCTACCCGCAAACCACCGGCAATGTTCAGAAATACATCCTGACTGCCCATGCGGTAGCCACAGCGTTTTTCGAGAACGGCCAAAAGCATATTCAAACGTTTGGCATCGAAGCCGGTCGACGAACGCTGGGGGGTGCCGTAAGCTGCCGTGCTTACCAACGACTGTATCTCGCAAAAAAGCGAGCGGTTGCCTTCGATGGTAGAGCCGATGGCTACGCCGTTCGATTGGGCCATTTGGCGTGTCAATAACAGTTCATTCGGGTTGCTTACCTCGCGCAAGCCACCCCCTTGCATCTCATAAATCGCCAATTCACTGGTCGAGCCAAAGCGATTTTTGAGGGTACGCACGATACGGTATTGGTGGTGGCGGTCGCCTTCGAACTGCAGCACGGTATCTACCAAGTGCTCGAGGACTTTGGGACCA
>JBDNIH010000336.1:0-3534 GCA_041688385.1 Bacteroidia bacterium
CTTGCCAATACATGAGCGGCGGTACTGCAGCTGTGTTCAGGCGAATATGCCGCCACCAATCCCGACCACAACTGCCGGAAAGCTCTGAATTTGACTATTTCAGCGAAATAATCGGTACCTACCGCCAGCTCGAACTGCAGGGCAGGTGTAGCTTCATCGATCGTTAAACCATCTTCCAGCAAACGTTTTAGATAGGCATTGCCAAGTGCCAAGGCGATACCGAGTTCTTGCACCAGACTCGCGCCCTGCTCGCGAAAACGAGCAGCATTAGCGCTGAGGGGTAAAAAAGCAGGCAAATTCTGTTGGTATTGTTTGACCAGTGCGCCCAAGGGTAATTGCCTGATGGCATCACCAAAACAGGCTGCACCTAGTGGATCGTAACCTGCACTGCCTCGGATAGCCAGCGTGGGTAACTCGAGGCGATCTGCCCAAGCTTTTAACCAACCCGCCAACGGCACAGGGTCGGTTTGCCGGAAACATAAAATGAGGTATTGTGGCAGCAGCTCTTCTGTAAGCTGCCCAAATTGCTGGGGTTCGGTTATTGCACCATCGAAAATAATGCCTTCGGTTCCGTGCATGAGTGCATGAAGTACGGCTTTGTTCGTGGCCTCGGCTGCTCCCAGGGTAAATCGCTCGAATAATACCCAGTCGTTGTGATTGGCACGCAAACCACGTCGGTAGGGCATATCACCAGGGAGGTGTTGCGCAAAACCCGCCGGTAAATCGGCAGCCGTATAATAGGGCGACAGCTGAAGTCCATCTTCGGTTGTAGTACGCAGCTTGTCGACAGCCTCACCCTTGAGCTCTTGTAAAACAGCAGCTTCCCACTGGGCATAGTCGGTAGCTTTAAAGTCTTTAAAAAGATCCATATGTGGCATGGGCTTGCAGTTGGCTAAGATAGGACAAGGGCTGAAATAAAAGGCTAAAAACCCCCTCTTTTGGCCATATCAGACTTAAATAAGCCACAATATCCCAGCTTTTTTTTAGTTTCATGCAGTGATGAATGCCAAAAGCGCTTTTTGCCTTCTTTTCTGCTGTTTAAATCTGGTTGCCGCCCAACTTGTGGCGCAGCAACTCCGTGTTTTAACCCCTTCGAAATACAAAGACATCACCGAAACGGCACTGGACTGGCAAAACTTAGCTTTTGTCGCAGAAGCGTTCCGGGGAGATGTTGCTGCGGCACTGTCGGCAACAGATAGCGCGCTGGTATTGTGGGAAAAACTAGGTGAAAAACCTGAAATCGCTAATCTCAGCAGATACAGAGGATATTTATTAGCACAACTCAACCGACCGAAAGAAGCCAAAGCCGAAATGCAACGTGCACTGGCCCTTTATCAACAACAAAAGGCCGTATACGGCTTGGCAATTACCCATTTTGATTTGGGCAGGGTATGTTTATTTGCCCATGAAATTGATTCGGCCTTGTACTACACCGGCATTTCCCTCAAATCTTGGCAGGCACAAAAACAGGACAGCCGCATCTTTCTTGCAAAAATCCAGTTGATTTATCTCTTCACACTACAATTTAATTTCCCAGAAGCCGAACGATTGCAAGGGGAACTGGCGGAAGCTTCCCAACAATTGAGTTTGTACCGCTTGTGGCAACTGGATTATTGGTTCGTAAACATGTTTTTAAGCGAAAAACAACAGAATTGGTCGGCTTACGAATCTTACCAACAGCAGTACCAATCCTTGATAGCTGAATTTGCCGCAGAAGGGAGCACAGTAGTTTCGTTTTACAATCGGCCGCAAGATTTTCCAGCAAGGTATTAAGCTGAATTTGACAAAACGTCAAGCTGATTTTCTAAACGAGAAAATGAAATATTTGCCTGGAGGATAGCTTATTCGGCTTCTAAATAGGCCGAAACATGGTGATCTGGCACTTCGCTTTGAGGTGCTCCTGTACGCATGCAACTGTTGCAAAACTGTAATCATCCTTCATCGGTAAATTATAATTTAAGTTTTTCTCCGTTCAACTTTTTTGGATGGGTAGCACGTGCGAATGGAAGCTTCATACGCACAGCAGTACAGTATATCTAAGATCCCTACCACAACTGAATATCTTACTCAATTCTCTCAATCCATCAAATAGTAGTTCTCTATTACGCAAAAGATCAATGAGATGTCCTGTCTGTTTTGCTACGCTTTATCCGTTTATTTGTGCAGTGAACTACCTCGCACATTTGTACTTATCGGGCGATAATCCGGCTTTGCGGCTGGGCAATTTTATAGCCGACCACTTAAAAAACAGACCTATCAGCTATTACAGTGCCGATATACAGCGGGGTATACGACTACACCATGCCATCGACCGCTACACCGACCAGCATCCTGTAGTAGCCCAAAGTAAGGCGCGTTTACAACCCGACTTCCGTAAGTATGCGCCTGTAATTGTAGATGTTTTTTATGACCATTTTCTTGCCAAAGACTGGTTGCTTTACCATCCCCAACCCCTACCCGATTATGCTGCAGCCGTTTATGAAGAGATGAAGAGCCGGCATGAGCTGCTGCCCACACGTGCACAAGAGATGTTACCGTTTATGGAGCGTTACGATTGGCTCACCAACTATGCCCGTATGGAAGGCATAAGGCGGGTAATGACCGGCATGAGTCGCCGCGCCCGTTTTGAAAGTGGTATGGAGCGTGCGCCAGATGCATTGGAGGAGCATATAACAGCCTTTGGTGCTGAATTCGACACCTTTTTCCCCGATTTACAACAATTTGTAGCTGATTTTATCGAACAAAACCCGGAATGAAGAAATATTACGCACTGCTTATAATTGGCCTCTTAGTCAGTTTCGCCACCTCCCTATTCGCTCAAAATTTGGTTACCCCCTACGAATTGGGCAATGGCAATCAAAGTACCACTTATGACGACTGCATCGCCTGGTACCAAAAACTAGATCGGGCCTACAAAAGCGTTCGATTAGACAGTATCGGACGTACCGATATTGGCAGGCCCTTACATTTGGTGGTGATTGATGGGGATGGGGACTTTTCACCTGAAAAAGCGCGCAGCCGCAAAAAAAACATCGTATTTATCATCAATGGAATACACCCCGGTGAACCCGAAGGTATAGATGCCAGCATGCGTTTGGCGCGCGAGTTGGTAAACGATCCCATCAAAAAAGCCTGGCTTAAAAATACCGTTGTCCTGATTGTACCTGTATTTAATGTAGATGGTAGTCTAAGGCGGAACAGCCACAGTCGCGCCAATCAAAATGGCCCGGAAGCCTACGGCTTTCGTGCCAACAGCCGCAATCTCGACCTCAACCGTGACTTCATAAAGCTCGATAGTCGCAATACACAAAGCCTGATCACTGCCTTGCGTAAATGGAATCCTGATTTATTTCTCGATACGCACACCTCCAATGGTGCCGACTACCAACATACCATGACGCTCATCGAATCACAAGCAGATAAAATGCAGGTGGAGGTAGGCGGCTGGATGCGGCAAAAATTCAGTCCACGTTTGTATGCCCAAATGGAAAAGGCTGGTTTCCCTATGTGCCCTTATGTAAATACCGAACGGGA
>JBDNIH010000337.1:0-7314 GCA_041688385.1 Bacteroidia bacterium
ACGCTCAAAATATTCTCGGCGCGACTGGTCAAAATTTCGACGGACGTAGACATGCCCGGCCGGAATGGATAACGTCTTTCCGCACTGAGTTCGGCGTAACTTTCGTTTAGGAGTCTTATTTTTACGGCAAAATTGGTCACCTGATCGGCTAAACCTTGTAAGCTGCTGTTGCTTGAATTGGCGATTTCACGTACAATCCCTTTGAACTTTTTGCCAGGGTAGGCATCTACCTCTATCCAAACGCTGTCGTTGAGGCTCACCCGAACCACATCACTTTCACCCACATCCACTTGGGCTTCCATACGCTTGAGATCTGCAATACGTATCATTTCGGTACCGGCCATTTGAATGGTACCCACCACACGTTCACCCACTTCTACCGATAACTTGGTGACAATACCGTTGATAGGCGCAAAAATATTCGTGCGACTCAGCTGTTCACGGGCTTCCTTTTGACCGGCTTCAGCACTTTTTACCGTAAACTGAGCGGCCAAAATGCTCTGCTTCATGGCTTCGAGATCCTGCAAACCAGCTTCATAAGTGGCTTTCGACATGTCGAATTCGGCCTGACTGATGACCTTGTCTTTGTACAGTTTATTATTGCGATCGAAACTCGGTTTGGTGTTGTTGTCGAAAGTCGCTTTGAGCTGATTAAACCTGGCTTTCGCCGTGCCCAGTTGGGCTTTCGCGTTGTTGATTGCAGCTTCTCCCCGATCGATAGCCGCGAGCACCAGCTCTGGATTCACCCGGGCAAGCAGTTGACCTTGTTTAACCGAATCACCTTCTTTTACATACAAACCCACGATTTCACCTGAAATCTCCGACGAAAGTTTGACTTCCGTTTCGGGTTGTATTTTACCGTTTGCGAGGACCGTCTCGATGATTGTCCGCTTCTCGGCTTTTTCTACTACTACTTTAGTGAATTCGCCTTTGCCAATCCAACCGGCCTTTTTGCCGATGAGCGCAAATACAAATAATAAAACCACTCCTATTAGAAGATAATGGAGTGGTTTGAGTTTTTTAAGTTTGGCCATATCAGTTAAGCACTATTGGTTTGCCGAGGTAAAAATCTAAAATTTTTGCCCTAAAAAGCAATTCAAATCGCGATTGAAGCAAATTTGATGCTGCTATTTGCGCCCGGTTCTTGGCGTTAAGATAATCTACAGCATTCATCATTCCTTCATTAAAGCGCAATTCACTGAATTTATAGCTTTCGTTCTGGGCCTTTACATTCCTTTCGTTGGCTTCCACACGGGTGGCCGCGGCGCGATAATTCGTCACCGACGTTGCCACATCGGTAAACAACTGGTTGCGGCTCCCTTCGAGTTGTAGTAAAGTCAGGCTGTGGGCATTGCGGGCACGTTGTATCTGGTTGTTGACCTGCCAGTTATTGAGAATCGGTATCGTCAGCGTGAAGCCAAAGCCGTAACCTAAGTTGTCGTTGAATTGGTTAGCACGGGGTACAATTTCGGTAGGGACATCAAAACCCGGCTGAACCACAATTTGGGTGGGGTTGCCTTGTACATAGCCAATGGGTGTTTCTTGCCCGTTTAAACTTGGCAATCCGGCAGTACGCAAACGCGAATCGGAATACAGGGTACTTAAATTGGCGAAGGCCGATAAACGTGGACTGCGTCCGCCTTTGGCAGCTGCCAGACTATACTGCGCTTGCTGCGTGCGTAATTCTGCGGCTTGTATTTGCGGCTGGTTAACGAGGGCTGTTTGATAAACGCCGTCAATTTCGGCCTGAAGTACAACGCCTATATCTAGGCGACTCGGCTTCACTACCCTGAAATTTTCAGGATCTGGCAACTGCAACAAAAGCGCCAGGTTCACTTGGGCATTCACCACATTGTTACGGGCGTTAATCACATTGAGCTCTTCGTTGCCCAATTGTGCTTTCAGGTTCAATAAATTATCCAGACTGAGTGCGCCAGCATTCACCAGTTTTTCGGTCCTACCTACTTGCTCCTGGGTGGTTTCGAGTTGGGCTTCGGCGATCTCCAAAAGCTCCTGCGCTAAAAGTACCTGCAGGTAAAAGTTAGCCACCGATAAGCCAATATTGTTGCGGGTTACTTCCAAGTCCTTCATATTGGCCATAAAACCATACCGCTGGGCTTTTACATTGTTGGTAATCTGGAGGCCTGTCCAGATGGGAAGACCTGCCTGCAAGCCGAGTTGATTCGACTCAATGGTTCGCTCGCCGAAGGTATTGGTGAACGGGTCAATGACACGGCCCGTATTCAGTGATAAATTTGCGTTCGCATTTATCGTCGGGAGCCGATTTGCACGTGCCTGATCAAAATCAGCTCTGCTGTTTTCGAGCTGGAGCTCCGTTTGTTTGATGGTGATATTGTTCTTTTGGGCATGTTCTATACAGCGCGCCAGGGTCCAAGTTTCGGGGTTTTGTTGGGCATGCAAAAACGTAGAAACTAGGAAAAATGCAGCGAAAAAGGCTTTACGCATGGGGTAGGTTGGGTTTCCGTGACAATCAAAATTAGTGTACTCTGCTGTTTACTCAGGCAATAAGTTAAAAATTGACCTTATTTAACAGCAGTAAAGACGTTTAATCTTAGTGTAAAGTGGCTGCATTCCATCATTTTTTTTCGGAAATTGCTCTCATGATAAAAAGTTTTCGCTTGTTACTGCTCCTTTTGGGACTCACAACAAGCGTTTGGGCGGGTGAAAAACCCGCTGCACAGTTGAATTATCCCTTTGTTCCCAACCAAGGACAATGGGCAGGTCCACATGCTTATGAAGCCTCTTTTGGTGGTTTAAAAGTATTTCTGGGCGAGTCGGGGGCGCATTTTGTGCTGTACCAACCCGATGTGGTGCACGACAAGCTGTTTCATGAAAAAAATAAACCCCTCGACCTATTTGCCATCCAACTCGATTTTCCGGGCAGTCGCGCCGTAAAACCCCAAGCTATAGATTCAGGCCCCGTCAAAAACCATTTTTTTCTTGGCCAAAAAAGCCAATGGCGCAGCAATGTATCGGCTTACAGTAAATTGAACCAGCCGGATATTTATCCTGGCATCGACCTGTTGTGGGCACAAGAAGAAGGTAATCTGAAGTTTGATTTTGTAGTGAAGCCAAATGCCGACCCCACACAGATCCGTGTGCGTTACAGTGGCGCGGAAAAAATGATGTTAAAAAACGGGCGACTGCATATGTCCACCAAGCTCGGCGAATTGGTTGAACTGGCCCCGGTAGCCTTCACCGAGGGTTTGTTTGGACGAACAGCTGTAAGCTGTCAGTTCGCTTTGGTAAACAATGTACTTCGTTTTGTATTTCCAGCAGGTTATGATGAAAGTCAGCAATTGGTGATCGACCCGGTATTAATTTTCTCGACCTATTCTGGTTCTGTGGCCAATAATTTCGGCTTCACAGCCACCCCCGATAACGTGGGTAATTTTTATACTGCCGGGACGGTTTTTGATGTGGGTTTCCCCACCACAGTTGGTGCCTATCAAGAAAATTTTGTGGGGAATACTGTTGATCCCGGTGAGGGTTTGCGCGTTGACATCGGTATACTCAAATTTAGTCCAGATGGCAGCAGCTTGTTGTATGCTACTTACCTCGGTGGGCGCCGTGATGAGCAGGCCCACAGCTTAAATGTGAATGGATACAATGATTTGGTCCTCTTGGGCACGACCCGAAGCGATAATTACCCCGTCAGCTCGGATGCTTATGACACGAGTTACAATGGCAGCTACGATATTGTCGTTAGCCGCCTTAGCCCCGATGGCAGCCAGCTTTTGAGTAGCACCTACCTCGGTGGCACGGGCAATGACGGCATCAATAGTCGCGCACCGTTGCGTTACCAATATGCCGATGACTACCGTGGCGATTTGCAAATTGCCGACAATAACGATGTGCTTATTGTCAGTCTCACCGACAACAACAACCTACCCACTACGGCTGGAACCATGCAGCCTGCTTTTGGCGGTGGAGCGAGTGATGGTTTAATTGTACGCTTTGCAGAAAGCCTGACGAGCATCCGTTGGATGACCTATTTTGGTGGCAACAATATTGATGCCCTGTATGGCGCACGCGCACAGGCCAACCGTTTGATTGTTGTTGGCGGCACCTTGAGTAATAACCTGCCTGCCACTGTCGCCGCCCACCAAAACACCTCCTCAGGAGGTGCAGATGGCGTTGTGGCCGTACTCAACAGCGCCAATGGCACATTACAACATCTTTCCTACCTCGGCTCGGCCGGCTACGACCAGTTATTTTTTACCGATGTAGACCAGCTGGGTAATATCTATGTAAACGGGCAGACCGACAGCAATATCGTGACCCGGGGCACCAACTACAACGATCGTTTCAGCGGACAGTATGTGGCGCGGTTTTCAGCGACCTTAGACAGTTTACATTGGCTGGGGCGTTATGGTGCCAAACGCCTCATCCCCGACCTTTCCCCATCTGCCTTTCTAATTGATATCTGCGACAATATCTATGTCTCGGGCTGGACAGGGCGTATTGAAAATCCGGTTACCGCTGGACCCACCAATCTAACGCTGACCAACAACGCTCTGCAGACCACCTCAGATGGTTTTGATTTTTATCTCGCCGCCTTTTCTCGCAATATGCTCACCATGAGTTTTGCCACCTATTACGGCGGGCCAGGCAGCCAAGAGCATGTAGATGGGGGCACCAGTCGTTTCGACCGGCGGGGTGTTGTGTATCAGGCCATTTGTGCGGGTTGTGGCAACGATGATTTACCAACCACCCCCGGCAGCTGGTCGCCCACACGTGGTGGCAATCGCTGCAACAACGCCGCCTTAAAGCTCGCTTTTGAACTCGAAACAGGCATACGCGCCAACTTTGGCTGGGTAGAGCCCCCCACTTGGTGCCGACCAGTTAATTTACAAATTCAAAATATCAGTCGCATCGATCCGGCTGTTGGCTACAACTGGCTTACCAGCGACGGGCAGATTTCGACCCTTGAAAATCCACAATTCGTTTTTACACAGCCGGGCATGTACAGCATACGTTTAACTATCAATTCGGCTATCGCCTGTAACCAAATGGATACCTTGACCCGTTATATCGAGGTAAGAGATCAACCTGATTTGCAGCTGCCTCCAGATACCTGTATTTGCGAAAGCGATGCACTCATCTTACAAGCGAATGTGCCGGGAAATGCATTTTCCTGGACCGGACCCGATGGCACGGCGACAACCCCTGAGTTTGCCGCTACGTCAACCGGACAATACCGCTTGCAGCTTACGGATATGTACGGCTGTGAGGCCAGCGACTCTATGCGCATCACGGTGAGTGAATGTTTTGGGCAAGTAGCCAACGTAATTACCCCAAATGGCGATGGGCTGAACGACGTCCTTCAACCCCTACAACAAGCGCAACCCGATTACGAAATGACGGTATTTAACCGTTGGGGACAAACCGTTTTCCGCTCCACCAATGCGTTGATAGGCTGGAATGGTATAAATCAACAAAATGAACGTTTGGTAGAGGGGGGCAATTATGTGGTTGTACTCAAAGCAAACTTTTGCGGCACCCAGGTACTCGAGAAACGCCTACAACTGCATGTGGCCTACTAATTCCGGATGTTTGAATTGCGGTCAACAGGAAACAAAAAAGGCGCTGTCTTATAGAGACAGCGCCTTTTTTGTTTCAAATCCTACTAATAATAGGTGAATTTGACAATTCGGTAGCCTTTAGGGCTACTAGCGAGCACCAAATACTGATTGCGGGCAATTTGAAAGCTGGAATATGGATGTAGCACACTTTCTTCTTCTTTTTCGGTGAAAAGTGGCTCAACATCTGTTTTCCCGTACTTATCTATGTAGGCAATTAAAGCTTTGCTGTTTTTGCCACCGGTTTTCTCCATAGTAAGCTGTTTAACCGGATCATTAACGTCTTCATTCGCTGGATTATCGTTGTAAACAAGGGCAATTTTATCCCGCAAAACACCCCTTACAAAAGAATTGGATGCCCCTTGATCATTTAAAGTAGCTTGATTTAGTGGCAATGTTGCTTGCCAGTCGATACTGCCCCGTGCGTTAAAATTGATTACAATCACCCCTTGCACGTAATGGGTGATTTTACTCCTTTCATCCGGGTAATTGGCTGGATTTTGACCGCTGGGCACTTCTTTGTTTGAGCGGGTAATCTCGCCAACGAGGAATACATTGCCGTCTTCGCGGGTGAGTATGGCTGTAGGCACTACATCGGCCACACCTCTAATAATACGACGAGGAATGCTCGTATCGCGGAATTTGCGCAGATTGGCTTTGTGGATGGCCACAAAATCTTTGCTCATTGGCTCGGTGGTTTTACGCAGCACCTGGTTGGTAATGATGTCGGTGGTGGTAATATAACAGCCGTTGATGCCTGATTTCTGGCTCGTTCCAAAAAATCCGGCTGCATGTATTTTCTCTTGCGGTTTGTCGAGATAAATGGCCGACTCGTACACAAACATACCATCACCGAGCTGAATCGGATATTCGAGTAATTTGTCGTCATCAACATCAAAATTGTAGATGGTCCAACGGTAAGGCAATTCAGGCACCCTGCGTTTGGGGTTGCGCAACTCTTCTACTTTCGCGGTGAAATAGAGATTGGTATATCCGTCTGGCACAATCTGGCTTATGTAAACCTTTTGGTTTGTAGCCGGTATCGTCATGATCCGATTCACGGGATTACGCAAAATATTGTCCCACATCTTGTACATAAAACGGGGTGCCATGCCCTTTTCAATGGGAAAATCGCGTAACATCAATAACAGTTTGCGGTCGGTCGTCAATTCAAAGCGGTGTTCGACTTTGATTTCTTCGCCGGGTTTGCCTTCAACTTCGTCGAGTATGGCTGCTTCGCTGTCGTAGCTGCCATCGGTATTGAGTTTATAGCCATAAATAGTCAAGCGATTTTCGGTCTTGTTATAAAACCGTGTAACGAGGATAAGTTTACCTTCTACACCAAAAACATCGACCAGCTCATGGGATACTTTATTAATGACAGGCAATTTGATTTCGACCGAAGCTTCGTGCGTAAATTCATTGTCGAAGGCTTCTAGGCTATACTTTTTCTTTTGTTCGAGTAAGACGAGGGTGTTCGACTTATCGTAGGTCAGGATTTTTGCCGAGCGTCCATCCAATTTTTCTTTGGCGGGTGCACCCAATTGATAGCCTATGGTTTGTGCATCAACCCAACCGAAAATGGCCATAAACAAGGCCCAAACAATAATTTTCTTCATAGTTATAAATTTTACCAACCTCCGCTGGCGCCACCTCCGCCCGACATGCCGCCACCAAAACCGCCGAAGCTACCGCCGCCGCCGCCGCCGCC
>JBDNIH010000089.1:0-2184 GCA_041688385.1 Bacteroidia bacterium
GGTAAATTTTAGGCTCTGCGGGGTTAAACTCCATCTCATAAATAGGTAAACCAATCACGCCAGGCTTTTCGGGCCTTTTTAATGGTAATGAGAGCCACTTTCCTTCACCATTCACCATAATTTTTACCCTTCTGCCCCAAAAAGCAGCATCACGAGGATTATTGGTCGTATGGTCGAGTATAACCCACAAATCAGCTTTATCAATCTTATTAAATAAGCCCAGCCAGGGCAACATATCGGGTTGATGTATAGTGATGATCATTTATACCTTATTCAAAAATTTTTGATAAAAACGCATATCCGTAGAATTAAACAAATCGGCATATAATTTACCCGACCCTACATGGTCATCTGTTTTTACTGTTATTTTTCTACATGCTTTTTCGTTGCTGTAGTGGGCCACCAGAAACTGGATAAACGCCATGCCAATTCCTTTCCTTTGATAGGCAGGCAAAGTAACTACTTCTTCAAGCTCGATACCTACTCCCAGATAACGCGGAATAGGAAAATAATTGGCTAAAATGTAAGCGCATGGCTTGTCATCCTTAATTGCTAACCAAATATCACATCTTCCCAATGAACCATTAAGTAACGATTGCCAATAAGCTTCAAAATCAGCCAAGGTGAACAATGGTTTGTCCAATAATTCACCAACAGCACTAAAAACTATTTCAAAATCACTTAATGATGCTTTTCTGAATTCTAATTCCATTCGTTTATCATTTGAATGATGAATTTCTGCTCTTCCCCTTTCAGTGTACTATAAAATGGAATGGATTGAAATTCGTTGAACCATGCAGAATGGACATCTATTGCTACTGGCCCTTGTAAAGAGACCATTTCTCTACCGGTCTGAATTTGAGCTAATGCTAAATGCTCAAATAATTCAGCATCATCGGATTTTATCAAAAATCGCCATGGAACAACAGCTGCTTCACATTGGGCAGCAAGGAGCAGATTTTGATGTTTGATCCCTACTATATAATCATCCCGTCTATCTATCAAACATTTACGCTCCTCCTCCAATTTCTCCAACGCAAGGCAGCCAAACGCGGCATGCAGATTAGCCATTCTAAAATTATATCTGGGCTTACCATCGAAGCCAGTTTGATGGTCGTAATACCTTAAATCCTGAATTATTTCCGCCTTATCCTGACTATTGTACAATACTGCTCCCCCTTCAATACAATTAAATTGTTTGGTGGGGTAAAACGACAACACCATGATGTCGGCATGCGATTGAAGCGTGGTCCGCGTATAAAAAGCCTGACATGCGTCCTCTATCACCGGAACACCGTATTTTTTATAGGCTGCAATAGGTGCTGGAATTCCAAAATGGCTGGGAGCAATAATAACATCAAAGGCTTTTTCATTAAAAAGACCGGACAAGGCGCCCTCTGCCAAACTTAAATGATTAGGATCAATAGCACAGAAAACAACCTCAAAACCATTAGCCAAAACAGCATTGGTTATGGCCTGGCAAGTTGAAACAGCCGGAACTACAACCCGTGCACTTTTCAATTTCAGACTTTTTAAGGCTAGAAACAACCCTGCAAAACCACTGGAAACCGTATTGGCGTAGGTGAAATGGAAAACATCTGCCAGCCCCTTTTCGAATAGGTCAATATGTGGTCCCGTTACAAGTTGATTAGCACGAAAAGCATCAACTATTAATTTGTCCTCAAAAGGTAAGGGACTGATTTTTAGTTTAGGAAGAAGACTCACTCGTAAATGTGATGGAAATAATAGGTATCTGGATGGATAAGCAAATGTATGAGTTCATGATTATCGGCAAGATGCTCAGAGGGCGTTCGATTGTCTCCGGCAACCAGCTTACCCTTATCATAACACTTCCATCTGGTCCATTCACTATCCGAAATGTAAAAAGCTTCCTGAAAGAGGTTAAATCTCGGTTCTTTGTCATAGGCTTCATAAAGAAGCCCGTAATCAACTGCCTTTTTTTCCTTCCAGAAATCCAGGTTGTTTAAACCTGTTGAGCCACCATGGCTAGCTACACCTTTAATTTTAATGCCAAACATTGTATCCATCGTCTGAATATCCCTTGACAGACAGGCTGCAGGATCTTCACCCCAGATGGCCGCTTGGTCCACTATTTCAGAATGATACCCTAATTCATGCCCACTGGCTATCAATTTTTTAAGTATGCGATAGGCTTCAAAAGCA
>JBDNIH010000090.1:0-2848 GCA_041688385.1 Bacteroidia bacterium
GCAAATTATGTCGACAGCGTACTGCAAATTCCGAGTGCGACCACCCGCCAGGGGCTGCCCAACTTCATCGACAACGAATTTAGCCTGCCTTTTGTGGCCAATTTCACCAACGATTTTGTGTGTATTGGTAACCCCATGCAGTTCCGCGATTCATCGCTCAGCAACGCCATCAGCTGGCGCTGGGATTTTAACTTGGCCAATGCCGGAACAGCTACCTCTACATTGCGCCACCCGAGTCACGTATATCCCGCTGCAGGCACCTACAGCGTAAAACTTGTGGTCGATCGGGGTTGTGGCGTGAGCGACTCCATCACCAAAACAGTCACCATCGGCATCAATTTGCCCGTAAACTTAGGCAACGATACCGCATTCGTTTGTTTGAATGATACCGCCTTTATCGGCTCCAATCTCGGTCAGGGCAATTACCAATGGTTTACCGGCAGCCCAGGTGCTTGGATACCTTCGCCCAACGATACCCTGCCCAATTTTGCAGCCACCACAACAGGCTGGCACCGCCTCTTTGTAAACAATGGCAGCTGCGATGGCGAAGACAGCGTTTATGTGCAGGTGAATACCAGCCCAGTAGAGGTAGACTTAGGACCAGATCAATTGTTGTGCTTTGGCTCGAGCATCGAGCTGGATGCCGAAAATCCTGGGGCAACGTATCTCTGGTCGACGGGTGCGACCACCCAAACCATCACGGTAACCTTGCCAGATACTTTTTATGTCACAGCCAGCTTCCGTGGCTGTGTAGATACCGATACTATTATCGTGTTCCGCGATAGCATTACGACAGTGAATGTGATGAATGACACCTTTATGTGTCCCGAGGTGGAACCCCTAATTATTGACGCTTCTGCTTTTGGCGTGGCCTTTATTTGGTCGACGGGTGAAACCACGGCCAGCATTACCGTTCTCGATACCGGCACCTATGCCGTGGCCATCACCACAGCAGCAGGTTGTACGGTGTTTGATACCATTCCCGTGCAACGGCTCTGTCCAACCCGGGTAGATGTGCCTTCGGCCTTTACACCAAATAAGGACGGCTTAAACGATATTTTCCAACCCGCAACTACTTCGGTAGATCAGGGCTATGAATTCATCATATACAACCGTTGGGGACAGCAGCTTTTTTATTCCAGCGATGTGAATGCAGGCTGGGACGGCACCTACAATGGGGTGAATTCAGAAGAAGGGTACTACCAATATGTAGTACGCTATTTCACCAATGTGGAACGCGTGTTCACCTATAAGTCGGGCCAAATTTATTTATTCCGCTGATGGAATGGCTGCCACTAACCGCTGGTTTGGCGATAGGTGTAGTGCTTAGCTGGCTGTATCTCAAAGCCAGGCCCTTCCCGCAAGCGGCTGAATTACAACAACTGCTCACCCAAAAAGGCATCGCCGAAAGCCGCATCAATACACTCGAAGTCGAAAAAAGCAAACTCGATGCCGATCAACGGCAGCGAGAGCAACAGCTTATGGCGCTCAACAGCACCAACAGCACACTCGAAGCCAATCTCCGTTTCCAACAAGAAAAACTGGCCAACCAACAGCAAGAAATGGCCGAAATACGGGAGAAATTCACCCTGGAATTTAAGGCCATCGCCAACGAATTGCTCGAAGACAAAAGCAAACGTTTTAACGAACAAAACCAGCAGCAGATGGAGCTGATATTATCGCCGCTGCGGGAACGTTTGAAAGATTTTGAGCAGAAAGTTGATACTACCCACAAAGAATCTCTGGAAAAACACGCTAGCCTCTTCAACGAACTCAAAAACCTCAAAGAGCTCAACCAAAACATGAGCGAAGAGGCACGAAATCTCACCCGAGCCCTGAAAGGCGAAAACAAAACCCAAGGCAATTGGGGCGAAGTGATTTTGGAACGGATACTTGAACGTAGCGGCCTCACCCGCGACCAAGAGTACCGCGTACAAGAATCGTTTACTACCGAAGAAGGCCGCCGCTTACAACCCGATATCACCATACTGCTCCCCGACCAGAAATTCCTCATCATCGATAGCAAAGTATCGCTCATAGATTACGAACGTTATAGCAGCGCGGTGGACGACAGAGAACGGGAATTGGCTTTAAAGCGGCATTTGCTCTCCCTCCGTGCTCATATCAAACAGCTCAGCGATAAAAAATACGAACAACTGCATGGCCATGGCAGTCCCGATTTTGTGCTGCTGTTTGTTCCCATCGAACCCGCCTTTAATCTTGCCGTACAACACGACAATGAGCTATTCGGTGACGCCTTCGACCGCAATATTGTATTGGTGAGCACCTCAACCCTATTGGCCACCTTACGCACCATCGCCAGCCTTTGGCAACAGGAAAAACAAAACCAGAACGCCCAAGAAATCGCCCGTCAAGCCGCAAATTTATACGATAAATTTGTCGACTTCACCAACGACCTCGTCAAAGTAGGAAGTCAGCTCGACACCACTAAACGTACCTACGAAGAGACCATGAAAAAGCTCACCGAGGGCAAAGACAACCTGGTCCGCAAAACCGAACGCTTGCGGGAACTGGGTGCCAAAGGCACCAAACAAATCGATAGCCGGTTGCTCGACCGCTCCGGCGCCAGCGAAGCCGACAACTAAAGCGTCCAATCGCATTCGTCGGAGAATCAGCGGGTTTCATCTAATTATTTTAAGCCGGAATGAAACCACCTCTACCTTTGAGTTGTTTCAATACATAACTAACCTGCACCGCCAATCAGGGTTTAGGGTTTTACCCGGCGGATAGTAGCGTAGGATTAGTTTAGTTGGGTTTAGGGGCCGCGCAAGCGGTCCCTTTTTTGTTGCCCTAAAACTACCCCGCTGGTGCATCTGCGTTGTGCTCC
>JBDNIH010000338.1:0-1149 GCA_041688385.1 Bacteroidia bacterium
ATAAAAGGACATAAAGTTAAAGGGTATCCAGTAGACGGAGGACCTAAGTATATAGACGTTTCAAAAGTCAAGTGAGTTCTAGAAAGAAAACACAGCCAATAACAGTACCTAAAAAAAATGCGGGCGGAAGTATAAGTTTTTTGCCTACAAAAGGTCGCTTCGCGAAAGTTTTGTATTTTTATGTAGGCAAAAAAAGTACAGCTTGTCGGCAACTCATAAATATTGAGTCGGTAGAAAACATTTCGGTTTCAAAGCCGCACTTCTTTTAGCTCCAAACCGTAAAACTGTCTAAGAACCTACGATACATTGTTTATTACTTTTAGTAGAATAGCATTTTAAAAAAATTGTATTGTTTATATTTGTTCATCCAATTTATACAGGGTAAAAACAGGACACAAAGTGTATTGTTCCCCGAAAATTTGGACCAGATAATAGAGGAACAGAACGAAGTTCGCAGCATTGATTTATTTATAGAGGGCATAAAGCTCGATGAATAGAAGTTTGTAATTAAAACCACTTTCGAGGGCCGGCCGGCATATCACCCCAAAGATTTACTGAAACTATTTGTGTATGGGTATTTAAATCAACTGCGTTCATCGCGGGTTTTAGAGAAAGAGTGCAAACGCAATATTGAAGTAATGTGGCTCATGAAAGAACTTGCTCCCGACACTGCCTACAACGTAGCCCATTTTATTTACCACCAGGCACCAGATAATTACACTTGTCCACAAGGGCAACAATTAAACACCAATGGCCCGTGGTACAACAAAGACAGGGGGAAAACGATTGTCCGCATCAAGCAATACAAAACCAAGGCTTGACTTACCTGTCCGGCCTTTGCGCTGTGCACCAAAAACAAAGAAGGGCGTCAGATCGAGCGCAGCGAACATCAAGCATACAGAGATCAAAACCGGCTCAACATAGCAGCAAACCCCAATATCTATAAACGCAGACAAGCCATAGTAGAGCATCCTTATGGCATTATAAAACGTCAATGGGGTTTGTATCACATCACCACCAAACCAAGCATGAAACGCGCCAGTGCCGATGTGGGATTGATGTTTGTTGCGTTCAATTTAAGGCGGTTGATAAACATAATTGACAAAAACGAATTCAAAAAGTTCTTACAAGGACTTGCTTTTTTTTATC
>JBDNIH010000091.1:0-2768 GCA_041688385.1 Bacteroidia bacterium
GTATTCTGGGCGATTTTTATTTTAGCCAACGGATGGATTAAGTTCCCCTTGGAGGGCCCTGTTGTAAAACGATTTTTACCCAGACGAAATACTACGGCCTAACATTAATACACCAAAACACGGTGCGTAGCCTGTTGCTGCTCCACACTTACGCGCAGCAGATAAGCACCCGGCTGCACTGCAGTCAGATTGAATGTTAAGGGTAAACCCTTGACAGCTTGAACCGTTTCCTGGCGAACTACTGCTCCATTTAAGTTACACAGTTCCAGTATAACTACCGTTTCGGCTTCAAAGCCCAGCTTTATAAACAGCTTATCCGTAACTGGATTCGGGTAAACGCTGCTTATCTGCTTTAGACTCTCTTTTTTGACTGAAGTAGCGGCTGGAAATAAATCTACCGACTGCGTGTATACCCGATCACCCGTAGCTTCTGCATCGCCATTGGCCGCAACCCCTGCGACATAAAGGGTAATTTTCCCCACAGATGTGGTGGGGGCAGTCCAGTCGAAACGCCACTCCCTGCTACCATTACCCTGTATGGTGGCCAAAGTATGGGTGACATAATCGGTGATCTGCAAGCCAAGGGCCGGGCTACCTGAAAAAGTACCCACAGAAACAAACTCCGTTCCCGCACGACGGGCCGCTACCGCAAAACCAAAACGTGGTCGACCGGTGTAATTAAGCTGGACAACCACAGTATAGGTCGCGCCAGGCGCATAAAAACCATTACTCCCCGGTACTGAGATAGTCAGCTGACCTGCAGGATCACTATTAACAAGCGTTTGGCTGTGGCAAGCCGTACAATTCAATTCGCCTGGAGCTCCTGTCATATTGAGTGCGCCGTTTTGCATGCTGTACACTATCCCGGTGGTAAATAGAATGCTGAGTAGCAATATTCCCTTCTTCCTGTTCATAATCATGGTATTTTTCAACAAATTTCGACTGGAAATAATGAACACAATGGCATTCAAGCGAATTTCACTGGTACTTTTCGCGAATCTCGAGCCTAAATTGCTCTGGGCTACGACCGCTGAGGCGACGAAAAAACCGCCCGAAATAAGCCGGGTCAACGAAGCCTAAGGCAAAAGCAATTTCCTTTACAGCCACCGAAGAATGCAACAACAAACGTTTCGCTTCGAGCAAGCGGCGCTGGTGGAGCAACTCCTGGGGACTTTTGCCAGTTAATTTACGGCAACTTTCGCGTAGCTGCTCCGGACTACAATTGAGCGTTTGGCTATAAAAAGATATATTTTGTTCGTGGAGGTAGTGGCGGTCGACCAATGCCATAAACTGCTGGTAACGCGCTTGATTTAGTGAGGGCATAGCCGCCGGGTCGGGGATTATGGAAGAACCGGCAGCCTGAGTTAACAGCAGCAGCAGCCGCAGTCGGGCATACTGTAAGCTTTTGTTTTGACCAGTTTCTTTACCCCGGCCAATAGCTTCAAATTGCTGTCTGATTTCCAGTTCAAAACCCTCCGAAGCCGTTATCACGGCAGGATGTGTTGTTCCCAGTTGGTTGAGACGCAATCCGGCAAACCAAGCTCCGTCGCCCGCATCGGCAAAAAGCCCTGCTGAAAATCCAATTACCCAGCCACTGCAAGCCGCATCACGCACCAAGTAGTGCAGTTGGTTGGCTTGTACCCAGTGTAAACTGCCTGCATGGATTGGGTAACGTTCAAAATCGATTTCGTGGTGTCCGCTTCCGCTTTCGAACAAAAACAGCTCACAAAAAGTGTGGCGGTGGGCGCTGCGGTCCATACCATGTCCGGAGCGAACCCCGCCCTCAAGGCGCTCGAAGCGAAAAAAATCCGCCGACGCCAATGGCTCATTTTCACCACCAATAACAGGTAACAAATCGGCTGTTTGATAAGCATGTTTGGTCATTATCTTTCTCCCAATAACCGAATATAAGTCGCTGCAGTTAGCAGGCATCTCACGTACTTGTTTTTTTTATCGGACTGAAAAACTATCTTTGCTAACGTACGTTAGTTAGCAAGTGATATTACTTCCATCAGAGCGCAAAATACAAATCGCAGAAAAGGCCACACGGCTTTTTCGGGAGCGGGGTTATGCCGCCACCTCCATGCGCGATTTGGCTTCGGCCATAGGAATTGAAGCTGCCAGCTTATACAACCACGTACGCTCCAAAGAAGAGTTACTTCACCGTATCTGTTTCGATATGGCTGAATCCTTTTTTCAGGCCCGCAACGAAGTAGAAAGTTTACATTTGGCACCACCCGTTAAACTTCGCCTCGCCATCGAAAAACATGTCGCCGTAATCACCACCCATCGCGATGCATCGGCCGTTTTTCAGCACGAGTGGCGGCATCTGAGTGAGCCCGATTTAAGTGTGTTCCGCAATATGCGTGACGAATATGAAGGCTATTTCGCCAATATTATCCGCGAGGGAATCACAAATGGGCATTTCAGGGCTGCCGATGAAAAACTGTCGGTATTAGGCCTGCTTTCATCACTCAACTGGTTATACGACTGGTACCGCCCCGACGGTAGCCTCAAAGCTTACGAAATCGCCGCACACCAGGCAGAATTGTTCATCAACGGAATTCAAAAAAACAATTAAATCCCAAAACCATGTACGGAGGAGGATATATCCACGATAGTGATGCAAAAAAAACCCAGGACGTAGTTCAGGACGACCCAAAAATGCTGGCTGACTTTCAGGCCCGTATCGACCGCGGCGAAAAAATTGAACCGCGCGACTGGATGCCCACAGCTTACCGCAAGCAGCTCATTCGTATGATTGAGCA
>JBDNIH010000092.1:0-1045 GCA_041688385.1 Bacteroidia bacterium
GCTCCTAGCACTGCCGCTTCAGTTGCACCTGCGGAGGCCCCTGCTCCGGCAGCGGTAACACCAGCGGTGAGTGTAAGCGGCAATACAGAAATCATTGAAATGGACCGCATGCGTAAGATGATAGCCGAAAATATGTTGGCATCAAAACGTATTTCTGCCCACGTTACCTCTTTCGTTGAAGCCGATCTCACCAATGTGGTGAACTGGCGCGAGCGAATGAAAAAGGAGTTCGAAAAACGATACAATGAAAAACTGACCTTTACACCCATATTTATTGAGTGTATTGTTCGTGCCATCAAAGACTATCCGATGATTAATATTTCGGTAGATGGCAATAACCTTATTGTTAAAAAGGATATCAATATAGGTATGGCTGCAGCTTTGCCAAGTGGTAACCTCATTGTGCCGGTCATACACAATGCCGACCAATATAATTTGGCTGGTCTGGCCAAACGGGTCAACGATCTCGCCGACCGTGCCCGCAAAAACAAACTTAAACCCGACGAAATTCAGGGGGGTACTTATACCGTTTCGAACGTCGGTACATTCGGTAATGTATTCGGAACGCCTATCATTCCACAGCCTCAGGTAGCGATTTTAGCTGTTGGCGCCATTCGTAAAAAGCCAGCGGTTATCGAAACCCCCGAAGGTGACTTTATCGGCATCCGCCAAATGATGTTCCTTTCGCACAGCTACGACCACCGTGTGGTAGATGGTGCTTTGGGAGGCATGTTTGTCCGTCGTGTCGCCGATTATTTAGAACAGTGGGATGTAAACAGGGAACTGTAGTTCTCTAACAAAACCTGCTCCTGTGGATGCGAATGTATGCATGCGCTAATATGAACGTTGTAAAACGGTCAACCTTTTTTCAGGAAGAAGCACCAGTAGAATCTTAGTGCTTTATAGTGATAAACAAACGAATGATGTTCAGCAGCACCTTCACCAAAGCGACCCCCGCGTAAGGTCATCTGAACACATTATTTCGGCTTATAAGCTGCCTCCTTAAACAATCGCTCATAGTCTGTCACCGCAAAAAGCTCGGGCA
>JBDNIH010000339.1:0-3702 GCA_041688385.1 Bacteroidia bacterium
ATGGTATTAGAAATGCTGCTGAGCTGATTTCCGAGGCTTGAAAACTCGCGCTGCACCTGCTGCATCTTGCGCTGGTACTCGGTAATATTGGCGCCTACACGTACATCTAATTTCCTTGACATGACTAGATTTTTTTATATTGTTCGATGCTTATTAATCGCCCTGTAGCAGGCTTGTCTGCAATGCCTTCCCAGGGAAAGCGCTGCATATCCTTGGGCGTTGTGTACTTGTCGTTCTTTGATAACTGAATGTTAATGAGGTGCCAGGTTTGCCACCGCATTAACTCCCATTCTGCACGAAGCTTGCTGGTAAGTGTGCGTTGTACGGCATGGGAAGCGGCCGACAATTCGTACGGCGTCATGAACCAAAACTGCTCAGCCGCTATCCCTAGCTCGTATGCGTTGATGAGTAAATCATCCCAGCTCTGGGGGCCTACTTCTTCGGCCCCTTTACGTTTTTTTCAGCAACACCCTCCTTTGCTTTTCCGGCAATAGACTGCAGCTGGCTGGCTATTACTGTAACAAACGTGGCGATATCACCAGCATCGTCCATCCAGTCGAGCACACCATCTACATCCGGGACCTCTTCAACAGCAGCTGCATCATTGTGCTGGCGGGCTCCGGATATTAATCCCAGCCTAATGAGTAGTGCCAGGTCGTAGAGCTTAAACGCATCAAGCTTAAAGCCTTTAATAAAGCTTTCGCCGGTTTGCTGCTCAAATTGCGCGAGCGCTGCCATACCAATACGGATAGGGCGCTCTTTACCTCCGATAGTAATATTCTGTATCATACGGCAGGAGGGGTATAGGTGATTGCGCCATCTACCTTTAGCGTGAAGTTGGCCTTAACCGTATCTTCCACGCCGGTGGTTATTGATAGCTGGAAAAGGTAGCAGCTAAATGCCCATTCCGGATCATCGGCATTAGCTGTTTTAACCTCACCTAAGAGGAGGGTTTTAGCCAGAAAAGCGGCCATCAAATCATCTAGGTTATTGGCCGAAGCCATGTCAACATCTACTGAGCCGCTAATCTCTGTAGAGCGCAATCCTTCAGCACTCTCTTCGAAGCCTAGGGAGTCAGCCGTAGTAATGTCTCTGAGATCTTGCTTAAAGTTTACATTCAGCTCCAGCCTGTCGGTAAGAAGTGCTGGAGTTGTGGGGTCGATAAAAAGGCCAAATTTGCTGGCGTTAATAATGTCAGGTGTCCTTGCCATAATATTTTAAAATTTTAAGATGCAAAAGTTATTGCTCCGGTGAATTTGAATGAAGCGTCGAACGTTAAATTGTCCTCTACGCCTGCTACAATTGCGAAGTCTGTCATGTAGGCCTGAGCAGATAATACCTTGGTGCCTACTCCAATTTGAATTAGAACCTTGGTGCGGCCACTTCGAATTGCTTCTAAGTTGGTTACATCATAAGAACCATTACCAGCGCCATCAAAGCAGGTAAAGCCACCAACTTTGGCCGTACCGCTGATAGTCCCTGGGCGCACACCCTTGTTACCGGCGCTTGATTTAGTGGTTTTCTCCACCTCTGCAGCCGACAAGTCGAAGCTTACATTATTGGAGTGCGCAACATCTTCACCCGCGATTACCATCAGCACTGCTGATCCGTTTAAAATTGCCATAAGTATATTTTATTAAGAGATTAATTCCTGTTTTAATAAGTCGAAACCTTCCACTTCACCACCTGCAGTTTCAACACGCTGGCGATATTGGTATGGGCTAATGCTTTGATCAGTATAATTGCTACGGATGACACGAAAACTGTAATCATCGGTAGTGTAGAACTCCTTGGATTCGTTATCAAAATCTTCGCGCTGGTCAATGAGCCGAATGCTTTGAACATTTACGCCAGCAACGGTAGCATTTAAGCGCTCTAGGGTATAGCGTATGCTTTCCCGTAGCTCTTGCATCCTGTCTCTGTTTGCGCTGATGCTTTTAATCTGGTATTGAATTACATCCAGCGTACTTGGTCCGCTGGCGGTATCTTGGGGATCGTTAAAGATGAGCTCATACACTACTGTATCACCGGCATCGCCCTGCTTACGCAGCTGTGGGTACACCCGCGTATCGCAATACGCACGCACCAAGGTATTGGTGGTGAGCAGCTCATATATTGCAGGTCCTACATCGGTCATCCTAGTATGCGTTTTGATTCGGTGTAAATGATATCTTCCATTTTTTTGAAGATGGCCGCCTCAGCTGCCGCCTTACTCTTTTCAAAGCCGGGGCGCATAAATGGCTGAGCAGACATGGTTGCCGTGCCGTACTCAAGCATGTAAGCGTAGTAGCCATCAGCACCTTTGCTGCCACCTTTACGTGGGCCAATAGCCAGATAGGCCAATCCCTTTTTGCTTTTAATACCAATGCTTCGCTTTAGGTTTCCGGGCCTAAACATGCGTGTTGGCTTACCCTTACCATTTCCTTTTTTTTTATTGCCGCCAGCATTTGGGTACAGGTAATGCACCCGGCTACCCACTTTCACCTCGCCCTTAATGCCATCACGTATAATGCGAGCACCAGGCATGAGCGCCTGGCGAATTTTTGCAGCAGTAAGCGTTTTACCTAACTGGTCAAATGCACGCTGCATTTCGGGCAAGCCCTTGAGCTCTATAGTTAAATTAGAACTCATTGCTTTAACTCCGTTTTTACGCGCAAATACTCCTGACGGCCATGTATATCCACATGCACAACCTCATACGCTAGGCCGTTATACAACACCACGCTAGTAAGCGGCAAAGCCTGATAGCGCATAATGAAGTAGGCGGTACTTACAGCGGTAAGTTTGTCGTTCTCAATACGCTCAGCACCGCTAGGATAGGTAACCTGTGCCCACGTATCTACGGCAGTAGCCAGCGAAGTATTTACCGCACCGCTAGTAGAGCGGCTGGTTACCAGCGCCCTTACACCTACTATCTTATCGAGCCGGCCAATACGCATACTACCTGAAGCGATAAACTTTGTGTGGATCTAAAAGTGCCGAAACACCAAGGGGTAACTCATGCACAGCAATGCCCTCCACTACAGCTTCGCGGTGCTCGTACAAGTGGCCAATGGTAAGCAGCATAGCTGATTTAATGGCGTCGGGTACCATCGCTACTGATTCGTACCCGGCAGTAAATTCAATGCTCACCGCAGCAGGGCGGTCGTAACTAAATGGCCAGCTATGAGTAGCCTTTAACACCACCCGAAACGGTTCGCTAAATAAATCAACAATGTACTTATCGGCGTTAAGTGTTTGTTCAGCGTTGTTGGCATCAAAGTATTTCACGCTATTAACCGCCGATACTGGGCAACGATTAATTGCAATGGTTCGGCTATCTGGAAATTCATCGCACCTAAATACCCAAGTTGCCGGCATAAGCTGGCGGTTGGTATACGACTCGGCAGCCATGCGCGAAGCCTTGATGAGCGCGGCAATAAGCGTATCCTCTGCATTGTGCGATACACGCAGATGAAGCTTCGCCTCTGCTAGTGTTAGCGGCTCAGCTGAAGGTGCTGTGAGTAGCGCGAAGCTTTCCATCTGCATTACTTTAATGTTACTTTATTGCCAGCTTTTACTGTGGTGATACCTGTGGCTTTTCGCCTTCGCCTTCAGCAGCTCCGTCGCCGGCAGCAGCTCCGTCGCCGGCAGCAGCTCCGTTGCCGGCAGCAGTTCCGTCGCCGGCAGCAGCGATGATTACTTTGTCTTTAGCCTTTCCTG
>JBDNIH010000340.1:0-1718 GCA_041688385.1 Bacteroidia bacterium
GTGGCCTACGATCCATATGTTTTTACCCGTTTTCCGAATATGGACGTGGTTATTATCCGCGAAAATGAAGAGGATTTATACGCAGGAATTGAATACCGTCAGACCAACCAAGTTTACCAGTGTTTAAAGCTGATATCAGAACCCGGCTCTGAAAAAATTATACGTTACGCTTTTGAATACGCCCGCAATAACCGCCGCAAAAAGGTGACCTGTTTTGTGAAAGACAACATCATGAAGCTCACCGATGGCGTTTTTCACCGTATTTTTGACAAAATCGCCGAGGAATATCCTGAAATTTACGCCGACAGCATTATCATCGACATTGGTGCCGCAAGATTGGCCGATAGCCCAGAAATGTTCGATGTTATCGTTACCCTCAATCTCTATGGCGATATTCTTTCAGACATCGCTGCTCAGATTTCAGGTTCAGTCGGCATTGGTGGCTCTTCCAATATCGGAGACCAAGGTGCCATGTTCGAAGCCATTCATGGCTCAGCTCCTACGATTGCGGGCAGAGACATTGCTAATCCTTCAGGTTTGTTATTATCGGCGGTGATGATGTTGGTTCATATCAACCAACCTAAAATTGCAGGATTAATCCAGAATGCTTGGTTAGGCACCATCGAAGAGGGTTTGCATACAGCCGATATCTACAAAGACGGCTTGAGCAAACGTTTGGTAGGCACACGGGAATTTGCAGATGAGCTCATCAAACGTCTAGGCAAAAACCCTGAGAAAATGCCAATTGTTAAGTTTGCAGACAATATCAACCGCATCAATCCATCTGAATGGCAGTTGAGCTACTCAATAGAGAAGAAAAAGCTGATGGGAGTGGATGTGTTTTTAGACTGGAAAAAGGGCAATGCCAACGAATTGGGTAGCGCTATTTCTGAAATTGTTGAACCCGGCTTGCTACTCGATGGAATATCCAACCGTGGTGTAAAAGTATGGCCCAATGGTCGTCCAGAAACTTTTTGCAGCGACCATTGGCGTTGCCGTTTTGAGGCAACAGATAAAGAAGCTGGTGTATCACATACGACCATTTTGAACTTACTCCAACGCTTTGAGGCATTGGGTTACGATTTTGTTAAAACTGAAAACCTCTATTATTTCGATAATTTGCCTGGTTATTCGATGTCGCAAGGGCAGTAAGTCAGTTTTTTACTATTTTCGTACGAGGGCATGACTTTTTCAGACCCTCCTATTTTTTGCGCTTATGGTATCTTTACTTATTACAAATATTGGCCGACTAGGCCAGGTGTATTCCGCTCCGCCTACCCACAAAGCGGGCGTAGATATGGCCATTTGGCCCGAGCTAGAAAATGCCTATTTGATGATAATAGGTGATGAAATTGTCGGCTACGGGCCTATGGCCGAAGCACCAGAACGTGCTGATAAAGTTATTGACGCAGCAGGTGGATATGTTTTTCCTGCTTTTTGCGATCCACATACCCATATCGTGTTTGCCGGTAGTCGTGAACGCGAGTTTGTAGATAAAATTAAAGGGCTGAGTTATGCCGAAATAGCTGCTAGAGGAGGGGGCATCGTTAATTCTGCCGCACGATTACAGCAAACAGCCGAAGAGGAGCTCTTTGAACAGGCCGCCACCCGCGTAGAGGAGGTTATGCAAGCCGGTACAGCTGCTATCGAAATCAAAAGTGGCTATGGACTAACTTATGCCGATGAACTTAAAATGTTACGCGTCATTCGTCGGTTGA
>JBDNIH010000341.1:0-12769 GCA_041688385.1 Bacteroidia bacterium
TGCAGAAAATCTCAATTTCCCCCCATCTCCTTGTCTTACAGTTACGCACGACACAACGGTTACCCCACGGTTAATAACCTTGGATTATGGTAGTGTCAATTGCCGTTGTCGCGATGGACGTTTTCGGAGGGGTATCGTACTCATCACGTATACCGGCCGCCCAAACCAACCGGGTAGTGTGATGACAATCAATCACTCAAATTATTTCGTAAACGACCATCAGATTTCGGGTATACGTACTTTTACTAATGGTACCTATCCAGGAACGAGCAATCCAGCACGCATGCGTACTGCCAATATTACGATTTCATTTCCACGTGGTGGAAGCATGAATCGGGTAGAGACAGATACCGTTGAGTTTTTTGCCGGCTTTAATACACCGAATGTTCGTTTAGATGACGTATTTCTGATTCGGGGTATGTCAAGTGGCAGTCAGGGTAGCTTTACCTTTAATCGGGTAATCAATACGCCTTTACGTCGTGAAGTAAGTTGCCAGTGGCTAACCAGTGGTAATGTGACCATTAGCCGGAGTGGCCGTCCTTCTAGGACCATCGACTATGGCAATGGCACTTGCGATAATCAAGCAACAGTAACCGTAAACGGCACGACCAGAACCATCACCCTGCCGTAATTATTACCCATTAAAAAACAAAGCCCCGAAGTACTACTTCGGGGCTTTGTTTTTTTTAACTGACTCACTTTTTTGCAACCGAGCAGGTGTTCATGCCGAATAAGGCATACATCGGACAAAAACTTATCAGCGATGTTGCTGCAAATATTACAGCGGCTATCATGAGTACAAGTCCCAATGTGCCGCTCACCGTTCCGGTGAAATAAAGAACAATAAACAATGCTGCGATCATTAAACGAATGATTCGATCGGTGTTTCCTACATTCTTTTTCATCTTATTATGGTTTAAAGATTTAAGATTGAATTAGTAAAGCTAACCCATAAAAGAGACTAAAACAGAGCGCGCAAATGCCGATGACTTTTAGTGCTTTTTTATAAGTCTCAGACTTCATACTTCAAAAGTGCACATAATAGCCGTCTGAACTGGTGACGAAAGTCACCGGGGTGAAACTATTTTATTTCAGCAAAGTAATCCCGTTTTCGGTTTGCGCGAGAACACCTTCTGCTTCCAGCTTTTTAATTAATCTGGTCACAACTTCCCGTGCCGTTCCTAATTCTTGCGCTAATTGACGGTGGGTAATGAGAGCGGGGTTTAGGCCAGTACGTTTTTGTTTCGCACGTAGTTGCTCCAATAAACGTTGATCCAATTTATTGAAGATGAGTTGGTGGATGGTATCAAGTAACGCAGTATAACGTTGATTATACAGCTGGAAGAAGTAGTCGTTGAGTTTTTGATCCTGTTTGATGTGCTCTACTACCAGGGCGGCAGGCAGAAGTAGGATGTCGCAATCTGTTTCACAAACCGCATACACCCGGCTAGGCTGTTGTTGCAAAACGGCTGCAAAAGACATTACGCAGCTTTCGCCCGGCTCAATGTAGTAGAGCAGCAATTCCCGGTCATCAAAACGGGTAGATACCTGCAAACTACCCTTTTGGACCAACGGCAATACCTTTATGTACTGGCCTTCGTGAAGGAGTTCCGTGCCTGCTTTAAATTGATGGTGCTCGCCGAGTTGCTCGAAAGATGCGGGTAATAGAAAATTATTCATGTGCACCAGCAGATTTCAACTTAGCGGCTAGTCTACCTCCTAACCAGTCGAAATACATTTTAAAGTCAGCGGCTAAACTCCAAAGGGGGTAAGTAAAAGTAGCCGGCTTGTTTTTCTCGAAAAAAAAGTGCCCCACCCATGCGAAGCCGTAGCCAATGACCGGTAATAGCGCGAAATAATACCATTCGCCACGGATGAGACCCGTGAGGAGCAAGACGAAAAACAAGGTGGTACCTATAAAATGCAGTGTTCTGGTGCTGCTTTTGCTGTGTTCGCTAAGGTAATAGGGGTAAAACAACTCGAAAGTTTTGTATTTTTTTTCCACTTCGCTGGTATTAGTTGAAGAACGTATTTAGCCAATTTACATATTAAGCTGCATATATGGTATGCTCGACTACTTATGAACAAGTAAACTGAAATGCAGCGACATTCCATTTTATTTTTTTGAAAAATCTGACATGGGTTGAGCCCGGCCGAAACCCCTGCCGGTTTATTAGCGGGCATTAAGCAAAGGGTGCCTGTAGTGCGTGTATGCAACTAGGTTCGTCGCTATTTTGAATCGATATTATGGCAACAGAAACGAATTTTGGCATACTGGAGAGACTTAAAGAGGCTTGTAAATGAGTTACTTGCAAAGTTGTGGCAAGCCTAAAATGGGTTAGGATGCACTGTGTCTACTACCCTGTTTCCGGTATTTTTAAACAAGTGCTTTTTAATTTCAAAAGTTGTTACTTTCTTAGATGGAACCAAAACTTAAAAAATGTCTAAAGTCAAATTTCTCATTCTCTTTCTGGCTGTAGCTGGAATTAGTCTAACCTCTTGTAAAAAGGAAGATCCTGCTCCTACAAAAACGGAGTTGTTAGCTAAAACCTGGAAAATCAGTGAATTTTATGAAGATGGTCAGCTGATTAGCGACCCGTCTTTGGCTAGCGTTCGTTTGACTTTTAATGCGAATGGAACCTATACATCAGTAGGTTTTGGCTCCAATTCCACGGGCTCTTGGGAGTTTAATGCGGATGAGACCCGTATTTTAATGGATAAAGGTACGGTGGATGAGTTCACCGGAAGCGTCGTTACCTTATCCACTACCACGTTTAAAATGACTTGGACGGAGGATAGCACAGCCTATGAAATTGTCATGGTTCCCGCCTAATTTTAAGCACTGAATTAAGCACTGAATTAAGCCGCTTTCGAGCGGCTTTTTTTATGTGCTTTTTGATAGAATTGCGCACTTTTACAAAAAGAAACGAATGAGCCGGACTTTATTTTTTTTACTCTTGTGTTGCTGTTGGCCATTAATTGGCCTAACGCAGCAAGTAGTAGAAAAAAAACCCAGTCGGAATCCAGAGCTCGAAGGGATCATACTTACCTATCATGCCGATTTTCTGCAAGGTTTACCCGGTGCTCCGGTCGACTTTAAGGAAGGGCGCTCTGGCGGCCTCTCGCTGAGTATTTTAGGTAATCTTAAATTTGGCCCACAGAGTAACTGGAGCTTGGCAGCAGGTTTAGGCATGTCTAACCGCCATTATTTTACCAATATACAAGACTGGACGGTGACAAACGGCTTATATCCCGATACGACCAGCTTCAAAAATAAACATGTTGTAACCACGCTGGAATTACCTGTTGAAATACGCTTTACTACCAAACCAAAGGGAAATCTTAAACCCTTTAAGTTCGTTGCTGGCTTTAACTTTGGCTATGTAATCGGTTTTCGTCACAAATGGGTACAGGGTCGTTTGGTAAACATTGTGTCTGGCGATGCATCTAATCTGGCGCTAATCGATTGGAGGCCAGGGCTTAATGGCCGTATCGGTTACCATCGTATGGCGGTTAGTGGTTATTATGGACTTACCGAGTTATTTGGCGGCTCAGCTGTGTATCGGAACGTACGTCCTTGGTCGGTGGGCCTTTCGCTGACTTTGTGATTTAGGAGTTACCCTTTAAATCTTTCAGGCGGGCATCGTACAAAAACATCTCGTCACGGAGGCGTGCAGCTTCCATAAAATCGAGTTCTTTAGCCGATTTATCCATTTTACGTTTGGTCTCATTGAGCAGTTTTTGCAGCTTATCGGCCGACAAATACGCAACTATTGGATCAGCGACCATAGGAAGAACCTCTTCCTCTATATAATATCGTCCTTTTTTGCCCTCACCTTTGCCTCGGATATCGAGTACAGCGCTTTGTTTGATGATTTCTTCCCGAGTTTTGAAGATGCCTCTGGGTGTGATGCCGTGTTCTTCGTTGTAGGCCATCTGTTTTGCCCGTCTACGGGTGGTTTCATCCATGGTCCGGCGCATAGAATTGGTGATTTTATCGGCGTAAAAAATCACGCGGCCATCCACATTTCGGGCGGCTCTACCAGCAGTTTGCGTGAGTGAACGATCGCTGCGCAAAAAGCCCTCTTTATCGGCATCCAATATAGCCACCAATGATACTTCTGGTAAATCCAGGCCTTCCCGAAGTAGATTAACACCGATAAGCACATCGAATAGGCCTAGACGGAGGTCACGTAGTATTTCAACGCGGTCGAGTGTGTCTATCTCGCTGTGGATATAGCGGCATTTGATGCCTACACCGGTCATATATTTACTCAACTCCTCTGCCATACGTTTGGTGAGTGTAGTTACCAATACCCGCTCCTTTCGCTCAATGCGGATTTGAGCTTCGTGGAGCAAGTCATCTACTTGGGTGCCGACGGGTCTGACTTCAATAATTGGGTCGAGCAGACCAGTAGGACGGATCAATTGTTCTACGACTACACCACCACTTTTTTGAAGCTCGTAATCGCCGGGTGTAGCTGTTACATAAATGATTTGCTCCATCATCGTTTCGAACTCTTCGAACTTCAAAGGACGGTTGTCCATGGCGGCGGGGAGTCGGAAACCATGTTCAACCAAGGTGAGTTTACGGCTGCGGTCACCGCCATACATGGCACGCAGTTGGGGCATGGTCTGGTGACTTTCATCTATCACCATCAGATAATCTTTAGGGAAATAATCGAGCAGGCAGAAGGGGCGCTCGCCAGGGTTTCGTTGATCGAGATAACGCGAATAGTTTTCGATACCGCTACAATAACCCAGTTCCCTTATCATTTCGAGGTCAAAAGTTACCCGGTCCTCAATACGTTTTGCCTCAATAAAGCGACCTACGGATTTGAAATATTCCGCTTGTTTCACCATGTCTTCCTGTATCTGGAACATGGTTTCAGTCATTCTATTTTTAGGGGTTACATAGTTGTTCGCCGGGAAGATGGCGATGTCTTCGAACTTATCGATGGTATGCCCGCTGATAGGGTCGATAGCGGTTAAACGCTCCACCTCATCGCCGAACAATTCAATGCGGTAGGCAAAGTCGGCATAGGCCAGAAATACATCAACTGTATCGCCCTTTACCCGGAAATTGCCGCGTTTAAAATCGGCGGTGGTGCGCGAGTAGAGATTCTCCACCAAGGCAAACAAAAGCGCATTTCGGCTTACGCGACTACCTGTGCTGATACGGATGACCTTGTCGGTATAATCATTTGGGTTACCCATACCGTAAATACAGCTCACCGAAGCCACAACCAAAACATCCCGCCGTCCCGACATTAGGGAAGAAGTTGTTCGCAACCTTAGCTTTTCAATTTCTTCATTGATGGCCAAGTCTTTTTCAATGTAGGTATTCGACGATGGAATAAAGGCTTCGGGTTGGTAGTAATCGTAGTAGCTCACAAAATATTCCACGGCATTGTTCGGGAAAAACTGCTTGAATTCACCGTATAGTTGGGCTACCAGTGTTTTATTGTGGGTAAGCACCAGTGTAGGCCGTTGGAGTTGCTGAATCACGTTGGCCATGGTAAACGTCTTACCCGAACCAGTCACGCCCAACAAAACCTGAGCGGGATCCCCATTGCGTGAGCTTTCAACCAATTGGCGAATGGCCTCGGGTTGATCGCCGGTGGGGATATAATCTGAGGTGAGTTCGAATGCCATGCTTTTGTGCTAAGCCTATAAAGTTAGGGGGATTTAAGGGTATAATGTCATGCGGGCGCTCGGTCCTAGCCCGAAAACGATTTATAGTTTCTGAGTTGCTAAGGGTCTCGCTTTACGGGTTCTAGTGTGTTGGGAGAATAAATTTTTTCTGGTTTGCAGTTAAGTCGAGCGGTGGCTGTTGATCTCTCCTCTTCGCTATTTAGTGCTAAGCCGCCAAAGAGTAAGCCTTCATTTTCCCTAACAATCACAATTTTCACTTTTTCTCCTAGTACTGTTTTAAGCTATACCACCCGTTATTTTAAATTTTCCCTATCCTTAGCAGGTGGTAAAAAGTTTTCGCCCGTTACTACACTTTAGCTGTTTTTGCTGCTACTTCTTTTTTTGCATTTTTTGCCACCTTTTTTACCTGCTTCGGCATTTTAAGCGACTCCTTTTGCTTGGTCTGTTTTCGGCTAATTGTCTGGTGCAGAGCTTTGCTCATGCTGTAAAAGTCAATTCCGTTTCGCTCATGTGGTCTCGTAGGTTTTGGGCCCTTAACCCTTTTAAATCCTTGCGACCTTTAACAGATTTTCCTGTCCATTCCTGGTGAATGATAGTGGTTCATATTTGGTTTTTCACTTGTGACAGTGATGGATAAATCCAAATCGGCCATTTTTGAGTTTGGCCTCGCGACAATTTTGGTAAGCGAGCGCAAGGTGGGATCATCTTTGTTTAGAAGACAGGCTTTTGACAATTCATGACGTATCACTGGCTCATGATGGGCTAACGGCCATTTACCCTATGGGCTTTAGGCTGAACAGAATTAGTGGAGACTAACCCTCCATATCCATAAAAATATTGCTCGAGTCGGCGGCTTGCCAGATATCCCAAGCTGCGTCGGCTTGTAGCTGAAGCATTTCTAAGCCATTTTGAGTTTTTGCACCTGCCAAACGGGCTTTTTGCAGAAAAAGCGTTTCGTTGGGGTTATAAATGAGGTCGAAACAGTAATGTTGACTTCCCAACCAGTCGAAGGGCAGGCGCAGGCAGTGCTCCGTTTCTGGCGCCATGCCTATTGGGGTGGTATTGATCCAGAGTTTAAAGCCAGTGGCGATTTCCGGACTCAGGGCCGCGTATGCCAACTGTTCAGGGGTGGGTCGGCGGCTGACTTGCTTCCAAGCGATGCCGAGTTTATCTAAAACCCAACAAATGGCTTTGCTGCTTCCACCAGTGCCAAAAACGAGTGCCGCGGGTTTATTTTTGCCGATCAACTTTCTCAACGATGTTTCGAAGCCAATAACATCGGTGTTAAATCCTTCGAGCCACATTTCGCCAATGACGTGTTTAATACGTATGGTATTTACGGCGCCGATATGGGCAGCGGCAGGGTCAATCCAGTCAAGCTGGGCAAGCACATTTTTTTTGTGCGGGATGGTAATATTTAAGCCGAAAATTTCTGGTTTCAGTAAGAGCCACGAACGTAAGCCGTCGAGTGTTTCGAGTGGAAATAGTTCATAGTTACAGTCTGTTATTCCGGCTTTTTCGAACTTCTCGGTGAAATATTGCCGCGAGAAGGAATGACCCAGCGGGTAGCCAATTAATCCGTATTCACGCATTAGACTAACTTTTTGCGACCGTAACGATCCAACAAAAATACCAGCAGAAAACCGAAGGCAGCCAAAACCAAGGCCATACCCAATTCGGCGGGTAAACCGGTTTGGCTGACAAAATCTGCGGGCAATAGATTTTTTTCAAGCAAAGGGTGCACTTTTCCCTTGCTATCTGTATAAGTTTCGAGGGCGATTTTCCAAGGCCATACTTTATTCAACGAACCGAGCATAAAACCTGTCAACAAGGCTACAGTCAGGTCGTGGTACCTTTTGAGCATAAAGTTGAGCAGATGGGAGAAGGAGGTAAGTCCGATCACACAGCCCAAGCCAAATAAGAAGATGACATCCAATTGAAAGTCTTTTATCGCCCCGAAAATGTATTTGTATTTACCGAGCAGCAGCAAAATGAAACTCCCCGAAATACCGGGTAATATCATGGCACAGATAGCAATGGCGCCTGATAATAGGATAAACCACCAATCTTCTGGGGTTTGAGTGGGTGCCGTTACCGTGATCCAATAGGCCACTGCAGCGCCAAGTAGGAAGGAAACGACTACAACAGGACTCCACTTTTTGACTTGTCTACTTACACCTATTATAGAGGCGATGATTAAACCGAAAAAAAATGACCAGACGAGAACAGGCTGGTGTTCGAGTAGGTAAAGTGCGAGGCGGGATAAACTGAGAATACTGGCGAATACTCCCGCAAAAAGCACGGCCAGAAAATTGCCGTTGACGTGCTTCCACAAACCTTTGAGGTCAAATTTGAGGAACAGTTGCAGGGCTTTACCATTTACAGCGCGTATGCTATCGATGAGTTCTTCATAGATGCCGGATATAAACGCAATAGTACCACCGGATACGCCGGGAACCACATCAGCCGCACCCATGCCCATGCCTTTTAGGAAGAGAATTAACCTACCCGAAAGCTTGTCCATCTTACTTGGGCAAAAAGTGATGGAAAGTATCACTGCGTAAACCCAAACGTAAGGTTTCGAGCGGAATCAATTCATTTGGTGCGATATTGCCGAGGTTTACATTCGCTCCTAAGAGTTGAATAAACCAAGTCTGCTGTGCTTTTTGTGGTGCTTCCCAGATGATTTTTTCGTGGGGAATTTGGGTGAGGATTTCATCTACCAATCCAGAACGAACTTCACCGGTGCCCCGGAAAATACCTACATTACCTGCTTCACGTGCCTCGGCAATGACCTTATAGGAACCAGCTTCGAGCTCCTTATTCATCATGGCAATCCATTTATAAGGCGCGATGATTTTTTCGGCATCCTTAGAACCTACTTCCGACAAAACGATAAAATCTTTGGCCAAGGTCTCGATGTATTTACACTTTTCGTCATGGGGTATTTCCAAGCTGCCATCAGATACTTCAACGTATTGGAGCTTGAATTTGTCGAGTACCTTGCGGTATTCGTCGAACTGACCACGTGCGATAAACAACTCAAATAAGGTGCCGCCAAAATAAATGGGAATATTCGCGTCCCGGTAAACGTCGAGTTTTTTGTCGAGATTGGGAGTTACATAACTGGTCGCCCAGCCGAGTTTAACGATATCGGCATAAGCACCTGAGATAGCTAAAAAATCTTCCACCTCACGGATGGAAAGGCCTTTGTCCATGACCATGGTTAAGCCAGCGCTGCGGGGTTTTGCCGTACGTTCGGGGATGTTATTCAGACTGTAGTTCATTGGTTCCTATACTGATCCAGCATATGTAGTATTTTTTCACTTTCTACTGCCTGTGGAGCGTAGCCGAAAAAATCCTGGTGCGAATCGAAATCTAAAATTAAGGCCTCTTGCAGTTGAACCAATGCTTCTTGCTCAAAATTATGTCGCAATAACACGGCTGCTGCACGATAATAAAAATCTGCTTCATCTGGATGCAGGCGCTGACCTTCAGAAAAAAGCTGAAAAGCAGCTTCTGGGCGTTCCAAACGGAAGTATAGGTTCATGAGTTGGGCACGGGCTTCGAAATAGGCCATATCTATCGCCAAAGCTTGCTGATAGGCATCTATAGCCGTGTCGGATTGTTCGTCGCGCTCGAGGGCTTCGGCCAGACTGAACCAGTACTCTTCCGATTCCGGCGATAGTTCAACGGCTTTGCGCAGGTTGCTGATGCTGTCGGGATAATTGCCCAACAGTTCAAAACATACACCTAGGCCATACCAGGCATCGGACAATAAGGGGTCGATTTCGAGGGCCCGGTTGTACCAACCAAGGGCATCTTCCACACGCTCCATTTTTTCGAGACACACGCCGATGCCGCAAAGGACAACAGCATTGCTAGGCTCGAGGTCCATGGATTTATACATACACGATAAAGCCTCACTGAATGAATCGAGATTGATCCAAGTATTGGCTTTGTTGAACCAAGCCAAACTGTTTTTATCGTTGATGATGAGCGCGTAGTCAAAAGCTTCGAGTGCCTTTTCGTAGAGTTCGAGTTTGTTGTAACAGATTGCTAAGTTGTACCAAGCGATGTCACTGTACGGATTTTTATCGATTTGTGCGTGAAAAAAGCTGATGCCGCCCTCTACATCTTCAAGCTGGAAGTAGCAATAGCTAACGTCGTATAGTGCTTCTTCTGCTTCAGGATTGAGGTTGAGGACAAGCTGTAGATAATAAATAGCAGAATTGTATTTTTTCCAATTGATGAATACGCTGGCTAGGGCGCTGTAAACGATGTCAACTTGGTCTTCAGCAAAACCTTCAGCTACTTTCAGGTTTTTGACCGCCTCCTTGGGATTGCCGGTGAGGTCGTAAATGTTGCCACGCATTAAATAGAGCTCAAAACTGGTTGGCTCGAAAATTTCAGCTTGGTTGAGGTGATTGAAGGCAGCCTCAAATTGCCCGCGACTCAAATCGAGCTGGGCTTGTTTGATAAAAAAGGCAGCGCTGTAGGGATTTTGGAGCACACCAAAGTCGGCCACCTGCGCGGCCTGTTCTAACTGGCCCTGCTGATAGTAGAATTCAAAAATTTCCTCCAGTTCATCTGCCTCGAAATAGTAATGCTCACGCTTTTTCACCATTTCTTCGAAACGCTCTACGGAAAGTAGGATTTCGGGGTCGAAACCATTGGTTAAATCGTCATCGTTGAACATTTCCATAAGCCCACCGTTACATTGTTTTCCTGCCCTACCGGCTACATTCAGATACGGTTGGATCAGGTAGTCGGTTCAAATTACGTTTTTACACGTCAATTCCATGTAAAGGTACCGAATTTTTATGCACGCTTTAGGTGGAAAAGGAAAGCGAATCGCTTTTCACTTTCAAAGTTCAAACGTATCTTTTGCACTTAATTGTTTACCATGACCCGATTGAGGATACTTTTAACCTGCTTATTTGCCAGTTTAGGCCTAAGCGTTTTTGCACAGCAGAATTATTGGCAACAAGAAGTCGATTATATCATTGATGTTAGCCTCGACGACCAGCAGCATATGCTGCACGGTGCCGAAAGTTTTATCTACCACAATAAAAGTCCGAAAAGTCTCGACCGCATCTACATCCACCTTTGGGCCAATGCGTATCGGGACAATAAAACGGCTTTTGCCCGGCAGCAGTTGGCCATGCGCAGCTGGAAATTCTACAACGCACCCGACAGCCTTCGTGGATTTATCGACAGTCTCGATTTTAAAGTCGATAACCAAGCAGTAAAATGGGAATACCTCGCCAGCGACACCCCCGACGTGGCCATTCTTTGGCTCAACCAACCCCTTGCCCCAGGCCAGCGACTCACTGTGAGTACACCTTTCCGGGTTAAACTTCCTGGAGATTTTTCGCGGATGGGACACGATGGGCAGCAATATCAGATTACCCAGTGGTATCCTAAACCTGCAGTTTTTGACCAGCAAGGTTGGCATTATATGCCATATCTCGATTTAGGCGAGTTTTTCAGTGAATTTGGAAGTTTTGAGGTGACCATACACGTGCCCCAGAACTATAAAGTAGCTGCTTCGGGCAATCTACAGAACCTAGAAGAACGCGACTGGCTCGATTCCTTGGCAGCTGCACATGCGGAATTAGACAGTTTTCCAAAACTAGACAAGCAGCCTACGGCTAAGGCTATGAAAGCGGTACGCTATACCCTAGAGCAGGTACATGATTTTGCCTGGTTTGCGGGCAAGGGTTATTATGTAAAAAAGGGTCAGGTTATTTTGCCCAATAGTGGCCGCAAGGTAACAACCTTTGCTTTTTTCGAAGGAGGGAATTCTGCTAAACGATGGACGGATGCCTTGAAATATGTCGACAGCTCGGTATATTATTACTCCAAGTGGATTGGCGATTACCCCTACGATTATTGTACGGCCGTTCAAGGCGCATTATCGGCAGGGGGCGGCATGGAATACCCCACCGTGACGGTGGTCAGCGCGGGTGGCAGCGCCCGAGAGTTAGACTTGATTATTGCCCATGAAGTAGGTCACAATTGGTTTTATGGCATATTGGGTTCCAACGAAAGAGACTATCCTTGGTTGGATGAGGGTGTAAATTCTTACTATGAAGCCCGTTATATGCACCAGCGTTATCCGGCAGGCGATAGCGGGATGAAAGCCAATGTTGCAGGTTTCAAATTACTGCTGGAAAACCTGGACATGGACCAACTCGCTTGGTTATTTTCGGCGCGCAGAGGCAAAGATGTGGCGTTGTGGAATACCCCGTCTCACGACTATGACAGTGAAACCTATGGCACCTTGGTCTATAAAAAAACCGCCTTAGAGCTCAATTATTTAGCGGCTTATCTAGGGCAAGCAGAATTCGACCAGCGTATGCAAGCCTATTTCAGCCAGTGGAAGTTTAAACATCCGTCGCCCGATGATTTTAAAAAATCCTTGGAAAAAGGCAGCGGTGATCGGAATGTGAGCTGGTTTTTTGAACAACAATTGCAGACTGCCGGTGCGTTGGATTACCGTATTCGCCGTGTAAAAAAGACGGAAGAAGACGTATATACCGTTAAAATAGCAGGATTAGGCAATACCGGACCGTTCAGTCTAAGCGCACTCGACGATACAGGTGCAGTAATCCGCAAGGAGTGGTTCGCTGGCTTTTCGGGTGTTCAAACACAGACGGTATCTGCCATAGGCGCGAAACGTTTTGTAATCGACGAAGAGGGGAAGATGCCTTTGTATATGCGACCGCGTTCGAGTGCACGTGTAGGTGCTTTGTGGCCGGCAGTACCCGGCATTAAAGGATTTGCTGGCTTGGGCATGTTAAAAAATAGAATGTATCTCGTGCCAGTCGTAGGAGCAAATACAGCCGATGGCTTTATGTTGGGTGCCGCACTATACAGCAGCATTATCTTACCGCAAGATCTGGAATATGCTTTTATGCCTGTATATGGTTTTGGAAGCGAAACTTTAGCAGGCTCAGCGCGGGTTCGGTACAATTGGCATCCACTTACCGGTCCATTTGGGAAAATTCAGGCAGGGGTTACAGCGCGTAAATACGAGACGTTTGGCTACCGCAGCGGCCTCATTCAATATTATGGTAAGGCACAACTGCGTAAGACCAATAGCAATACA
>JBDNIH010000342.1:0-2371 GCA_041688385.1 Bacteroidia bacterium
TCTTCACGGGTGACAGATTTACAAAATCCATCGATGTCTTTGTATTTGCCTGAGCACCAATTGTTGAAGATGTCAGAGAGACGCGCGATTTCTGCGTCACTGAATTCAATCTGGGTTCGAGAGATGGCTGTGCCAAGTTTTCTTGCATCAATAAAGAGGACTTGGCTATCGCGGTTGCTTTTCCACTTTGATTTGTCTTTGTTAAAAAACCAAAGAGTGCATGGAATCTGAGTATTGAAGAAGAGCTGACCAGGTAGGTCGATAATGCACTCGATGACATCGCCATCAAGGAACGCCTTACGGATTGCATCATCTCCACCTTGCGAAGATGTAAGAGTTCCACGGGGCATGACGATTCCTGCGCGGCCCTTTGGCGCTAAGTGGTGAACTGCGTGGCTCATCCATGCATAGTTCGCCGGGCGCTCACGTGGGACGCCGTACTTTTTCCACCGAACGTCATTGATGAGTTCAGCTTTGGGGTAACTGGCGTTAGTACCGAACGGTGGGTTCATCAGAATGAAGTCAAAACGCATATCAGAATGCTGGTCGTCAGTGAAGGTGTCCCCGTGCGATTTGCCGAGGTCGAAGTCGATACCTCGGATAGCAAGGTTCATTGCACAAAGGCGACGAGTGGTGGGATTGGACTCTTGACCATAGATAGCGATACTTCCGAGCGAACCACCATGGGCTTCCACAAATTTCTCGCTTTGCACGAACATTCCGCCCGAACCACAACAAGGGTCATACACGCGGCCCTTTGTCGGTTGCAAAATTCCGACGAGTGTTTTCACAATCGATGGTGTTGTATAGAACTGGCCACCGAGTTTTCCCTCAGCAGAAGCAAACTTGCCCAGGAAGTATTCATACACCTGACCGAGCGTGTCTGAGGCTCCTGCGCGTCCTTTGTCAAAAGACATTGTTCCAACCAGGTCAACGACTGCGCCCAATTCTGCCGGACTCAGTTTTGCATCTGAATATTTTCGTTCAAGGATTCCTTCAAGCTTCGGGTTTTCGCGTTCAATCACCCGCAACGCTTCATCAATTATTTCGGCAATCTTCGGTTGTTTTGAGTTTGCCTGTAAAGCCGCCCAACGTGCTTCTTTCGGAACCCAAAAAACGTTGACTTCTTTGTAATAGTCACGCTCTTCCAATGCGGCAGCGCGACGGTCAGGCTTTGCTTTGTATCGCTGCCCTGTTTTGTCGGCGAACTCCAATTCGAGTTCGATTCGGCGACCATCGAATGAGTCTGAGATGTACTTAAGAAATACGAGACCAAGAACGATGTGCTTGTATTCGGCCGCGTCAAGATTCTTGCGGAGCAGGTTCGCGCTGTCCCACAGTTTGCTCAGCTCATCACTTGATAACGACATTTTTGTATTTCTCCTTCAAAACTAAAAGCTTGTTTATTGATTAATTCGCTCTAATTTGAAATTGATGATGTAACGGTAGAAATCAATGTTTTTTGTTACTTTAAGAGCGCGCTTGATACGTAAGTCATCTTCTAAAGCGATAATTACTCCGTGGACCTCTTGGTTTGCCTCTGCTAAAACTTCCAAGACATAACCCATGTATCGCTGTACTTGGCCCACAACGCTGTCGCTCGCGCGACCTTTCTTTAATTCAACGACTAGAAGTTTTGATTTATCTTTGCTGATAGCCAAGATGTCCATCGGACCAGTATCAGTTTGATACTGGCGGCCGACTTGCTCGCCATCCTCAGTGTAAATGTCGTATTCCTTGCCTAATTCGGTTTGTCCCCAATTTTGAACAAGGAACTCTTCCAGATATTTTTCCATCGCAAACTGCGTTGCATCTTCTATAGACGCGTCCGTGGACACAATCGGTGATTGTGGTGGCACTTCGCCAATAGCACGCAGTATCTCACTTTCGTGGCTGTCTAATCTGACGACAGTTCCACCAGACCCGAGCGAACCACGAAGTTCAGTTGATAATTCATCACGCTTCACGATGCCAGGAAACCAACGGACCAAACGCCTGTGAGGCAGTGGGCCACTTGGGACATAGTGGTAGTCGCCAGTGATTTCGCCCGCAACTAGTTCATTTTGAACTCCCGTAGGGCTCAGAATTATGTCCCCGATTGACATACCTTTGCTCACTGTCCAGAGATTTCCGGCAGCGAGACCAGCAGAAATCTTGCTAGTACGCGATTGCAGCAACCGAGGAAGCCATGCTGTGCTGAAGTCACGCCAGTTATCAGGGAGCTGACCTGAGAGGTCTTCATCTACGTCGTAGTCGGCCCCTAAGTAGCCATTGATTCGACAATCATCGGCATCACGGCTACCGCCGCCCAGCATTACCTTGTAAAAACGAAGAGCCATTATTCTCCCTCTAATTCCATCGATATATAAAA
>JBDNIH010000343.1:0-1310 GCA_041688385.1 Bacteroidia bacterium
AGAGGTCTTCATCTACGTCGTAGTCGGCCCCTAAGTAGCCATTGATTCGACAATCATCGGCATCACGGCTACCGCCGCCCAGCATTACCTTGTAAAAACGAAGAGCCATTATTCTCCCTCTAATTCCATCGATATATAAAAGCTCTAGTTGCCTAGAGTATCTGAAGCATTAGAAATCGCATCTCGCAATTTTTCTCGATGCTGTTTTGCAAAGTCGGTCATAGTTGCGATGACATTTACGAGTTCATCAACTTTGTCATCAGATGGAGAGATACCCCAACCGATGCCTTGAACTTTTACTTCAATGATTGACGTATTTTGTGACCGCCACTCAACTTGTCGCCCCTGAAAGAGTTTCTCAATTTCAGCCGCATGTAGTCGTAAGTAATCCAATCCTGCTTTATTCTCTAGCAAATTACCTCTGTGCAGCCACAGCTGCACTGCTGTCTGTTCCTTCGCAACGTCGTACTTGATTTGGACTGAAGAAATGCCGAACGAACCGGCTTTCCATGAACCATCGCTAGCAACGACGTTTGTGAATATTTTTGTTCGCTGGCGAAGCAAGGGAAGCATTCGCTCATGGAAGTTGAAAATTGATGCTCCTCTCTCACTCAACTCGCCAATTTGGTGAGTGGCCTGAAAAACAGCAGCTTTCCATTCATCTGGACGGGAAACAATACCCAATCGAGGGTGATACATGCCCGAACCTGGACTAGTCAGAAGTTCTATCTCTACGAGAAAAAGAGAGATGCCTTCTTCTTTATAGGCCTTGGCTGCTCCGTTCAAGTATTCAGCCAATGCAACAAACTCTGGACGGTGAGATTCAGCAATCACAATCACGGTTTTGGCATTCAGGCCAACGGCATACATGAGCCCCCTGGTCAAGTGGTCGTAGTCAACAGTCGAGAATTGATTCTCGATAGCGATGTGCTCGCCACTCTCAGTCTTTACAAGGATGTCAAGCTTTCGCCTAATTCCGGGAACAACAACTTCTGTCTGAATCGTGAAGTCGGTACCGGCGTCAATGTCGCATTCATCAAACAGTTCACGCAATACATCACGACTAGCGACCCAAGGCGTGAAATCTCTGTCTTCCTTCGACCAAGCCTCGCGGATGTCCACCGTTTTTAGGAATTCAACTCTTTTGGAATTCAACGTTGCCCCCTCTCTTGTCTAAAAACGGAACCCTTATCTAGGGCGCCACCATGTAGACAAAACTAGTGGACGCATGTGACGCACAGACTGGGCGCTGCCAAGGGCATAACCGTTCTACGACCAATCTGAAACCAACAAAGCGAACAATTTGCAGC
>JBDNIH010000011.1:0-19950 GCA_041688385.1 Bacteroidia bacterium
ACATTAAGAGGCCCTGAATTGGATTGGGTAAAAACAATCAATAATTGCCCGAATATCAAAATAGCCTTGGATGTACCCACAGGTTTGCCTACAAACCCCGTAGTTTTAATTGGAGATGCTTTAGAAGCCGATTTCACCTATACCTTAGCCTGTTTTAAGCCAGCATTTGTTTTCCCTGAAAGCGCCATGTTTAGTGGAAAGATACGTGTTGTTGACATCGGCTTGCACCCAGACTTTTTGCCACTGCAACCACCTTGGGCGCAAATGATTACAAAAATTGATACAGAACAAAGTTTTCCCCCGAGAAAAAGATTCACCCATAAAGGTACTTACGGCTATCTCCTATTGATTGCTGGTAAATTTGGCAAAGCAGGTGCCGCCTGTTTGGCTGCGGAGGCTGCTTTACGCGTTGGGGCGGGCAAAATTAGCGTGCACATCCCGGAAAAAAGCGTGAATGTTCTGCAAATTGTTTTACCTGAGGCTATGGTGAGTATAGATTCACATCCCGAATATTGGACCACCCAGCCCGATAGCGGCAAATATTCAACTGCGGCGGTTGGCCCAGGTTTAGGAACACACTCCGATACAGCGCTCGCCTTTGGAACCTGGCTTGAACAACAGGAAAATGCCATCGTAATTGATGCAGACGCGCTTAACATACTTGCAGAACAGCCTTATTTAAAGAACCATATACCCGCTAACAGTATACTTACGCCACATATGCTGGAGTTCGATCGCCTTTCTGGAACAGCAAATAGTTGGCCAATTCGTTTGGAAAAAGCAAGACAGTTCGCCGAAAAACACCGCTGCTTCATTTTACTCAAAAACGCCTACAGTTTTATTTGCACGCCCACCGGGCAATTGCTACTCAACACCAACGGGAATCCTGGTATGGCTACTGCAGGCAGCGGAGATGTGCTCACGGGAATTTTAGCTGGCTTGCTTGCGCAAGGCTTAAGTTCTTATCAAGCAGTGACGACCGGGGTTTACCTACACGGGCTCGCTGGAGATATTGCCGCCCAACAAAAAGGCCAGGAAAGTCTCCTGGCCCGCGATTTAATTGCTGCTCTACCAGAAGGCATCAGGCAATTGAAAGTTTGATTATTTGCTAAAGCTTGGAGCTACTACCAGCTCTTTACTACCAGCTGTGTAGGTATAAAAACCTTGACCTGATTTGGCGCCCAAATGTCCGGCGGTGACCATGTTCACTAGTAAAGGGCATGGCGCATATTTCGGGTTCCCGAAGCCATCGTTTAATACGTGAAGAATGGCTAAACATACATCCAAGCCAATAAAATCGGCTAACTGAAGCGGCCCCATCGGATGAGCCATGCCCAATTTCATGACTGTATCTATCTCTGAAACACCTGCAACACCTTCAAATAAGGTATAAATCGCTTCATTTATCATGGGCATAAGGATGCGATTCGCAACAAAACCAGGATAATCGTTTACCTCAACAGGGATTTTATTCAAGGCTTTCGACAGAGACATGATTGTCTGGGTCACTTCATCGCTTGTATTGTAGCCCCGAATAATTTCCACCAATTTCATTACTGGAACTGGATTCATAAAGTGCATGCCTATCACTTTATCAGAACGTTTAGTAACGGCTCCAATTTTAGTAATTGAGATAGACGATGTGTTGGTTGCCAAAATAGTATGAGCTGGGGCTAAAGTATCAAGTTGTTGGAAAATTTTGAGCTTGAGCTCCACGTTTTCAGTGGCAGCCTCAATGACCAAATCCGCATTTTTCACGCCCTCCGTCAAATTCGTCAGCGGGAAAATATTCGCCAGTGTAGCTGTCTTTTCAGCCGCTGTAATATTACCTTTACTTAGCATGCGGTCTAGATTTTTGGAAATGGTAGCCATACCCTTTTCCAATGCCACCGCATTGATATCGACCAAAATCACTTGAAACTGATGCATAGCGAACACATGTGCTATACCATTTCCCATTGTACCTGAACCGATTACCGTGATGTTTTTCATTATTAAAATTTTGCTGCTCGAAATTAAGCAATCTGATTTGTCTTTTCCACTTGCAAATGGTGGTTGAAAAAACTTCACTAGTAGTGAAACTTTTTCTTTCGATATTTGTACTCACTAAAGTGAAAGTAATACTATCACACCCCTCTGTGAACAGCGCGATATGGACCTAATATTAAATCATTGGCAGACGCGGCTTAATCCGAAACTGTTCAAAAAAGATCCGATCAGTAGTGATTTGGGCCTGCGCATTAGTAAAGAGGCACTCCTACTTTTTGCAGAGGTCGGTTTTGATGGATTTACCTTCAAAAAATTGGCAGAGCGCCTCAACACAACCGAAAGTTCAATTTATCGGTATTTCGATAATAAACATCGGCTGCTTATTTACCTGATTGCACACCATTGGCTTTGGCTTGAACATCAGATCTACTTTCATATACATGCATTTTCATCACCCGAAGATCAATTGTACAGAGCATTAGAAATTATTTGTCATTCAGATGAACTCCCATGGCCTTTTGAGCATCTCGACCGCAAGGCCCTTCATATGGTTCTCATCGACGCCTCCCTTCGCGCTTACTACAGCCATGAAGTGGATTTGGAAAACAAGGATGGGCTCTTTAGCGACTACAAAAGATTAAATCACCGGTTAAGTGTGCTTTTGCAGCAAAGTGCCCCAAACTATCCCTATCCAAAAGCTATGATTTCTACTATTTTTGAAACCGTACATAGTCAGCAGTTTTACGCCATTCACCTTCCTGCCCTTACCGACTTAAACCGCAGTGAAGGGCAGGTTCATCAATTTGTCAAAACGCTCATTAACAACTGTATTACATGTCAAAATTTGTGAGCCCAGTCCAAAGATTTATATTTTTGGTGCAGTCTTTCCGGAAAGAAATTAGCCAACTCTATTTTTATGCTTTTTTAAACGGATTGGCCGGACTTAGTCTACCACTCGGTATGCAGGCCATCATCCAGTTTTTGTTGGCTGGTCAGATTTCAACTTCCCTAGTATTACTGGTCGCTTTGGTTGTAGTGGGACTATTTCTTGGTGGATGGATGCAAATCCTTCAACTCACAGTATCTGAACACATTCAGCAGCAAATTTTCGCAAGAGGAGCCTTCGACATCAGTTTTCGCATCCCAAGAATACGATTGGAAAAACTTGCAGGAAAATATTTCCCTGAACTTATGAATCAATTTTTTGATATCGTAGGCATCCAAAAAGGACTCGCTAAGGTGCTAATAGACTTCACCACGGCATCCTTGCAGGTGATTTTGGGCTTAATTCTTTTGAGTATTTATCATCCATTTTTTATCGCCTTTAGTCTTATCCTAATTGTTGTACTGTATTTTTTATTCAAATTTACGAGCCCACAAGGGATGAAAAGTAGCTTAATTGAATCCAAATACAAATACAGGGTAGCTAACTGGCTTAAGGAAATGGCTCGCTCGATGGCTACTTTTAAATTGGCTGGGAACACCGGATTTCCGCAAAAGAAAATGGATTACGAAGTGGACCGCTACCTCGAAGCCCGCATCAGGCATTTCCAGGTGCTGAAGGTACAATATTGGTCGATGGTTTTGCTCAAGGTACTGATTGCCTTAGCTTTACTTTTAATGGGTAGTTACTTGGTAATTGACCAACAGCTAAACCTGGGCCAATTTGTAGCAGCGGAACTAATTATTCTCCTCGTTTTAAATGCAGTTGAGAAAATTCTACTCAACATGGACACGATTTATGACTTGCTCACATCACTTGAGAAAGTAGGCACAATCACTGATTTAGAACTCGAAGCGCAAAGAGGCGACCTGGTTCCTGTAACTGGAAATAATATTCCAATCTCAGTTAAATTTGAGCAAATCAGCTTTCAATATGAAAACAATAAGTCGCCAAGCTTAAAAAACTTAGCGTTGGAGGTAAAAGCTGGTGAAAAATTAGCCATCACCGGGTCAAGTGGAGGTGGTAAATCTACACTGCTGAAATTACTCTCAGGAATTTACCAGGTGCAAACCGGCCATATAACGTTGAATGGACTGGCGATTAACCGCATAGACCACGTGGCCTTACATCGCTGGGTTGGACAGTGTATGAATTCAGAATCTATTTTCCACGGTAGTATCTTCGAAAATTTGGATTTGGGACGTGGCCTTTCCACCGCTCAGATTCAAGAAGCGGCCAGTATGGTATATTTAGATAATTACCTCAGTAACTTCCCAGATGGATTGGACACTGTGCTACAATCGGATGGTGCGCCACTTTCTCGAACCATTGCAAAACGAATCATATTGGCGCGAAGCCTGGCGTGTAAGCCTGCACTGCTTTTGTACGAAGATATATTCACTGAATTACCGCTAGAGGAAAAGTCGGCACTGTATCAGTTGCTCGTTCAAGGTCCATGGACTTTGATTGCCTTCACAAACGACGAACATTTAGTGAAGCTGATTGACAGAAAAATAGGCCTACATAATGGGGCATTCGATTCAACCACTAAAGACAATTAAGGATGCTCAATATATCTGACAATTTAGCCGAGGGACAATTTGAAGCTAAAAAATATGCTTCTTTTAAACGTCTTGAAAACCGCATGCCGAATGTCAAAATAAGACGGTTTTTATATGTAACACTGCTATTTTTTGTCGTAATCATGTTTCTGCCTTGGACGCAAAATATTCGCGCCAAAGGTTATCTCACCGCGCTTAAACCAGACCAGCGACCACAAACCCTACAGTCGGTAATTGCTGGGCGTATTGAAAAATGGTATGTGAGCGAGGGGACCATTGTTAAAAAAGGCGATACCATCTTACACATATCAGAGATTAAAGAAGAATATTTCGATGATTTACTTGTGCCGCGAACTGCAGCAAAAGTTAAGGCCAAAGAGCAGGCCATTGTGGCTTACCAAGGCAAAATAACCGCACTTGTTCAACAAATCATTGCCCTTGATAAAACACGAGAAAACAAAATTAGACAGGCCGAAAATGACCTTATACAAGCTAAGCTTAAAGTATTGACGGATAGCACCGATGTTATTGCGGTCAAAACTCAGATTCAGATTGCGCTGCAACAATTGGAGCGTGCGGAAGAATTGTACAAGCAGGGTTTGTTGTCATTAAATGAATACGAAGCGCGAAATCAAAGAGCACAGAATGCTAAGGCAGCCATAATAGCTGCTGAAAACCGCTTACTTACGAACAGAAATGCAGTACAAAATGCGATTGTAGAATTGAACTCGATTGAAAACGAATACCAAGAAAAATTGGCAAAAGCGAGAAGCGAGTTGTACATGTCTGAATCTGCCTTTTACGAAGGGCAGGGAGAGTTAAACACACTACAAAATCAATTGGCCAATTACAGCATAAGAAGTGGTTTATATTGGATTTTAGCTCCACAAGACGGCGTAATTACCAAAGCAATTAAAACCGGCTTGGGAGAATTAATTAAAGAAGGAGAAGAAATTGTAAGTATTGCCCCTTCCGATATTGATATAGCCGTTGAAATGTACGTAAGGCCTGTTGATTTACCGCTGGTTCACAAAGGACAATCGGTGCGCTTTCTTTTTGATGGTTGGCCCGCTGTGGTCTTTAGCGGCTGGCCTAACGTTTCCTTCGGCACCTTTGGAGGTAAAGTGGTTGCAATAGATAATTTCTCCTCCAAAAACGGTCTTTACAGAATACTTATCACCCCTGATAAAGATGATACTGCTTGGCCAACAGCTTTACGTATTGGTTCTGGAGCACAAGGTATTGCACTTTTGGAGGACGTATCCATATGGTACGAAATCTGGCGTCAACTCAATGGCTTCCCGCCTGATTATTATACAGTAGAATGAAAAAACTTATTGTTTTACTTCTTCTAATAGGGTTTCATGCGGCTGATGGGCAAACCACTGAAAACGTGCTTAAGCTGGATAATTATTTGGCTTGGGTAAAAAGTTATCACCCCGTTGCAAAACAAGCCGAATGGGTGGTAGAACGTGGCCGTGCTAGCCTCCTTAGGGCAAGAGGTGGGTTTGATCCAGTGCTACAAGGTGAAAGGAATCAGAAGGATTTTGATGCTCAGAATTACTATACCCACGAAGATTTTGGTTTACGCATTCCAACTTGGTTCGGTATTACTGGCATTGCCTCCTTCGAGCGCGGACGAGGTTTGTTTGTTAACCCTGAAGCCAGTACACCAGCTGACGGACTCTACCGCCTTGGATTGAGCATAGCTGTTGGTCAAGGCCTATTTATTGATAAACGCCGTGCTGACCTCCGAAAAGCGCAGATATATCGTGATGCTACCTACTTGGAACAGCAGCTTATGCTCAACGATTTGCTCTTCGATGCTACACAAAATTATTATACCTGGGTTTTAAGCTTTCAGGAGCTTCAAGTGTATAACCAAGCGGTACAATTGTCGACCGAGGTTTTAAATGGCTTACGGCAATCCTTTATTTTGGGCGATAGAGCCGCTGTTGATACGCTTGAGGCTAGCATTCAATTGGGCTTGTGGGAGCAAAAAGTGCGCGAGTCTGAACTAAAATTTCTAGAAAACGGATTCAAATTGGCCACCTTTTTATGGGATAAAAACTACAGCCCACTTGAGCTGGCTCCTGAAACGCGTCCCGATACAGCAACCAATCAGCTCCGATTTCCTTTGGATCAAAACGACCTGACTTCTGTGCTTGCCGACCATCCAGCAGTGCGTCAATACGACTTCAAACTCGATCAATTGAACATTGACAAGCGACTTGCGTTGGAGCAATTTAAACCCACAGTAGATTTAAAGTTTTATGCATTAAGCCAGACCTCAAGCGCGTCAGTACTTCCAATTCAAGGTCAAAATGCAGGCATTCTGCTTCGATTCCCGCTCTTTCTACGCGCAGAGAGAGGCGCCTTGAATCAAAATAAATTAGACAGGCTGAATACAGGCTTTGATCAAGATTTAAAACGGAATCAAATTAAGATCAAAATCCTTCAAGCGGTCATGCAACAAAACAAACTAGCAGAAATAACCGCTACACAGTACGACCTTGTTGATAAAACGGAACAATTGCTTCAAGCGGAAAAAGTTAAATTCTCTACAGGAGAAAGTTCTATTTTCATTTTGAACAGCCGAGAAGTATCCGTAGTTAATACCCAATTGAAGTTGTTGGAATCTCTTAACCGTATGCAACAAAATGCTGTTGAACAATGGTGGATAAGAGGAAATATGCTGGATTACTAATTCACTTCAGCTGCTCCACGGCTTACCAAAAAACAGTAGTTTCGAAATAAGTTTGGGCAGGTACTTTTTGTCCAAAAACCTTCTTATTCATTATGGTAAATTATACGGGTAAATACGTGGTGATCACCGGAGCAAGTTCAGGTATTGGAAAGGCGTTGGCATTAGAATTGGCCAAAAATAAGGCTCGACTAGTATTGCTCGCTCGCCGCATGAACGAACTTGATGCTGTAAAAAAAAGTTGTTTAGCCCTTACCGATTTTTGTGAGATTATTTCACTCGATCTAGCCAATCCTGAGCTTATCGTTTCTGCCGGGGAGGCTGTTAAACAAATTGTGCCTAGGATTGATTTACTCATCAATAATGCAGGTATCAGTCAAAGAGGTTCAGCACGAGAAACTTCTTTTGATACCGAAAAACAAATTATGCAGGTGAACTATCTTGGGCCGGTACAATTTACTAAATCACTTTTCCCTCATTTTAATGGTGCTGGCTCTGGTATCATCATCATCAGCTCCGTGGTCGGTCTATTCGGGTTTCCAACACGCTCGAGCTATTCGGCTTCAAAGCATGCCTTGCATGGCTATTTTAATACCCTTGCCATAGAGGAAAATAATAAAATTCAAGTCCTGATTGCATGTCCCGGCCGCATCAATACGCCCATCTCCTATTCTGCGGTGGAAGCCAATGGAGCAGCACATGGAAAAATGGATCCAGGACAAGCGAACGGGATACCAGCAGATGTGTGTGCACGTCAGATACTTAAGGGGTATACGCATAAAAAACCACTCATTCTGATCGCAAAAGGCGAACGACTCTTGTATTGGTTTTCTAAATTTGTACCGCCACTGTATCGCTTAATCAGTCGGAAAATTAGTCCATTATGAGTCAAATACCCTTTATTACTGGCATTCAACAAATCGGAATCGGCACGCCCGAACTCGATAAGGCTTGGTATTGGTACATCAAAACATTCGGTATGGATGTAAATGTATTCGATGACGCTGCGGAAGCCGCGTTAATGACACGTTATACCAATCAAAAAGTCGAGAAAAGACGCGCAGCCTTAGCAATTAATATGGCCGGTGGTGGTGGTTTTGAAATATGGCAGTATACAAGTAAGGTGCCACAACCGGCTACTTTCAATATTCGCTTAGGTGATTTGGGTATCTATGCGGCAAAAATGAAAAGTCCCGATGTAGCTGCATTACACGCCCATTTTGTCGACATAAACGTTAAAACAGGACCGCTTAAAAACGATCCTGCAGGACGTCCTTGCTTTTGGCTCAACGATTTACACGGTTATCCTTTCCAAGTGGTGAGTAATGAGAGCTGGTTTAAACCTAAAACAGCTAAAAGCGGTGGTGTAATCGGTGCAAATTTTGGCGTTTCTGCAATGGACAAATCACTGGTCTTTTACCGTGAAATACTTGGCATCTCCGAGATTGTATACGACCAATCGGGTAGCTTTTCTGATTTACCTGACCAACGCTCCTATCGGCGTGTACTTTTGCGTAAACGTTGTACACCCTACGGTGCTTTCAGCAAACTACTAGGCGATATAGAAATTGAATTGTTTCAATTACTGGAGGAGCAAGGAAGGCCCATATTTGAAAATCGCTTTTGGGGTGATTGTGGTTATATCCATCTCTGCTTTGATACCATTAATATGGACGGCCTAAAGGCACTGTCATCCACTAAAGGACATCCGTTCACTGTAGATAGTGGCGATACCTTTGATATGGGGGAAAGTGGTGGAAGATTTGCCTACGTGGAAGACCCAGATGGTGCACTCATTGAACTGGTTGAAACCCATAAGGTTCCCATCTTTAAAAAACTGAACCTTTACCTACATCTTAAAAAAAGAAAAGACAAACAACTACCTGATTGGATGGTAGGCCTACTGGGATTAAATAAAAAGAAGTAATTAAAAGGCTCCGAAATTCGGAGTCTTTTTCATTTTAAATTAATTTAATAGAGATTTAATTATATCATTTTCTAAAAATATTGAATCAATGACGTTAGTCTTGTTAGCCACAACTTATATATAAACAACTGATTATAAGAGACTAAAAGTAAAAAATACGCACAACAGCACATATTATGATTTCCACAATAAATTATAAATTGTGGAGAAAGGCATGTCTATTTATAAGGTTAAACAATACTGGAAATGTAAATTGCCGGGGAGTATTTGGAAATCTTATGGAAAACGTACCCAGTTATGCGGCTTTAGTCTTCGGCGTGGCAGTTGTTGCCACCTTATTCCTGGTTTGGCTCAGTCATCCAAAGGATAAATTATTATTCATTTTCTGGTTTTTGATGGGAGCAGCGAGTTCATATCTCGTTCTTACAAATGTAACATTGAATGCTGAGCTCCTAAGTCCAAAACTTTTACTGATAATACTACCCTCTACCCTCATACCGTTGCTTTATCTACTTACGAAAAGGGGAAAAGCACTTATTCATGCAGCAGATGATGATTATTTACATTATATACATACTGTTCGCATAGCTGTTGAATTTGTACTACTATGGCTGCATAAAGCACAAGTTTTACCGGTAGAACTCACCTTCGAAGGTTGGAATTACGACATCATAATTGGCATGACAGCTCCATTTATTGCTCAAATGGGTTTCCAGAAAAAATTTCTTACACGTAAAATTCTACTTGGCTGGAACATATTGGGCATCCTATTTTTAACCAATATTGTCATCAATGCAGCACTTTCTGTGCCTGGCCCCCTGCACTTACTCAGTCTAGATATGCCAAATCTGGCAGTTCTTAAATTCCCTTACCAACTGCTACCTACCCTTATTGTGCCAGCTCTATTTTTTAGTCATGTAGTGGCTATTATCCGACTGGTGAAAAAAGAAGTTGATGTGGAAAGCCCAGAAGAAGATTGACTGTAGCCTCTTGAACCAGTTTAAATGATTCGTGTTTAGAAACTAAAACATGAATCACGAAATAATTTACTTGTACGACCCACTTTGTGGTTGGTGCTACGGATTTAGCCCAGTTATACGCGCTTTGCGAGATCAAATAGGTAAAGATATTCCTTTCACTGCGCTGGCTGGCGGCATGGTTACTGGAGAGCGTGTTGGGCCGGTTGGTCAAGTTGCACCCTACATCAAAACAGCTTTTAAACGCGTAGAGGATCTGAGCGGCGTTCGTTTTGGCGGAAAATTCCTCGAAATGATGGAGACAGGAGGAGCTACCATTTTTGACTCAGAGCCCCCCTCCAGAGCTGCTTATATTCTAAAAGACGCCTATCCTGATGCTGCGATTGACATTGCCCATGGTGTGCAGGACATAATATACAAAGAAGGACAGGATCCCAATTTGGCCACTTCATACCACAAACTAGCGTCTGGGTTGGGCATGGACACCGCCAACTTTGACGAACATTTCGAAAGTCACGGCTACAGATTAGCTATACAAGATGAGTTTACACTCGTCAAACGTTTTGGCGTAACTGGTTTTCCAACGGTTGTATACCGAAATAAGGAGCAATATTATTTAGTGAGTAATGGATTTACCGAACTGGAGGCATTAAATAATGCGCTTAAAGCCATTCAGCAAGAAGTGGGAAAACCAGAAAATCCTGATTAAAATAGCAAAGGCTGCCCTTAAAACAGGTCAGCCTTTGCTATTACTAATGGATTTAACTATGGGAAAACACCCAAAGACTCGTAGGAGCGTGCAATTTTGCGGATAGCCACAATAAATGCTGCCGTCCTGTAGTCAGGTACATTCGGCATTTCAATTTTTACATCCCGAATCTGACGATAAGCCTCAATCATGGTTTCTTCCAAGCCTGAGTAGACGTAATCTACTTCGTCGGCACCACGACCAATAAGTTCACGCTGACGCGTATTGAAACTGCGACCCGTCATTTCCTCTACAGCGCTGATGATATTGTTGTTTAGATTTTCATCGAAACGTTTACCTAATCGTCCAAAACGGACGTGAGAAAGATTTTTTAACCATTCAAAATAGGATACAGTCACCCCTCCAGCATTTAAATAAATGTCTGGAATTGTCATAATACCCTTTTTATTGAGAATAACTTCAGCCTCGGCGGTTACTGGTCCGTTAGCCGCTTCACCAATAATTTTTGCCTTGATATGGGCTGCATTGCCCTCATGTATTTGGTTCTCAAGAGCTGCCGGAATTAGAATATCACATTCCAATTCAAGCGCATCCGTATTTTTCGCCAGGTTTTTTGCCCCTGGGAAATTTAAAATGCTGCCTGTTGTTTTACGGTGTTCAACGACTGCCAAATAATCCAGTCCATCTGGATTGTAGATTGACCCTTCGTATTCAGCCAAACAGATGATTTTAGCACCGTTTTCGGTAAAGAATTTCGCACAATGGAAGCCGACATTACCGAGTCCTTGGATAACCATGGTTTTACCGGCTATACCAGTCGTCATGCCGAGGCGTTTCATGTCGTCTTCAAAGCTTACAGCCTCACGTATGCCATAGTATACGCCCAGACCTGTTGCTTCGCGTCGGCCATTAATTCCGCCCTGTGAGACAGGTTTGCCGGTAACACATCCAATAGCGTCGGTCTGGCCAGGGAAGAAGGTAGCATAAGTGTCTACAATCCAGGCCATTTCACGCTCGCCAGTTCCATAATCGGGTGCAGGAACATCTAAACCAGGACCTATGAAGTTTTTCTTAATTAACTCGGAGGTATACCGTCGGGTGATGCGTTCCAGCTGACTTTCAGAATACTTTTTAGGATCGATTTTTACACCGCCTTTGGCTCCACCAAAAGGAACGTCGACGATGGCACATTTATACGTCATCAATGCCGCCAAGGCCATTACTTCGTCTTGGTTAACGGCCATAGAATAACGAATACCCCCTTTGGTAGGCATGCGGTGGTGACTGTGCTCAACACGATAAGCTTCGATTACCTCTATATTGTCGCCCACTTTAACCGGGAAACGCATACGGTAAACACTGTTACAGTATTTAATTTGATCCAACAGCCCATCCGGATAGTTTAGATGTGCTGAAGCGTTGTCGAAATACTTGAGCACATCGCCGAAAAAGCTATGCTCTTCTTGTGAATTGGCTGACATAATGTAGCGGATTTAGGACTGTTTTGAGGATTGATCTTCGATTGTTTTGAGTTTGCGATCCAAGCGTATGAGATAAACGAAGAAGCTTACCAAAATAAGCAATACAACGGCAACAACAACATATATTTTGCCATTGGACCGCATGGTATCGGCCATTTCAACCGATACTGTTTGAGCGTTTGAACCGAGTGTACAAAACAACAGGATAAAAAGGGGCTGAATGCGCGCGCAATATTTCATACTTAAGGCAATTGTAGTTTTTTAACTCGGACTCTTAATTCGGTTATCCAAAACCCGAGGAGTATCCAACCCAATATGGCAGGATAAAATATCATGCGCATTTGGGCATCTAAATCATACCCGCCAAATCCTGGATTACCTCCGTTACCGGGATGTAATGAATCGGAAGCCAAGCGAGGCAAGATAAAAAGTAACGGAATTAAACAGGCGAAAGCAAATATGTTGTAAACGGCAGCAACACGTGCACGTTGCTGGTCTTCCCGAAACGAGCCGCGTAAAACCAAGTAGGCCAGATAAATCAGTAAGGCAATCGCTGACGTATTTTGTTTGGGATCACTACTCCACCAAGTACCCCAGGTGTATTGTGCCCAAATGGCTCCTGTAGCCAAGCCTAGCACACCAAATAAAAGACCGGTTTTGGCTGTTTCTTCGGCTTTAATATCAGTAACCGCATCGGGTTTACTAAGATAACGGATGCTATGAATCGCAGAAGCTCCTAAAATAACCACCATGCCAAACCACATGGGTACATGGAAATATAAATTCCTGATGGATTCGTTAAGTACAACTAAACGGGGCACTTGTCCCATAAACCCAAACCAACACGTTAACAGCAGTAGTACAATTGCTGCGATTTTATACCAATGAAGTCCGTTTTTCATTCTTTCCAAAGGTAGGGAAATAAGAGTAATGCAACGCCAATTACTAGTACATCTACAGCTGCTAAACTCCAAAGTTCATCATAGGACACAAAGCGGTCAAGACCATCCAAAGCATTTTTAGAAAGTTTAATCTCTAAGGTCAATATTGGCAATAAGACAGGAAAGCTCAGTATGGCCATTAATGTATTCTGATTGGTTGCTTTGTGACTAATGGCCGAAATCAAAGTGCCGCTGGCCGCAATGCCAATGGCGGCCAATGCACCTGATAAAAGGAACATAAAAACATCCTGAACAGGCTGTCCAACAAGCACACGCATCACCACAAAAGCAATCCATTGGATTATCCACAGCAATAGAATATTGTAGGTGAGCTTAGCCAGTAAAATTGATATTGGATTGGCCATAGTATAATAATACAGCATGCGTCCTGGCGAATTTTGGATAAAACTTTTGGCCACGGCATTCACCGAAGCAAAAAGTAATATGATCCAATACAACGCAATCCAAGTCAATGGATCCACCCGCTTAAACGTGAGATAAGCCACAAAAACGGTGGAAATCACGTATAATAAGACGCCACCTAAAGCATTCCGCTGCCGCCATTCAGCAGTGAATTCATGTTGTACCAGCAATAAATATTGTTTCAACGAGGCAGATTTCGATACAAAATTAACCGCCTTCGTAAGCATACAAAGGAATATTTACAGTCGACACACTTAACTTAGCCTTTTCAAAAAATGAACATGCAAAAGATCCGTAAAATTTTGGTTGCCAACCGGGGTGAAATCGCCTTGCGTGTCATGCGTACGGCGCGAGAGATGGGCATTCAAACCATAGCTGTTTTTTCTGAGGCCGACCGTTTGAGTCCCCATGTCCGTTTTGCTGATGAGGCTTTTTGTATAGGCCCACCACCGAGCAACCAAAGTTATTTACGGGGCGACAACCTCATTCGGCTCTGCCTAGAGCACGGCGCCGATGCGATACATCCAGGCTACGGCTTTTTGTCGGAAAATGCTGCTTTTGCACGTGCCGTTGAACAAGCGGGTTTGACGCTCATCGGGCCTAGTGCCGCATCCATGGATATGATGGGCAATAAGTTATCAGCAAAACATGCGGTTAAAGACTTCAATATTCCTATGATACCTGGCACAGAAGGCGCCATAATTGATTTAGATGAAGCACGGAAAGTAGCTGAAAGCATAGGTTTTCCGGTGCTCATCAAGGCAGCAGCTGGTGGCGGTGGTAAAGGCATGCGCATTGTAGACAACAAATTGGAATTTGATGAGCAGTGTAAGCTGGCCCAAAACGAAGCCCGCTCCGCTTTTGGCGATGATGCCGTATTTATCGAAAAATACATAGCCTCTCCCCGGCACATAGAAATTCAAATTATGGGCGACAAATACGGTGAAGTACTTTATCTCTTTGAAAGAGAATGCAGTATACAACGTCGTCATCAAAAGTTGGTTGAAGAGGCTCCATCAAGTTGCTTAACGCCAGCTATCCGCAAAACCATGGGTGAGGCGGCAGTGCGCGTAGCACAAGCATGTAACTACTATGGTGCTGGAACCGTTGAGTTCCTCGTGGATGAGAAACTGAACTTCTATTTTCTCGAAATGAACACCCGCTTGCAAGTTGAGCATCCAGTTACTGAAATGATTACTGGACTTGATCTGGTTGAAATGCAGATACGGGTAGCGCAAGGGGAAAAACTACCCATTCATCAGGAAGATTTGAAAATCAATGGCCATAGCCTAGAACTGCGCATTTGCGCAGAAGATCCTGCCAACAACTTTTTGCCGGATATCGGTAAATTAGAGCGATATATCCGTCCGCAAGGCCCAGGTGTGCGTGTTGATGATGGCTTTGAGCAAGGCATGGAGGTTCCCGTGATGTACGACCCCATGATTGCTAAACTTATCGTACATGCGCCAACGCGTGACAAAGCAATTGCGCGTATGTTACGGGCAATCAGCGAATATGACATCCGTGGTTTCGCTACTACCCTGCCCTTTGGTGCATTTGCGTTTAATCACGAAGCATTCCGAAGTGGTCAGTTCGATACCCAATTTATTGCTCGCTATTTTACCCCAGATTCCCTGCAAAATAAAGCGGCAGAATCAGCTGAAGTTGCAGCAATTGCAGCTATGCTACTCGCCGAATCCAATAAAAAGGCACTTCCGCAGCCAGCTACTTCTGGGCAGCCAGTGAGTTTATGGAAACTAAGCAGAAGCCGTTAATCTTAGTATCTAGTTGTCAATGCCTAAATAACGTTGACTATTTGGTTTAAACTCTATTACCTGCATTGAGCGCAGATGAGCCAGCGCTTTTAGACGCTTTATCTAGTTGAATTGGACAGCCATTTGCCTTGTATCCTTCAGACAAATGTATAGGAAACCCAAACTGAAAGATGTTCACTGCGCAGCAGCGCAAAAAGATGCAGTCCATTTTCGGTCGTTCCATAAGACTGACTTAAATCTGAATTCAACCGTCTCCAGTCAAAAGTCAACTAATTCTGCTAGAAAAGCCGAGACACTATGTGCTTTACACTAAATACTACTTCACCCCCATCTCCCGAATAAGAAAACCAGCGTCAGAAACTTTATCGAGCGTCCAAAGTACAAAGCGGATATCTACTCCAATTGAACGGCTGTAAGCTTCGTTCCAGGCAAAATCATTGATGGTAGCCGTAAAAGCACGGTCGAAATTCACACCGACCAACTCCCCTTTGGCGTTCATTACAGGACTTCCAGAGTTTCCACCCGTTGTATCCAGGTTGTACAACAAACCAACAGGGACATCCTTTAAACCTTGATGGTGATAGGCTTCTGAACCTCCCTTTTTGTAGGCTTCGACCAGCTGTGTGTTAATTTCGTAATCTCCTGTAGACGTGCCTTTAGAGATTAAACCACTCACTGTTGTGAAAGGTGCTTGATACACACCATCTTCAGGCTCGTATCCTTTCACATTGCCATAGGTAAGGCGTAAGGTTGAATTTGCATCGGGAACAAAATCTACGCCCGAAGCGATTTTAAGATCGAGATAGGCAGGTAAAAGCTGGGCTAGTTTGCCTTCGTTACTTTGCGCTTGAATACGCAATTCAGTGGCCAAAACATTCATATCACGGGCTATTTCAATCAAATCACCTTTCATACTAAAAAACTTCTCCGGATTAGCATTGAGTTGATTCAGCAAGGCATCTCTGTCCATGAATGCTGTTTTGGTTACGAGTTTGGCTAAAAACCTATCTAGCTTCTGATCTTGCTTCGGCCCAGAAAAAAATTTATTTAAAGCCTTCAATTGATTCATTTCAGGCCATTGAAGGGCCTGTCGAAACATTTTATCTATAAAATCACGGTCAAGTCCCGCATCGTATGGGGCATACACTCTACCCATCATTTTTGTTAGTTCTTCTTGCTGTTTTTGAATAAAGGTTTGCTTATTGGATGACGACAAAGTATCCAAGATAGCTTGAACCTGCACAATACGCATAGCTACGGCCACAGTAGCTGATTGACTACTGAGGTAATTCACCCACAAGGTTTTAGTGGCATCGGCCTGCATACTTTTATACACAAGATCTAGTTCATCAAGCGTTGCTTCGTAGCGCTTTAATTCAGGTTTTTGGGCGATAAGCTCACGAAATCGTTGTTCTTCTTCCCTTTTCTGCTGAATTAAATCGATACGGCGAATGCCTTGTACTTTGCCTTTGTAATTTTTGGTCACGTTAGCGAGACCTTTCATTTTGCTGGCAAATGCGATTTCTTTGGCTGGATCTGCTTTGCCTAGGGCCCTCATATAGTTGATAAGCCAATCGTAGGTTTCGGAGGTGTAAGGCAGCAAATAGTCGTTTTGATACCGTATGTATTCCGCAGGATAATGGCGAAAAGTACGCCCTGGATAACCGAGAATAAATACGAAATCATCTTCTTGCACCCCTTGCGGATTTACCTTTAAATGCCGTTTAGGCTCAAAAGGTACATTATTTTTGTCAAAAGCAGCCGGACTTCCATCGGCAGCCACATAGGCTCTTACAAAAGAGAAGTCGCCATTGTGCCGAGGCCATACCCAATTATCGCTTTCTCCGCCAAATTCGCCTACATTACGTGGCGGCACATACACTAAACGTATATCTTGAATGGTTTGGTAATGAAAAAGCACATAGGACCGTCCTAAAAACATTTCAGCCACCTCATGTGTCTCTTTGGGATTTTGTTTTTTGGCTTCTTGCTCAATTTGACGCATTTTTTCACGCATGGCTTTCAGGCGTTTAACTGCATCCATTTCATTGCCTGCGGCAGCAATTACTTGAGCCGAAACATCTTCGAAACCTGTTGTTATACGGACAGTCAAACCTTGAGCAGGTATTTCTTGTTCTCGATTGCGTGCTATAAAACCATCAGTTATATAGTCGTTTTTAACACTGCTAGCTGCCGCAACGGCGCCAAAAGCACAGTGGTGGTTGGTAATGATTAGACCTTCTGCCGACACAAACGAACCCGTACAACCGCCTACTTTAACCAAGGCATTCACGAGTGCATCACCTTTAGGGCTAAAAAGTTCTTCAGCCGTTAGACCCATTCCCGCCTTTTGCAAGTTCAAACGTTTGAGTTCGCTCATCGGGTACATCCCTTCACCGGGAAAAGCCGCTACAACTGCAGGGATGAACCATAAGCAGATAAATAGTTTGGTAATGTACTTTTTCATTGACTTTATTTTACGCTTTAAAATTAGGATGAAAAACCATCTTTCGCTAATTGGGTAGCAATACGTTGGTGTGCTTCTTCAATGATTTGTTCGGCTGTAGTGTTCCGGCCGTCGATGTAGGGAAGCACACTAAATTTTAAACGAATAGCCGCTGGTACAGGCCAAAAACCATAACGTACAAGTTTCCAGCTGTTGGCAATGGCTATCGGCACAATTACTGCGTCAGGAACCTCGGTAAGTAATGTTTTAAGTCCTCCTGCTTGAAATTTTTTCAGCTGGCCATCCCTTGCTCTTGTTCCTTCAGGGAAGATACATACACCGATATTATCGGTTTTTAGGCGTTTAGCTAATCCCATGATGGCAGTTCTGGCTTGTGCCCCGTCTTTGCGATCGATGGCGATGGCTCCACCACATTTGTAGTTGTATGAAATACTCGGAATTCCCTTGGCCAATTCTTTTTTGGCGATAAAAATGGGTTTGTACCTTCTCAGAAACCAAATCATCGGCGGTATATCATTCATACTTTGGTGATTGGCTACAAAAATTAATTTGCGTCCTACGGGAACATCCACATCGTTCCAGTCCCACTTGAGGCTTCCACCCAATAGATGTATACATCGCATGGCCACCCAGTTGAGGTTGTACACCATTTGTTGCTGACCCGCATAACCGGTCAAAGCATAAGCAATCCGCTGGAAGAGATCGAATACCACCAGGTTTAAACCAAAACACAATAAATACAAGGGTGTAAGTAGATACCCTATCGCTTTTCGCATGGTGTAAAATAGCTGATTAGGTCGGAAAAAGCCACTTTGTAAAGTTGATTAAGTAGGATAAAATCCTGATTAACCCCTGTCTCCAATAAAACAGCCGATTCCTACATGGCCATAAAAAGCATATCACCCCGAAACCCAGTCATTTCTACCATTAAAATTAATTGGATTAAACATGTGATAAACCGGCCACAGCAAATCGAGGTTTGGCATTGTTTTTAGCGTTACGAGAGCTTTATTTTCGCGTCGGATAAGCCAATTTTAAGTGGTAGCTTCAATTGAGAGGAACAAAATCAAAACCCATAGTTAATGCTCCTATTCTCTTCATCTATGACTTTAGGAAGTAATGCACTTAGCCTAATGGATCAAAACAGGTCGCACACTTAATGGCATCTGCACTCTCCTGAGTTTACGGCCGAGGGGCCTATTTCACTTGGGCATATTGACCAACCGTTCCTATCGGGACTTTTCAAATAACTGGGGCTTTTTTAAAGGTAAACCCGCTTCGACTGTTGGCTACCCTTAACATTAAAAACCCGGTGACGATCTACTTATCTTCTTTTCAAACCAGAAAAAAATTCCAATTCAATCAAACATAAGTAGCGCGCACCGGATTCATTAAATGCCCTGTGGGCATTCTTTTTTTTGGTGGAGCTGCAGGGAGTCGAACCCTGGTCCAGTCAAGCGAACCGTAAGCTTTCTACATGCTTATCCTGCCATTGTTTGTCGGGGAAGACCAGGCTGGCTGGCGGGCCAAGTTTTCCCTTAGCTCTTTAAGATCTTGCCGTTGTTCAGGAGCAGAACGCGGGCCAGCTGCTTATGAATGATGCTCCACTATATCCCGGCTAAGCAGCCCATCAGGAAGGGAGCAACTGCGCTTAATCCCTAGGATTAAGCAGCGAGTGCGTAGTTATTTTCGCCGATTATGGCTTGAACGTTCAGATTTAGGAGCTCCCGTACAAGGCTCCGCATGCTTACCTGCGTATTCATACAAGCTGTCGATTCCAGTCAGCCCCATATTACAGGATTGCAAAAATAGCAAAAAAGGCTTGAAATTGAATAATTTGATTCATTTTCTCCCCTCAAAAACCGATTTTTGTACCATGAAAAAGATCAGCATTGGTTTGTTAAGAGAAGGCAAAGTACCGCCTGATCACCGCGTACCACTTATTCCTGAACATTGCGCTCAATTGTTGCAGCAGTATGACCAACTTGAAATCTTAGTACAGCCCTCTTCTATTCGCTGTATACCAGATATTGAGTATACCAATGCAGGTTG
>JBDNIH010000344.1:0-1257 GCA_041688385.1 Bacteroidia bacterium
AACAACCAATACAAAATATCGATAAAGTGTGAAAACTGCGTAAATAAGGTCCCTCCATCGAGTGCTTTGTTGCCATGCCAGCTTCCAGCTTTATAGTAGCGGTTGTCACGGTTCCAGTAACAGTTCAACTGAACCATAAATACTTTGCCCAAGCGGCCACTTTCAATCATTTCTTTAATCCAAACAGATGGCGGTGAATACCGGTTTTGCATCACCGCAAAAACTTGGCGATGTACCTGTAGGGCTTTAAAAATTACCTTTTCTGCATCGGCTTTACTCAACGACATCGGTTTTTCAACCACCACATGTTTACGTGCTTCCAGCGCCTGAAGGGCATGGTCGGCATGAAAACCATTTGGAGAGGCGATGTTTACTACGTCAATTTCCAAGTCTGACGCCAGCAAATCTTCGATGCTGTTAAAAAATGGCACTTCAAATTGTTCAGCGTTTACTTGTTTTGCAGGCAATACGTCAACGATGGCAACCAATTCCGCTTCGGGATTACGGACAATCATTTCGGCATGGCGTTTGCCAATGTGGCCACAGCCGATGACGGCAAATTTTACTTTTTTCATCTTAGTCTTTTCGCTTTACCAGTCCGTTGGCCAAAATATAAATTTGTCCACTTTCCGGACAGCTGGCTTCACCGGCTTCGTTAAATTTCAGTTTTTGACCAAATTCGCTCATCCAGCCACTCTGACGGGCCGGATTACCAATAACAAGGGCATAATCGGGTACCGTTTTGGTTACCACCGCTCCCGCACCAATAAAGGCAAATTTGCCGATATCATGTCCGCAAACAATGGTTGCATTGGCACCGATGCTGGCGCCTAAGCCTACATGGGTTTTGGCGTATTCCGCTTTACGGTTCACCGCTGAACGTGGGTTGATTACATTGGTAAATACGCAAGATGGCCCGAGAAACACATCATCGTCGCAAGTCACACCTGTATAGATGCTCACATTGTTTTGGATTTTGACATTCCGGCCTAAAACAACCTCCGGTGAAATGACAACGTTTTGACCAATATTACAGTTTTCACCAATGGTACAATTAGGCATGATATGACTAAAATGCCAGATTTTAACTCCCTTGCCAATGGTACAGCCGGGGTCTACCACGGCTGTTTCGTGTGCGAAAAAGTGGTTATCCATAGTTTATAATCTTGCGTCGACCAAATCGCGGTCGATAAATGCTTTAGTATCAAAAATGACAGTATTGTTGTCCTTCAACGCTCGGAAGTCAATAGCGTGGAA
>JBDNIH010000093.1:0-25122 GCA_041688385.1 Bacteroidia bacterium
CGACGCTTGGGTGTTGGCTGAAGCCATTAAACTGGAATAATGAGCTTTAGACCTTAGGTTGCACCGTAAATCAAAATACCTAGGCAACCGTCAGCCCGAGTCCAGATAGGTAACAGCCAACAGTACCAACGCAGCCAAAAGGAACGCGGGCAGGTTGCCGGCTTGATAGCACCATAGCGCTTGCCAAGTTTTTCCTACTTTAGCAGTATGACCTACTACACCCTTAGCCGTGACCCCGAGCGAGGTCGGCATATACTGGTTCGTATTCGCTTCGAAACCCTTGGCGCGGTTAATCTTACGCTGGAATTGCCTAACTGGCGCCCTGGACGCTACGAACTGGCCAATTTTGCCCGAAATGTAGTCGGGTTTTCCGCTCAAGACACTGCCGGTGAGCCGCTCGTTTACCACAAAAGCAGTCGATTGGTTTGGACGGTAGAAACACGTGGGGCCACAGAAATTGAGGTAGTTTACAGCTATTACGCCAATCAACCGGATGGGGGTGCTTGCTGGGTTGATGCCGATTTATTTTACGTCAATCCTGTGAACTGCTTGATGTATACGGCTGATTCACGGCATAAAAACTGTAGCCTCGTACTCGAGTTAAGAGCCAACGAAAAGATTGCAACAGGCTTAACGCGAAGCGATGCTGGCTTTTTGGCCCAAGATTTTGATGAATTGGTCGATTCACCATTGCTGTGCAGCGAGCACATGCAACACCATGCGTTTCAGGTAGATCATACCGCCTACCACATTTGGTTTTATGGCTTGACAGATATTCCTTGGGAAAAGCTGATTAAAGATTTTATCGCTTTTACCAAAGTCCAACACCAATGTATGGGCGCGCTGCCTGTCAAAGAATTCCATTATCTCAATCTGATTTTACCCTTCAAGTTTTACCACGGTGTGGAGCACCGCAACGCTACGGTTATTGCACTGGGCCCGGCCGAAGAAGTGTTTGGCAAACAATACAGCGAACTTTTGGGTGTGAGCTCACATGAGCTGTTTCATACTTGGAATGTGAAATATATTAAACCCCAAATTTTTGCGCCTTACGACTACAGTAAAGAGAATTATTCACCATTGGGTTATGTGTACGAAGGTTTCACGACGTATTATGGCGATTTATTTTTACACAAGGCTGGGGTGTTCGACTGGCCTGCTTACGCCAAAGAGGTGAACGCCTACCTTAAGCGCCATTTCGATAATTATGGTCGCTATAACCACAGCCTGCACGAATCCAGCGTGGATACTTGGGTGGATGGTTATGGCGCGCCGGCAGCACCAAACCGGCGCGTGTCGATTTACGCGGAAGGCATGCTCAATGCGCTCATACTCGATTTAAGTATACGCCAACACACCGATAGTACGCACAGTCTTGACGCTCTCATGCGCGCGCTTTACGCCGATGCTCAAGCCGGGAAAAGTTATGACGAAGCGGTTATCCTCGCTCATCTGAAAGCTATAACGGGGGAGGATTACAGCTATTCTTTCGAAAAACACTACCACAAACCTATTTCCCTGGAGCTGGAATTAAACCGCGCATTGTCCTTTGTGGGCTGTTGTTTGGTGGCCCGAATCAACCCTGATCCTATTGCTGCCTGGCTGGGTGTAGTAGGCACCGATAGCGATGGGTGGCGCACCATTACGGCGATAGCACCGGGTTCGGTTGCTGCGCTCGCAGGACTTATGGTCGAGGATAAACTGGCACTTGAAAACCATATCAGCAAAGCCGACTGGAAAGAAGGCCAACCCACCGAGCTGGTTTGGGTCAATCGCCTGCAATTGGTGCAAAAATCCAAGGTACTGCACAACGATACCACCTATTTTAACAGTTTTGTGCTCGAGCGTTGCAGAGAAATTAGCCCGGAACAAAAAGCGGCCTTCGACCGATGGACGCAATAATCCAACACAAAAAAAGCCGGCAAATGCCGGCTTTTTACTTAGAAATTCGCTTTATGCGCTTAACCTCTGCCCATACTCATAAGGAACTCCTCATTGCTTAGGGTGCCTTTCATATTGCTCAGCAATAATTCCATCGCTTCTTGACTGTTCATATCGGCGAGGTGGTTGCGCAGCACCCACATACGTTGTAAGGTTTCCTTGTCTAGCAACAAATCTTCGCGCCGGGTACTCGATGCAATCACATCGATGGCCGGATAAATACGTTTGTTGGAGAGTTTACGATCGAGTTGCAGCTCCATATTACCCGTACCCTTAAATTCCTCGAAGATCACTTCGTCCATTTTTGAGCCGGTATCAATCAGGGCTGTAGCGAGTATGGTCAATGAACCACCGTTTTCGATATTACGGGCAGCACCGAAAAAGCGCTTGGGTTTGTGCAGGGCGTTGGCATCTACACCACCCGAAAGAATTTTACCGGAGGCTGGCGCTACGGTATTGTAAGCCCGGGCGAGACGGGTGATGGAGTCGAGTAATATCACGACGTCGTGTCCGCATTCTACCATTCGCTTGGCCTTCTCGAGCACAATATTGGCCACTTTTACGTGCTTTTCGGCAGGCTCGTCGAAGGTAGAGGCAATTACCTCGGCCTTTACACTTCGTGCCATGTCTGTCACCTCCTCCGGACGTTCGTCGATAAGCAGTATGATGAGATATACTTCGGGATGATTGTGGGCGATAGCGTTGGCAACGTCTTTTAATAAGAACGTTTTACCAGTTTTTGGTTGAGCCACAATCAATCCACGCTGACCTTTACCAATAGGCGTGAACAAATCCATTATCCGCATGCTCAGGTTATCCCCTTTGTATGAAAGTTTGAGCCGCTGATTTGGGAAAAGTGGGGTCAAAAAGTCGAAAGGAACCCGATCGCGGATTTCTTGCGGGCTTTTGCCGTTGATGATATCGATACCACTTAAAGCAAAATATTTCTCGCCTTCTTTGGGCGGACGTACGCCTCCACGTATGGTGTCACCTGCTTTAAGGCTGTATTGTTTAATTTGGTTAGAGGCAACGTATACATCATCGGGCGAACCGAGATAGTTATAATCCGACGAACGCAAAAAGCCATAACCATCGGGCATCAATTCCAGCACACCTTCATGTACTGCGATGTTGTCGAAGGCGTATTGGTCACGCAATTGATTGCGGTCGTTCCGATCGTTACGCTCTGGGCGGTCTTGCCGCTCTGTACGCTCTGGTCTTTCGGCACGGTCCTGACGGTCTCCTCTGTCTTGTCGCTCAGCTACTGGGCGGTCATTGCGCTCGGCACGTTCTGCTGCCGGACGTTCTGCTGCCTGGCGGTCGGTGCGCTCGGCACGTTCTGCTGCCGGACGTTCTGCTGCTTGGCGGTCGGTGCGCTCGGCACGTTCTGCTGGACGTTCTGCTGGACGTTCTCCTCCTCTTTCGGGGCGGTTGTTGCGGTCGTTGCGGTCTGGTCGTGGACCATCGCTGCGGTTGCGGTCGAAACGTTCGCGGTTCTCGCCTTCTTGGTTGCGCGGGCTCCGCTCACCTTCGTTAGGGCGAATCGGGCGTTCAAAACGTTGCCGACCTTCCTGGGTGCCACTTGTCTCGGGCGATTTGCCTTCGGCCTGTGTTGTTTCGGCTGAAGTTGCCTCCTTTTCTGTCGGCGTAGCTTCGGCATTTTGTTCGGTTACTGCAGCAGTTGCGGCGGCCTGTTCAGCTTCTCGTTCGGCATCTTTTTCGGCGGCAGCGGTTGCTTCAAACTGATCGTAAGCATTCGATTCGGCATCCATGGCAGCTGCGCCCGCATCAAAAAGCGTACTTGTGGGCGTTACATTTTTGGCGGGACGTCCCCTACGTTTGAGGCCTACATCGGCCGTGGGTTGCTCGGAAATGGCAGGTGTTTCTTCTGCTACTTTGCTTTTGTTGGCAGCGCCTTTGGGTCTGCCGCGTTTTTTTTCTTCTGACACAAGCGTGTGTTAACGGTGAATAAAGGATGTTAATTGGTCTGTACCGGCTATGGCCAAGGTGCAGTGCATAAAAGCAGGAATTGGGGAGATGGTTCGACGAAAAACGTCGGGAGGACGTTTAAAACCTCAACAATAATAAAGAATCCATGGCGAAAAGCAAACATAAACTTAAAAAACCCAACGTACGCTCACCGCCAGCTCAGCATTCACCGCTACCAGACCGTTGAGCACGAGGTAAGGGCGCAAGGCAAAATCGATATTTAAAGGCACATAGGGCACAAAATAGCAGGTTCCCAGCACCATATCCAGTGATAGCCGCTGCCGATTGTTCCAACCGCCCATGCTACCTCCAAAACCATAATAGGTGTAAAAACCAGCAAATTCCCGGGGCTGCAGCTTTTCGTATAGGGCTGTAAAGAGAAGGCTCTGCTCTGACTTGGCGAACAAAAGCTCAAAACCTGTCAATTCCTCGAAATAAAAGCGATAGCTCAAAGCCGGTGCTTCTCCATACCTGAAACCCAACTCGCTGCCGAGGGTTTTTTGTTGCGCCAGCAAATCCAGCGGCTGGAAAAACACAATAAAAAATAAACAACAGCACAGCCTTGCTTTGTGTCGCTTTTGATTATTTTGCAAACTATAACTCGCTATGAGCAACCTTTTTCGCACATTCATCTGTTTTTGTTTATTCGCGCTGAGCCCCGCTTTAAGTTGGGCACAGTCCAATATCGACAGCCTCAAAAATGCGGCACAAAATGCTGAAACTGATAAGCAGCTTGAAATTTATGTGCAGTTGGGCAAGTTTTACCGCGATGTAGACCCAGATAGCTCTATATTCTTCGGGAAAAAGCTCATCGAAAAATCTGGTAAAAACCTGGCGATGCTGGCCGAAGGACATGCCTTGTTGTGCGTGGTTTACCGCATTCAAAGCAATTACGCCGCTTCCATCCAAAACGGCCTCAAGGCAATTAAACTGTATGGGCAGGTCAAAGACAGCGCCGGTATATCGGCAGCCTATTCCAACTTAGGTACTGCGTATTTTTACAATAACAATCTGAAGTTATCGCTCGAATACCAGTTGCGCGCCCTAAAAATCAAAGAAGCCCTCAACCAGCCAAACGGCGTGGCGAGTGTACTGGTTAACATTGGCAATATTTATATTCAGCAGGAACAGTTTCCGCTGGCCCGTGATCATTACAAACGTGCCCTCGACATCTTCACAGCACAAAATAACCCGATGGGCATTAGCTATTGCCGCAACAACCTTGGCGTAATTGCTGAATTTCTGGAGCAACCTGAACGCGCACTTGAAGAGTACATCGAAGCTTCCAAAATCGATGAGCAGCTGGGAGACAAAGTCGGCATGGCCTCTTCATTCTACAATATCGCTGAAATCTACAATTCAACTGGGCGTAAATCCTTGGCCAAGATCTACTACGATCGCACCCTGAGCTTAGCCAAAGCGATAGGAGACCAAACGCGCATATCGACTTGTTTGGCGAAAATTTCCAGTTTTGCTATCGACAACGGCCAAGATAAGGAAGCCCTGGCTATGAGCGCCGAAGCAGTTGAGATAGCACGTACAACAAATTTTGATGTTTTACTGGTAGATGTCCTGCCTACCCGCATTGGTGTGCTTGCCCAGCTCCATTATTATGAACAAGCCTATCTACTGAGCCAAGAACTCCTCGAAATAAACAAACGTATTGCCGATGACAGCAAAAGCAAAGCGCTCACCGAAGCACAGGCAGCTTATGGGGCTGAACGCAAAAATCAGGAAATTCTACTACTGCAAAAAGACAAATCCTTGCAGACTGTCGTGCTCAAACGCCAAAAGCTCACCGAAAAAGTGTACATCGGTGCCATTTTCGTTTTTATTGTCCTGCTCTTTTTCATTATCAACCGCTATCAATTGATTCGGAAAAATGAAATGCTGCTCCAAAAAATCAATACCTCGCTCGAAAACAAAGTACATGAGCGCACAAAAGCATTGCAAGATGCGCTCGAGCGGGCTGAAAAGGCCGATAAACTCAAAACCTTTTTTCTCTCCAACCTCAACCAAGAATTACGCACCCCTATGAACGGCATCATCGGTATGACGGCGTATTTGCAGGAGAATATGGTGGATGCCGACAAAAAACTACTCGCCCAATCCCTGCTCGACAACAGCAAGCGCCTGTCCGAAACCCTTTCCGCGGTAATCGAGTTGTCGGGGTTCGAAGCCAGCGGAGAAGCGTTGCAATGGCAACCCACCGATCTCATGCCCGTTGCCAAAGACGCTATCGAACGGCATAAAAATGAAGCCCAGCTCAAAGGTTTACAACTCGAATTGGTGTACTTCGCCGAGGAAGTAGTGATTCCTGCCGATGCCAAAATTTTAAGTCGCATACTCGACAGCCTGCTGCACAATGCCATAAAATTCACCGAACAAGGCAGCATAATAATCGAAATCAGTCGCCAGCAACAAGGCAATATGGGCTATATAGATGTACGTGTACGTGATACCGGCCTCGGTATAGCCAAAGAAAACCTCGAACATATCTTCGAAGCTTTCCGCAAAGGTGATGAAGTGCTTTACCGGGGTTATGAAGGTTTGGGCATCGGCTTAACACTCGCCCGCAAGTACACCCAGCTGCTCGACGGACAGCTGTCGGTAGACTCCGAACCAGGCCGAGGAACACAATTTACTATTCGCTTACATCAACAGCCCCCGAGCTAATCCCTTTTCCTTAGTTTTGCACTGCAATCTTACCACGCATGCTGCTTTTACAAACCCTCCGTCAGGATCCCGACTTTGTCATCAAACGCCTTCAGTTAAAAGGTATAACCGATGCCGCTGAACTTGTTCATGCCATACTCGCCAACGACAACCAGAAAAAAAGTGCCAAAAGCCAACTGGATCTGCTCTTGGCCGAGCAAAATCAATTGGCCCGAGAAATTGGACAGTTAATGAAATCGGGTGCACAGCAAGATGCTGAAGCCCGAAAACAAAAAGTGGCCGCTTTAAAAGAAGAAGCCAAGCAGCTTGAAACGGCGCTTGAGGGTTTCGAAAAAACGCAATACGACCTCTTGGTGCGCCTACCCAACTTGCCTGGCCCGCTCGTGCCTGCAGGTAAAACACCAGAAGACAATGAGGTGGTATATCAAGTTGATGTTATCCCAAGCTTGCCTGCCGATGCCTTACCCCATTGGGAGCTCGCTAAAAAATACGACCTCATCGATTTTGAGCTCGGTGTAAAAATTACCGGAGCCGGTTTTCCAGTGTACAAAGGTAAAGGAGCCCGTTTGCAACGGGCGCTCATCAACTATTTCCTCGATTGTGGTATTGCTGAGGGTTATTTCGAAATTCAACCGCCTATACTGGTCAACGAGGCCTCGGGTTTTGGTACGGGTCAGTTGCCCGACAAGGAAGGGCAGATGTACCATGCTGGCGTCGACAATCTTTACCTCATCCCTACCGCTGAGGTGCCGGTGACTAACCTTTATCGGGATGTTATTTTAAAAGAAGAGGATTTCCCGATTAAAAATGTAGCCTATACCCCTTGTTTCCGGCGTGAAGCAGGTTCATATGGCAAAGATGTACGTGGCCTAAACCGCTTGCATCAGTTCGATAAAATTGAAATTGTACAAATTCAGCATCCTGAGAAGTCCTATGCAACTTTGGAAGAAATGCGGGCTTATGTAGCTCGGTTGGTAACCTCGCTAGGTTTACCGTACCGTGTTCTTCGCCTTTGCGGTGGCGATATGAGTTTTGCCTCGGCTATGACCTACGATTTTGAAGTATGGAGTGGTGCGCAACAACGTTGGCTCGAAGTGAGTTCGGTATCGAATTTTGAAGGATATCAAAGCAACCGCTTAAAACTGCGTTATAAAGCCACCGATGGCAAAAATTACCTGGCCCATACCCTCAACGGTTCAGCTATGGCTTTGCCGCGCATAGTAGCTGCACTACTCGAAAATTACCAGACGCCTGCAGGAATACATATTCCTGAGGTATTGCAGCCTTATACGGGCTTTGGATTGATTAGCTAGAGCTAGAAGGAGGAGTTTACGCGTTGGCCGGAGCCCAACGGCAGCCTATTATACCCATTTAAGGCGAGAGAAGACGGGGATTCTAGGGGCACTATGCCGCGCGATTCAGGTGAAAAGTGCGTCGGTATAGATTCAGTATGCAAATGGGATACCTGAACAGCATTAATCCACTTGTGCTCGTTTTTCTGGCATTCAAGCCCTTTTGTGCATGAGCCTTAAAATTACTTAAACGAAAAAACCCCCGCCTTTCGGCAGGGGTTTCCGTTTTTATTGCAAGCCTTATTAGTGTACTACCACAAAACGCGTGGTGTTAAAGCCTGTTTTGGTTTTCATCACCAGTGAATAGGTGCCCTGGTTCAAATCCTGCACATCAAGACGGAAACTATCGTTTGCACCATTTACTGAACGTACGCCAGTTTTAACCGTACGGCCTGTGATATCAACTACTTGGTAGTTCATTTCACCTAAGAACTGATCGCCATCCACCTTAATCAAAATATGATCGCTGGCTGGATTTGGATAAACCTTTATTTTAAGGTCATTTCTAGTTTGGTTCTGAACACTTGTATTTATCGCTGCAAACTCAACGTTGATTGCTGGCACAATATCACGACCGAAACCATCAGAGAACCATTGGGTTGTGTAAACCACTACCGCACGCTGACCTATAAATGGAACGGTAGTGGTGTAATTTACCTGCTCGTCGCAAGCTATTAAGGCTGTTTTTGTGCCAGGATAAAATATAGAGAAGATATAAGTAGCTGAATCGCTCATTACAATTCCAGGTATGCTAGTGAAAATATCATCCAAGCTCATTTTTTTGTAGGCATAACGCTCATTGACAGTATAAGTGTAAAAACCTTCTGCCAATTGGGTTAATTCAGCAGCGTCTACTACATTATCCGCATTGGTGTCCGTCCAATCGTACATGCGCGCTACCATAGCCTCGTTGTTCAAACTATCGGCTGCGCCAATGGTAAGCGCACCAGTCAAACTCATTGCTTTTAAGCGGCTACCTTTATTGGCAAGGAAAATCGCTCCAATTTCAACATCTCCACCACCTGCTTTGGTGTAAGCGTTGGTATGTATTGGCATGCCAGTAGTTGCGTTGATGCGACCTTTTGACCATACAGAATCAGTAATGAGGAAGGTAGTTGTTACACTATTGTCCTCTGGAAAATCTTCTGTGCCATTTCCGGTTACAGTGTACTTCAATTGATAAGTACCCAAACCATGAGGTGCTGGATCAAAAGTAGAGAAAGCAAAATTAACACTGTCGTTGGTAGCCATAGCTGTCGCCGTGGTATCTTGGTTGTAAACTACATTGCCATTAAAGGTTATGTTAGCATTGATTAATACAGCGGTGCGGTTAGCCGTACCATAGTTTGTGACGCTTACGCCAACAGGTACATTGTAACCACCGCCATTGGCCACTTGGCTGAGTGGTGTAGCATAGTTTGGAGCAACCACCACTTCTTGGCCTGACATACCTAAGTCATTGGCAAATAATCCACGTTTATTACCAATAATGGCGGTACAAGTACCTGCATCAATGGCTCCTCGAAGCAAAGCTCCCGTTTCTTGCGAAACCATAAGCGTAGGAATAGTTACATTCGCACCGTTAGCTCCAGCACCTAAAATGATTGGTGCACCCGCAACGTTGTTAATGACTACCACGCCTATTGCACCTGCATTTTGTGCGTTCAGGGCTTTGACACCAAATTCACAAGCACCTCTGTAGATAACTACAATTTTACCTGCACATGCCGCGGCATTTACTAAGGCGTTACAGCCTAAAGAGTCGGCAGCGGTGCTATCGCGACCAACAACTAGGGTTCCCTGAGCAACTACTGTGTCCAGGTTGTGGCCCCAACCTGTTTCAGAAGAGCGTCCGAAAGGATACTGCCCTTTCAGATTTGCTGGGTTGGTGACAAAAAAGGTAATCTGCGCAAAAGCGCCACTACCAATAAGCAGTACGGCCAAAGCCGTAAGTAGTAGATGTTTTTTCATAGTCGATAGTTTTTTAGTTACTCAATAATAAAAATTAACTTTCATTTAACCTTTTTTATGGGACAATTGCTTCTAATTTAACAAAATCCGCTTCTAAATATACAATGTTTGGCTAAAACTTTTTTTAAACTTTCATGGCCAACAGCCTGAAATACGGTCTTTTCGTGCCCAAAAGCGCTATTGACTAAGCAAATTTGAGCTGTTAAAAATTCACAGAAACGAACATTCTTAGCCGATGACTATAAAAAATTATCAAAATGCCTTACTTTAGTACGTTAAAACATTCCTCAAAATGAAAAAAATTCTATTATTGGCCAGTTTGCTGGCGTTTGGGCAAGCAATCCAGGCCCAGTCGTTACGCCCGAGCTACGTACCTGCTCTGAAAAGTGCACAAGACAATCCGGCCAATGGCCCTGTAACTACCTTAGGTGTTGAAAACACCGTTTTGTTCTCAGAAGAATTCGGTTCTGGTTTAGGCACTTGGCAGAGTCTTGGTTTTTCAACCATGAACACAACTACTACACCCGACACTGCCGGCGTATGGGAATACCGTGGCACAGCCACTGTACCTACCCGCGCTACTGGTTCGCGTGGTGCCTATGGTAGTGCTGCTCCTTTGGCATCGCCTACAACGGCAAACGGTTTTATGATATTCGATTCTGACTGGTTGGACGATGCTGGCGTTGCTGGTGCCGGTGCCTTCGGTACAGGCGTGTTCCCATCACCGCACCGTGGTATGTTGGTAAGCCCAACAATCGACCTTACTGGCCAACCCTTGGTTATCCTCGAGTTTTATCAGTACTACCGCCGTTTTGCTGGTCCGGGTGCTGTTCAGACCGTTCCTGCAACCTATTTGTTGTTCTCACGTAATGGTGGCACAACTTGGAGCGATACCCTAATGATCAACAGTGCCATCGCTGTAAATGCTGCCACTGCCAATCCAGCTGTAGTACGTTTAGACGTATCTAACATCATTGGTAACAACGACAGCGTAAAAGTTGCTTTCTTATTTAATGGCGATTTTTATGTGTGGATGATCGATGACGTAAAAATCACTGAAATTCCTGACAACGATTTGGCCATCACCGCTACTGTTATGTTGCCAGATACTGCCAACGGTCGTACAATTGAATATGGTACTATGCCTATTCAGAACAAAACACCATTGACTTTCCAAGCTCGTGTTCGTAACAACGGTAAAGTAGCACAGTCGAATGTTCGTTTGAACGTAACTGTTGCTGATACACTGGCCAACACCTTCTTCACTGGCGCTTCTGCTCAGTTGGCTTCTTTGGCTGCTTTCACCGACACTTTGTTGACCATAACAACCAACTATCCTGCAACGAACGTTTCGTATATGCGTATCAACTACAGCACTTTGTCTGATTCAACAGATGGCAGGCCAGCAGATAATGCTGCAGTTCGTCAGTTGTCCATTACAGATTCAACTTTCAGCCCAGCAGTTGCAATACCTGTCGCCCAGGGTCAAATTGGTACAGGTCAATTTGGCAACCCAGCAGTTCAGGATGTAGGCCTTGCCAATATATTCGAGCTTATTAACCAAGACACCGTAACCAGTGTAACCGTTCGTTTGAACATTACAGGTACAGGTGCCACACAAGTTGGAGGTTTGGTTCAATTCTCTATTCGTACTCCTGACCCAGTGACTGGCAACCCAGGTGATGCTACAACCATCGTAGTTGAGTCTGACATCTACACCATCAGCCAAGAAGACATTGCCAATGGCTTTATCCGTGTTAACTTCCCAGCTGAATTGGGTGGTTTACCACAAAATCGTATCCTCACCCCTGGTGACTACTGGTTGCAAGCCGATTTGTATTCGAACACTGGTGCAAACCGTGTTCGTTTCTTGGACGACCTTACTTTCACCCAGCCGTTCTTTGCGTCTTTATTGTACACAACACAGTGGTTCAGCAATGGCAATGCCGTGCGTATGAGCTTAAACATGGCTGATGCCGTTTCTTCTGTAAGCGTTAATGAGCTGAACAAAAACCTAAAATTGAATGTATATCCTAACCCTGCCAAAAACATCCTCAACTTGGCTGTTTCTGCTGACGCTAGCCTTGGCCGCATCAGCTACCAGGTAATGGACATCGCTGGTCGTATTGTAACTTCTGAAGCTACTGTAATCAACAGCAACAACGAAGTTATCCCAGTAAACATCTCAGGTTTGCAAAACGGTGTTTATTCAATCGTGGTTAAAACTTCAAAAGGCTACAACACCAGCCGTTTTGTAGTTGCACAATAAGTTATAAATCACTTCCTGATTACAGCCCCGGCCCGCAATGGTCGGGGCTTTTTGTTTACTCGTTTTTACGTTTTAAGCAATGGCCGAATATTTCTGAGATTTGACTAAACGGCGTTTTGGACTAAACAGGTTTTCAAAGCTCACGGTGAAACGGCGCCTGTAAATAGTCTAAGATTACGTCTACAATGGCCAAATCACCTTTTCAGTCTGCCCTCGGTAGTTTTCTGCCTGTTTTGAAAACATCTTATGGGTTTACTTCACTAAACAATCCAGCTGCTGCGCCATTAAAAATGAACTTCTTTAATCGGCAGGAGGTGTACTATAGCTACGCACCCCATACCGGACACTAGATATTAGCTACTATCACCAGATCTTTCTATTTTTCCGCCCATGTTCGACGCATTAATTTCTTCTTTACAAACCGCACTGCAGCAGCCCTTGCCTGGTTTGGATGCCCAGATGGAGATGGCGCCGCCGCAGCGAGGTAGGCCAAGTCTGGAATGGGTGATGGCTCAAAATCCAAGGAGGGCAGCCGTTTTGGCCTTTCTCTATCCCATAGCGGCGGAAGCTCATGTAGCACTCATTCAGCGGACGAGCTATCCAGGTGTTCACAGTGATCAAATCAGCTTTCCGGGTGGGCAGCTAGAGGGCGGCGACCAAAACTTGACCGAAGCAGCGCTTCGCGAGGCAGCGGAGGAAGTAGGTTTAATGCGGAGTAAGGTGCAATTGCTTGGGCCGATGAGCGAATTATATATTCCACCCAGTAATTTTCTGGTACAGCCCTATCTGGGTTTTGGCTCAGAAAGACCTGTTTTTATCCCTCAACCTCGCGAAGTAAAAGAAATACTAGAAATACCCTTACGCTTTTTTCAGGACGGCAATAATCTGAGTGTGACGCGTTTCGCGTTGAAAGGCCAGAACTTCGAAACGCCCTGTTATGTATATAAGGAACGCATCATCTGGGGAGCAACAGCTATGATGTTGCGGGAGTTGGAGGTGCTTGTACGGCCTTATTACTCGGCACTTGGCCGGTAGTACTGAAAGCGAAACTTTTCGCTTTGTTCAATGGCATCCATGAGTTGTTCAAGTATAGCTTCGGCAGGGGCATCGTAATCGATATCGAGCGGCGCTTTAATTTGTACATCGAGGTCAACCCCCTTCTTTTTAAGCTTCAGCCCCTTTTTATTAAATGCCCGGCGAAAGCCGTTGATAACCACAGGAATAACAATAGGTTTGTTCTTTTTAATGAGCAAGGCCGTTCCTTTGCGGCCCTCTGCATAGGGTTTGGTGGTTCCTTGTGGGAAGGTAATGACCCAGCCGTCGGAGAGTGCCAAATCAATTTTATCGACGTCGCGGGTATCCACCCCTCTTTCTACATCGTGCCCGTTAGAACGCCAGCTCCGTTTTACGGTGATTGCACCCCCCAAAGTAAAGAGGCGCGGTATTAAACCACTCTCCTTCATGGTTTCTTCGGCTGCCACATAAAATACGCGGGTATAGGGCTGCAGCAAATACACAGGTGTTTTAAGATTGTCGTTGGTACCCCATTTTGCACTGCAAATGCTATGCAGTATGGCCATTACATCACGATAATAGGTTTGATGGTTTGATATAATGAGCACATTTTTATCGGGTAGCCCTGCCAAAATTGCGCTGTTATGCAAACGCATTCGGTTGCGCATATTGAGACCGAGGTAGCTAAATAACCCTACCAGCATATATATCAGCCGTTTAATGATGACCGGATTACCGAAAATATCTCGCTTAAAAAACATGGCTATCAGAACGTTGAATATGCATGAAATTCCCTTAATAAATCGCTATTTCAACGGAAATCCGTATTGGTCGAGCAAATATACCAACGCGGCCATGGCCCCTGCACCAAGCGCTAACTCACGTCTATTCACTGCTTCTAACACATCCGAAGCGGCATGGTGGTAGTCAAAATAGCGTTGTGACTCGGGCACATAGCCCAAAAGCAGCACTTGCCCATCGCGCAGCGGACCAATATCTACCCCGCTACTCCCTGCTTTTATGGCAGATATGCCATAGGGCTCGAGCAAAGGCACGAAGGGTTGTAAGGCCGCCAATACAAGCGGATCGGCTTCCACATGGAATTCACGCGGGGCAAAACCACCCCGATCCGATTCGAGGGCAGCCCGGTGAATTACACCGGTATTCCGCGACCAATCGGCATAAGCTAGTCCGCCCCGGTTGCCGTTTTCCTCGTTCATAAACAAAACCACACGTATACTGTGGCGTGGGCGCCAACCCAAACTTTTATACAAGCGCAATACTTCAAGCGATTGCACCACCCCAACACCATCGTCATGCGCACCTTCGCCTACATCCCAGCTATCAAGATGTCCGCCAACGAGTAGGTATTCATTCGGCTTTTCGCTGCCGCGTAGCTCACCAATAACGTTGTAGGAAATGGTGTCGGGCCTACTCTGACAGTTGAGTTTCAGGAAAAGACTTAAGTCGGCCTTTTCGCGCAACTGTTTACTCAAGTACTCGGCATCGTAGGTGCTAATGGCGGCGGCTGGAATTTTTTTGGCTGCTCCCGCATAGGTCATTCCTCCGGTATGCGGAAAGGTATCAATCAAATGCGTTAGCGAGCGTATCACAATGGCAGCGGCACCTAAATTGGCGGCCTCTACCGCTCCACTATAGCGTATACCCACACAGCCTATGTAGGCATCGAAAGTATAAATAGGTCGTGGGTCCATTTTTTGGTTGATGAAGACAATTTTGCCTTCTACCTCCTCCCTTTTCCGAGATTTCAGATCGGCGACACTGCTTACTTCAAGTACCCGCGCTTCCAGTCCACTTGGATCGGTAGCAATACTACCACCGAGTGCTAGCAGATGCACTTTGGTGCGGTTTTGCTGTTGTATGTCGCCCTTGCGCTTGTCGATATTGAGCCAGGCCTGCTCCTTTCCCCCACGTTGCCAGACGGGTACAGTGATTTCTTGCAGCCACACACTGTCGAGGCCCATGTGCAACATTTGATTGCGCGTTAAACGGATGGCATCGAGGGATTGTGGTGAACCAGCAAGCCGATGACCAACTTTTTTACAGAGCTGCTCTAGCATAGGCCAGCTTTGGCCATTGACCAAGGCACTGTCGAAAAGTAGCCGTATACGGAGTGAATCTAAATTTTGTGCCTGCAGCTGAAAGGAACACAACAGCCCAAGAAATAGCAGATTAATTTTTGCCCACAATTTGATCATAGATTTTTTGCTGAACAGGATTTCGACTACCGCCTGGTGACCAACCATATCGTGCCGCAGGAAATTCGTCGAGCTTTCCCTCTAGCGTGTGCTGGTTGCCGTCGCGGTAGACAATGAAGATAAACCTTTCACCCGGTTTTTTCGTCACGAGCCATTTATCCAAATCGGTGATTTCTTGGCCATCTACCGATAAAATCAGGTCATTAACATTTAATGCTGCCTTTTCAGCAGCCGAATTCGACCGAATACTGCTAACCATCAAACGGTTGCTGCTATTGCGTGCTCCCAGACCTAAGTAGGCCGTTTTTCCATCGCGAACATCTTCCAATGTTAGGCCGGCATAGGCGAGGTATCGATTAAAATCGATTTTAGTAGTACCATAGACATACTTTTCGAAGATAAAATCTGCTTCCGAGCCCATAAATTCCCGACAACTGCGCAGCAATTCTTCATCCGTAAATCCGCGCTTTAAACCCAGATAGTATTGCTGATACATTTTTTTCATCAGGCTGTCGAGTCCATAAGCCCCGTTACTGGCTTGTAAAATAGCGAGGTCGAACACCAAACCTAGCATAGCACCTTTACGGTAATAGGTAACGGTAACATTGCTGGAGTTTTCGTTGCGTAGGTAATATTTTATCCAAGCATCCCAACTCGACTCGGCCAGCGATTGAATCGCATCACCTGGATTACTGTGTATACTTTCGATGCCAGAGCGTAGCACTTCCAGGTATTTGTCTTGTTCCATCAGTCCAGCCCTGCGGGTCAGCAGATTATCGTAATAACTCGTAAACCCTTCCGAAAACCACAGATTATGGGTGTAATTTTCTTTGCTGTAATCAAAGGGGCCCAAGGTCACGGGCCGCAGCCGTTTTACATTCCACAGGTGGAAATACTCATGAGCTACCAAACCTAAAAAGCCCTTATAGCTACTTTCCTTTTCGTAGACAGAGCTGCGGGTTTGCAAGGTAGTGCTCGTTGTATGTTCTAAGCCTCCACCTCCTTGGGCACTGTGGTGAACGATAAACAAATATTCCTGTAAAGGCAATTCACCAAAAACCGCCACAGCAGTTTCAATAATTTTGGTGTAATCTTTTATTAGCTGCTTTTCATTGTATTTACCTGCGCCGAACATGGCCACATTGTGGCGTATACCGGCTGCCTTAAATTCAAAAGTGTCGTGATTACCCATTTCTACAGGACAATCTACCAATTGATCGTAGTTAACTGCCATACGCAGCCATGGGTCTTTACCCGGTTGTGGTAGCGTGGTTGAGATTTTCTTCCATTGGCTGTGGGGTATAAAACGCACCTCGTGGGCCTGGTTCATGGCCATTTTGTGGTACATAAATACCGTGGTGCCGTTCAAATAAGCATGTGCTACATCTACAAAACTAGTACGCACGCTCAGCTCAAAGGCATAAACCCGGTAGTTAATCTGTAGTTGTTTTTTACCCCCGTGTTTAATCAACCAACTGCTTTTACTGGTCTTTTCCGAAGGTAATAATTCACCATCCGCCGAGGCGGTAAAGCTGTCAACATTCCTTGCAAACTCCCGTATGAGGTATGATCCGGGTGTCCAAACAGGTAAATGAAGTTCGGTTTCGGCCTCCGCTAAGTCGCTAATGGTGAGTTGTACATCCACATAGTGGGTATAGGGTTGCTCAAAACGCAGCTCATACGCCAAGCGGGGTTGAGCAAAAGCAGAAAAAGCTGCCAGCACGAATGCCGGCAGCCATAAAAGAGATTTTTTCATGCAGAATTGCAGCTTTTTACGAATTATCCGTGGTGGTGGTCGTCAGGACCATGGGCATGGCCATGGGTCAGTTCGGTTTCTTCGGCATCCCGCACCAATTCTACCTGACCTACAAAGTGCAGGTCAAAACCGGCCAATGGATGATTAAAATCCATTTTCACTGTTTCAGTTTCGGTGCCAATTACTTTCCCGCGGTGTTGTTGGCCGTTTTCATCTTCGAGATAAAGGTATTTGCCGATGGTTACGTTTTCTTCATCGAATTTGCCGGTGGCATCTGTAAAAATGGCACTGGGTATATCCATGATGGCATCCTGTTCGATAATGCCGTAGGCGTCCATCATATCGATGGTAAAATCGAAGGTATCACCCGCGCTTTTCGCGAGCAATTGTTGTTCGAAGGCTTCGGGCAAGCCGCTGTGGCCGACGAGGAAATAGAAAGGATGGTCTTTTTCGACCGTTTCGATGGTGCGTTTTGGCGCAGTGCTGCCGCTTATGCTGAGTTCATAGCTCAACGCAACAACTTTTTCTGGTGCAATAGTCATTGAATATGCTTAAAGGGCACAATATAGTGAATCGAGCTTAGGAAATTAGCTTGTAATACGCATCTAGGGCATTCCTTGCAGTGTGCTCCTGTGCTCCTGTGGCGCTGCGCGCGGCTCACTTTGGGAAAGTGCTCCTACAACATTCAAACGTAAAGACGTAAACTCTGCTAAGCGGTGCAAAGCGAGAGGTAGCACGCAACAGGACTAAAACCAAACTCCACAATAAAGCAGATTCCCATCAGCACATTAAAGCACAGCGCCCTATGAGCATATTAATCTGCTCATGTACTGGTGCAGCATTCAACCCTTACGGGTGTAAGCTGTGCCAAGTGGAGCGAAGCGGGAGGATTTTAAAAGCCTTGGAAGGGTAACATTAAAAGCGGAACTGTACTTTTTCCGGCCAACTGTTTGCTGATACCCGGCACCAACAATCTCTCGAAAAAATTGTAGCGATGCGATGCTACTGCCAATACATCTGGTTGGTAGGACAGGGCGTAACGGTACAAGGTTTCCACTATATCCTCGCCGTAAATAAGTCGACCGCCAGCCGATTGAGCGCCGAGACCTGCTATTAGCCAATCGTGGTGTTCCTGTTCGGCGCTATGGAGTGGCTGTTCTTGGTCTACTATGTGAAGGGTTTCGGCACGGGCACCGAGTTGCGCTAAAAGTGCTTGTAAGTAGCGCAGATGCCCTTCTTGTCGGAGCTCCTGTAGATGTACGGCATAAACCATCTTTTTCCAACCTGTAAACACTGCCTTAGGTGGTATGAGTAAAGTAGGGGTTTCAATATTTTGGACGAGTGCCTGACTCACCGAGCCAAAAAAGAGGGTGTCGAGGGCAGACTTACCTTTGTTGCCCAGAATTAACAAGTCAACAGTTTGACGCCGACAAATTTCTTGAATTACAGTATCAGCATCTCCATAACGGACAATACTTTCGGGCGTTATATCCAATTCCTGACTGCGTTTTGACAGTTTGCTCAGCAATTCTGCTACACCTGCCTTGGCATCTTCTTCGAGCACAGTATTTAAACTATGCATCAACATGGCTGCTGAACTTTGGGTACGGTAGGTGTGAACCACAAATAATCGGGCTTGCAGCGCCCCGGCGAGTTCAAGGGCATAGCGTACGGCAGCATTGCCGTGGTTCGACAAATCGGTTGCAGCAAGGATGGTCAGCATGGCGCAAAATTTTAACCAATTTACGACTTATAACAGACCTCCACATCCATTATTCGTATAAATTTTAGCTTACTCTTTTAAAACAGCTGCGGGTCGGGATGGCTGAATACGTAGCCATTCGCCAGTAGTTTGTCGGCGGAAATAAGCCGTTCTACTCCCCCGCTTTCGAGCTTTGAAGGGGAAGCAAAGTTATATCGGCGTGCTTGAGCTTCAAAAACCATGCTGCGCTCCGGGTGCATAGGTGCCACCAGATTATAAATACCTGTAGCGTCTAGGTTGGATAAGTGTAATGTCGCGCTTAATACATCTTCCAGATGAATATAGTTGACAGGTTGATTGGCGTTCGACAAGGTTTTACCAGCAAAGTACCGTCCGATTACCCTTCTTTCGTCGCACAAGCCACCACAGCGCAGCAGTAGCGCCTGCTCACCCCAAGCAAGCGCTTCCTTTTCGGCCGCTGCAACCCGATGATCTGGTTGTATAAGACTCTTTTCATTCCAAATGCCGGCATTTTCTGGGTATACGCCTGTGCTGCTGTAAAAGATAAGCTTTCGTCCAGTTTCTGCAGGCCAATGTACCAGCAAACGATTGAGTTGTGCTCCATACGGTGTATGGCTATCTTTACCGGGGGGTACAGCCCAGATAATTGTTCGAAAACTTTTTAGTCGAGGCGAGAGCCCCATCGTTTCTCCTGCATCCTCTAAATCGAGTCGCCAAGCGGATAATCCGGCCGATTGTAACGCCAGTATGCGTTCTTGTCGCCGTGCGGTTACGACCACTTTATGCCCTTGGGCCTGCAAACGTTGTGCAAGCGGTTCGCCCAACCACCCTGCCCCCACCAAAAGAATAGGCGAATATTTATCCTGCACTTTTTGCATGTTGTAAGCGGGTGAAGAGTAGATAAAGGCCCGTGAGCAGCAATGCTTCTGGGTTTTTGTGTTTGTATAAACGTTTCTCGAGGCTTATTTCAATTTTAAAGCTGATAAACTTTTCTCGAATCCGAAAATCAGCTAAAAGTTCATCTTGGGCATCAAAAAGCTGAAAGTGACGTAAAAACCACCCTTTGGTCTTTAGGCGGAACCGCTCGTGCCCCCAATCCACGGCATAGGTCAACCGCCTCCATTCGAAAGGCAGGCTGCCCAGTTCTGTATCTCCTGCCACTTGGTAATTGAGCTTTGCCGACCACCAATGGGGATGTTTGAAGTTGATTTTACCTCCCGCCCAGCTACCCGTGGCACTTCGCCGCTGAAGTATGCCGGACCATTCGAGTTGTGCAACTACCGCCTCGTTGGTATTTCGGAGCACAAACTTGTTTGGTTTGCCTTTTTCGCGTAGGGCAACTAAAAGCTCCGGCTTCTGCGGAAAGGGACGGTATTGGATTTCAGTGCTCATGGTCTGTTTTATCACTTGCGTTATCCGGCTTCACTTTTATGCCCCTTTTGCGCATATGTACAGCTTGGGAGAGCAAATACTCCATCTGCCCATTTACGGATCGGAACTCATCTTCTGCCCATTTTTCGAGCGCCTCCAATAATTCCGGACTAATTCGCAGCGCAAAAGGTTTTTTATTTGAGGCCATTCTTAGTGGTGCAGGGTACCCGTATTTACAACGGGTTGAGCCGCCCGATCGGAGCACAAAACAACCAATAAATTACTCACCATGGCGGCTTTTCTCTCTTCATCCAGTTCTACAACCCCTTTCTCCTTAAGCATATCGAGGGCCATTTCTACCATGCCTACCGCACCTTCTACAATTTTTTGACGGGCCGCCACTACAGCAGTTGCTTGTTGCCTTTGCAGCATAGCACCGGCAATTTCAGGCGCATAAGCGAGGTGGCTAATCCGTGCTTCGATGATTTTAACTCCAGCAAGCTCTAGGCGATCTTTCAGTTGTTTTTCGAGGGCATCGTTAACCAATTGTGCATTGGCACGGAGGGTAACCTCCACCTGTTCGTCCTGGAAATTATCGTAGGCATATGCACCCGCCAGACTGCGTACCGCTGCCTCACTCTGAATTTCGACATAACGGTTGTAGTTATCGACGCCAAAAACTGCTTTAGCGGTATCTTCTACTTCCCAAACCAGCACAGCGCCTATTTCGATAGGATTACCCACCTGGTCGTTGACCTTCAATTTTTCCGTATTCTGGTTCCGTGCACGCAAACTCACCTTGGTTTTGGTGTAAAAAGGATTGGCCCAATAAAAGCCATTGGCTTTAATAGTACCCTTATAGGTTCCAAAAAGTACGAGCACGGCCGATTCGTTCGGGTTTACAATCAAAAAGCCAAACAAATGGATTACCCAAAGCAAGCCAGCACTTAGGCCAACTAGCCAATACATACTGCCGCTAATTTGACTTTGCATAACAAAACCATAAATGCTGCATGCCAGCAAAACAAAACCTAAGACAAGGAAGCCGTAACCTGAAGTTGGCCGAATAAGTTTTTCAGTAGTCATTTTAATATCATTTTGATATCACAATATTCAAAAAAAATCCAGACATACAAAAATTATTCAAAAATTAAATATTTGAGAAAAGTGCGGCTAGCTCCCGTATTGCAAGCCCACTAGGGCAGCGATGTCCGGTAAATTCTCTTTGGACAGCGGCTTGGAGTAAAAACCATTTACTTGAGTGTAGCTGTTTGCTTTGTCATAGTCGGCTTGGTCGACGGTAGATGACAGCATCACGATGCAGATTTTTTTTGGTATTTGGTCTTCTATACCGGCATACAAATCCAAAAAATCCCAGCCATTCATAACCGGCATATTAATATCGAGCAAAATTAAATCCGGCAAGTTATCTGGCATAGTTTCCATGACCAATTTGAATTGGTCAAAACCTTCTTTTCCATCCCGGCTGCTTGATATGGTTTGTGAAAAGCCGGTAATGTTCATGAGTCTACTGCAGACCATGATCAGAATAGGGTCGTCGTCAATGATTAATACGCGCATCAGAACTATTTTTCAGGTACACCCGGAAGGTTGTGCCAACATTAACTTTGCTGTCCACTTCTATTTTTCCCCCCAACGCCTGCACCTGTGCATGCACAATATACAAACCTAATCCGCGGCTGTCCGCATTATTATGAAATCTTTGATACATCCCAAATAAGCGACTTCTGTATCTGTTTAGGTCGATTCCCAAGCCATTATCCTTGAAGCTAAGGACAACATAGTCATCAACAACGGATGAGTTTAGCTCAATTTTAAGCTTATTATCTTTTGAACGGTACTTAATAGCATTGGTGATCATATTAAGCATGATATTATCGATATGACTCCTCGTGTAGACCATCTCGGCAGGGTCAAAATGGGTGACAATTTCACCGCCGGCCTCCTTTAACAAGGCATTGATATTACCAAGCATCCTGCTATACACCGATTGGAAGTTCACAACTTCTACCTTGGGGTGGGTATCTCCTTTGATTTTTAGGACCTTGCTCAGTTCATTAAGCGTTTCATTCATACGATGGGTCGAGAGCTCGATCATATCCATTAACGCTACATTCTCAGGGTTTTCTGGCTTTTCCCGGTCTAATAAGTCCAATATACTCAGCAAATTAGCCACAGGTGCTCTCAGGTTGTGTGAAGTAATAAAAGAGAACTGCTCTAAGCCATAGTTTTGTTTTGTTAGCTCTTCATTCAGCTGTTTCTGCGCTGTTTCTGATTCTTTACGCCCTGTGACATTTCTTTGCAGAGAGATCCAGTGTGTAATCCAGCCATTTTTGTCGGCAAGTGGAACAATAGAAAAGTTTGACCAAAAAGGCTCGCCGTCCTTGCGGTAGTTGATGACTTCCACTTCAATAGGTTCCCACTTCTCAAGGGCGGCTCTAATTTTTGCAAGTACATCGCGATCGGTTTCAGGCCCTTGGAGTATACGCGGCGTTTTCCCAATCACCTCACTGGCTTGGTAACCTGTCATGCGGGTGAACGCTTCGTTGACGAAAATAATCCGTGGTCCAAGTGCATCTATAGGTTCTGCTTCCGTGATTAGTACGGCATCATTCGTATTGGTGATTACCGACTCTAATAAATGCAAGCGCTCATCTTCTAGCTTTTTAGATGTTACGTCGCGCGCATAAACCGATAAACCACTTTTTTGTGGGTAGAGATTAAAGGCAAACCATTTGTCGAATAGTAAAAATTCAAACTGTTGTGGTTTTTTAGCGGTTACGCTTTTCCGAAAACTACGCTGTAGTTCTGATTGGTCAAGCGCTGGAAAAACCTCCCAAATCACTTTATTTCTGCTACTTATCCCACTTCTCTCAAATAACGTTTCGGCAACTGGGTTTAAGTAAACGAAATGCCAATTTTTATCGAACGTAAAAAAGGCATCTGTAATACTGTTTACCATGCCCTCCAAACGGTCGGCATATTCAGCAATCTGACGTTGGTGGCTTACAGTTTCACTGATGTCTTGTATGCTCCCTATGATTCGTAGCGGTGCACCTTCCTGGTCAAAAAAAGTATATCCTCTATCCAATACATACCGATAAGTACCATCGTTATGCTGGAAGCGGTACTGTTCGGTCCAGATTTTTTCTCTGGAACATTGGTGTTTATATAAACTTTGCGAAACACGCTGTAAATCCTCAGGGTGCATTTTAGATTCCCACCATCTCAAGTCGTATTCGCTTATGTTTTTATGCGGGTAGCCAAATACCCTCTCTATTGAGGGTGCCCAAATGAGTTCATTTGTAATAAAATCAAGGTCCCAGATTACGTCATTGGTCGCCATTTCTACCGTCCGGAAGCGTTCATTGCTCAACGCCATCTCCTGATTGATCGCTTTTTGCTCCGAAATATCCTGCACGGTTACATTGAGCTGCCGATTTCCATCTGCATCTGTAAAAACTTCACCACGTTGATGCAGCCAGCATAGTTTTCCCTTATTGAAATACCGATGTTGTATGTCTAATTTTAGACTTTCGGCAGAAATAAGGTCGTTGATAGCTTGCTCAACCAACAACTTATCGCTGGTATGAACGAAGGTATAAAAAACGTCCATGGACGGACTTACCGTCTCCTTATCTAAGCCAAATAACTGGTAGACCTCATCCGACCACAACAATTGGTCATTACTTAATTCATAATCCCAAGAACCCAGCTTTGCAATTTTTTGGGCCAACATTAAACGTTGTTTACTTTTCAACAAAGCGTTTTCGGCCTTGTGCATTTCTGTAACGTCGTTGGCAATGATACATAAACCCGATATCGTACCATCGTCTTCGAAAACGGGTGTGTATTCCAATGAAAGTATCATCGCTTTGCCGTCGGGTTGGATGTACCGAGCTTGAGTACGGATAGCTATTCCTTTTTTAAAAACATGTTTCGCTAATGCGTGGATCCGGTTTATACGCTGAGGCGATATAGATTCAAACAAAGCGCCCCCCTTTTGCATAGGCCGGTTATTAATGATCAGATTGCGTTTATTGGCGGCCTCATTAAATGCTGTGATGCGCAGTTTGCGGTCGCAGAGGATAAAGGACTCTTCGGTATTATTAAGCAGTTGGTACAAACTTTTTCGTGATTCACGCAACTCTTCTTCGTGTGCTTTTCGATGGCGGATATCGTGAAAATGAATTACAATTCCTCCGATATTAGGATCTAACAATTGATTTATCGCTCGCAATTCACACCAAACCGGTCCGTTTTGCGCGTCCACAAGTCGTAATTCAATTTCTACCGGTAAGTCCGGATGCATTACTAAATCGGCCAGCGCTTGTATAGCTTTATGAATATCTTCTTTGTACACATATTCAAATGCGAAGTTGCCGAGTTTGGGCTGAGGGTTATATCCGAGGATAGTTCGACTGGATTCATTGGCAAAAAGCACTTTTCCTTCAGCATCTACTATCAGGGTACCGTCGCTCGTCCGTTGCACGAGTGATTCAAAAAGAGCCTTTTGTTTTCGAAAAGCGGCGTCGGCATTTTTGGTGGCAGTTACATCGGCTGCATTTACAAAAACACCCTGTACTTTACCTACCTCATCAAAAAGTGGGGTATAGGTGACTTGAAGCCATATGTTTTCACCGTTGGTTTGAGGTATTGGGATTTCTGATTCACGTTTGAGACCACAAAGCACTTCCTTATAAAGAGCTTTGAGTTCCTCGAGTTGTTCTTCTTGTGCCAAGTTTAAAATCGACATGCCCAGTTCTACTGGCTTATTCAAAAGCCGTTCGTTCATTAGTCGTGCGGCTTTATTTGCACTC
>JBDNIH010000094.1:0-4268 GCA_041688385.1 Bacteroidia bacterium
CGGAGAGGGGAGCTTTGGTCTTGCCTGAGTGGCAAGTTTGTGGTTGTGAATTAGTTTTTAGAAGCTCAATACGCCCGCAACGATATAATCCAGCTGTTCTTGGGTTAATTCGGGGTGCATAGGCAAGGCCAAAACTGTTGCACAAAGCTTTTCAGTTATAGGGAAAGCACCTGCTTGGTAACGATCGCTGCTATAGGCTTTTTGCATATGCAAAGGCACCGGGTAATATATCATACTCGGAATTTGTTTGGCTGCAAGATGGTCGCGCAAGGCTTGGCGGTCTATGCCATGCAGCTGCAAAGTATATTGGTGAAAAACGTGACTCGATTTGGCATCAAAACCAGGGGTAGTAAATTTTGAATTTCCAGCGAAAGCCCCATTGTAAAAATCAGCAGCTGCCCGACGAGAAACATTGTATCGGTCGAGATGAGGCAATTTTACACGTAGAATAGCCGCTTGTAGGCTGTCAAGGCGTGAGTTGACGCCAATTTCATCGTGGTAGTACTGCACCGACTGGCCATGATTGGCAATCATGCGGATTTTTTTGGCGAGTTCATCATCTTGGGTCATGATCGCACCGCCATCGCCGTAACAGCCCAAATTTTTAGAAGGGAAAAAGCTGGTGGTACCTACCGTACCCATGGTTCCTGCCTTGGCTTTGCGGCCATCGGCAAACGTATATTCAGCACCTATGGCCTGAGCAGTATCTTCAATGACGAATAAATTGTGCCTTTTCGCAATAGCTAACACGGCTTCCATATTGGCACACTGGCCAAAAAGATGAACAGGCACGATGGCTTTGGTACGCGGGGTGATGGCTTTTTCAATGGCTTCCGGATCGATATTAAAAGTTACCGGATCAACATCTACCAAAACAGGAGTTAATTTAAGCAAGGCGATTACTTCTGCGGTAGCCACATAGGTAAAGCTGGCCGTGATTACCTCATCACCGGGCTGCAGATTCAATGCCATCATGGCAATTTGAAGGGCATCGGTGCCGTTTGCGCAGTTGATTACATGTTTTACACTGAGATACGCCTCGAGTTCTGCTTGAAATTGCTTTACCTCTGGACCGTTGATAAAGGCTGTTGAACGGACTGTCCCTAAAATGACATTGTCCATTTGCTCCTGAACCAGTTGATATTGCGCGGCCAAATCGACCATCTGAATTGCTTTCATAGCGGGAATTGATGCGCAAAGATAAGTCTGTCGTTGAAATTCAAAACTACTGAGGCCTTGATTTTCAAATTAATCGGATTAAGCCTACCCTGCAAATGGTATTTACGTTAATATCCTTTAAAAGTTGGGTCAACTTTTGGTAGATTCGAAAAACTGCCGTTACTTTGAGTCAAATTCTTACTCATTCTGTCGCTGTAGCTGTGACTTACCGGGCGAAGCTCTGAATAGACACTGAAAAAAGAAGTATGGATTTAAATATAAGTGGCTTTTATCAAGCTCAGCCAAATCAGCAATAGCTGTCAGAAATAAAGCTTATCCTTCTTGAATACAATCGATTACCCCCTTTGTTAGATTCTTTAGTTACATCCAAAACACGCATTAAGTTACTGCTAAAGTTTTTTAGCAATAGCTCAAATGCTGCTTATCTGCGTGCGCTAGCAGAAGAATTCGGAGAAAGTACCAATTCGGTCAGGGTGGAGTTAAACCGCTTAACCGATGCAGGACTCCTGAAAGCCGAACCTGCAGGGAATACAATATTGTACAAAGCAGATGTGGGTAACCCCATCTACAACGAAATAAAAAGAATAGTCTCTAAATACTTAGGCTTCGATCAGATCATCGAGAATGTTTTACAGCGCATCGGCAACTTGGAATTAGCTGTGGTTATTGGCGATTACGCCCAGGGCAACGATTCAGGAATTATCGACCTACGTTTGGTGGGTGATATTGACACCACCTATCTTCAACAGCTGATACCGAAAGCCGAAAAATTGATTAATCGGAAAATCAGATATAGCATACAGCCTAAGGATAAAGACGGATCTGGCTATGATTTTGAAAAACAACCGCATATTGTGTTATGGTCAAGTTAATAGCGCATGAATTTTAAAAGAAATATTTTAATGACCGGTGCTGCGGGCTTTATTGGTTCACATGCTGCACGTTTTATATGCACCACTTACCCCGAATACCGCTTGGTGATATTGGACAAACTGACCTATGCTGGTGATTTAAAAAATCTAGAGGATATCAGCACTTTAGAAAATTTTGTGTTTGTTGAAGGAGACATCGTTGATGCTGCTTTGGTGACTCAAATTTTTAGCACCTATGCTATTGACAGTGTAATGCACCTGGCCGCTGAATCTCATGTGGACCGCTCTATCGAAAATCCTATGGAGTTTGTACAGACCAATGTAGTGGGTACGGTTACCTTGTTGAATGCGGCACGCAGTGCTTGGGGGGAACATGCCGACCGCCAAAAACACCTCTTTTATCACATCTCCACCGATGAGGTGTATGGAAGTTTAGGTGCCGAAGGTTTGTTTACAGAAACAACAGCCTACGACCCGCGTTCACCCTATTCTGCTTCAAAAGCAGCGTCCGACCATTTTGTACGTGCATATCACCATACTTATGGTTTGCCAGTGGTTATCAGCAATTGTTCAAACAATTATGGCCCCAACCAATACCCTGAAAAACTGATACCTGTGGTTATTCGCCAAATTCTAGAACGTAAGCCTATTCCGGTTTATGGGAAGGGCGAAAATATTCGGGATTGGTTGTTTGTGGGCGACCACATATTGGCTATGGACGTGATTTTTCACACCGGCAAAAGTGGGGAGACCTACAATGTTGGCGGCAACAATGAATGGAAAAATATTGAGCTGGTAACGAAGCTGTGTGCCATAGTTGATGCCCAACTCGAAAGACCGGTTGGTAATGCACTGGAACTCATTACCTTTGTCACCGACCGAAAAGGACATGATTTACGTTACGCCATTGATGCTAGTAAGTTGAAGAATGAATTAAATTGGGAGCCTGAACAGCAGTTCGATGCCTATCTGAGCCAAACGGTTGACTATTACCTGAACTTTTTTAAACATGCGTAAATTTTTAATAACACTTTGTTTGTTTTTATTTTCTGCTGCAGCGATGGCGCAAATACCATCCGACTTGAGCAAAATAAAGGTATCGGAACTAAGTGATGATCAAATCCGCGACATTGTAAAACAAGGAGAAGCAAGAGGACTGAATATCACCGATGGTGAAAATTTGGCACTTAGTATGGGTTTGCCCGCCGCAGAAGCGGTTGCTTTTAAAACCCGCTTGGCAGGACTGGGAGGTGGCTCTGTCAAGGAGGCCATTGCCTCGCCAGTGGTTGCCCCTGAGCCGACTAAAACAGTCTTAAAGCCGTCTGCGGTAGTGCCGAAAACGGATGTCGCGGAAGTGGTTGAACAACCGGCAGCGGTGTCTGAAGAGGTTAGATATCAAGACGATAGTAAACCACCCCTTTTCGGAAAAAGTATTTACCAAACGGGAAAGTTGCAACTGATGGGGCAGGCTACCGATACAAAAGCACCTGACAGTTATATTTTGGGACCAGGAGACGAATTGGTCGTTTCGGTATTTGGTGTTTCTTACGCCAATGAAGTGATTAAAATCGATAGTAAGGGTGCCGCGCGTATTAAAGGTATGGGTACTTTATACCTTACTGGTTTAACCTTTGAAGCTGCGGGTAAACTCATTCGGGCAAAATTCGGCCAATATTACGATCTCAAGAATAACCAATTAGAAATCACTTTACTTTTCAGCAGGGTTATTCGAGTGAATATTGTTGGAGAGGTGAACAATCCGGGCACCTACGAGTTTTCAGCACTGAATTCTGTTTTTAATGCGTTAATAGCTGCGGGCGGGCCTTCAGAATCAGGTTCTGTTCGTCAAATTGAAGTTCAACGCGGGGGCAAAGTAGTCTATCGGTTTGATTCCTATCAGTTTTTAGGAGGCAAATTGAGCACCAAGCCATTCAGCCTTGAAGACCAAGATTTCATTGTAGTAAAGGCCATTGGCAGTGTTGTAGAGCTAGAAGGCGCTGTTCGCAGGCCTGCGAGTTATGAGTTGTTACCTAGTGAAGGTTTACAGGCCTTGGTTGAATGGGCAGGAGGACTGAGCAGCAATGCATATCAAGGCAGTATACAGCGCATCACCTATGCCAATGGTGCGCGTGAAATACAAGAATTTCAGTTTGAAGTAGGGAGCTTGCCCGTTGATAGTTTGAGTGACGGTGATCAAATATTGGTCCGTGTTTTGCC
>JBDNIH010000095.1:0-5480 GCA_041688385.1 Bacteroidia bacterium
CATGGTCAAAACCATGATCACCCTCGGGAATGTGAATAGTTTGAATGACTTTAAGCTCCGATCGGATATCATCAACTACGAGCAAGAAGCGACGGAATTGGCCGATGTTTTTAGCCACATGACGAGCTTGGAGTTTCGGCAAGTAGAGAAGCTCATCGACCAAGGCAGCATCAACCGTTTTATGACGGACTCAAAATCCCAAAAACCACTGACTTTTAAAGAGATCCGGGGCAATGAACAATACACCAAATTGTTTTTAATGTCCTACATACTTTATACGAATCGTATACTGCTTTACGAGGGCTACGTGGAACAGCTCGATTTGTTATCGAACCACATTGAAGTAACATTAAAACTTAAAAAGACCACTGCAGCTGCGGTGAAATATAAGCAGAAATGAGCCGTTGTTTTGTTATGGCTTTACGTTGGCTTATCCTTTTCACCTTCACTTTCGGGGTAGTCAAAGCACAAAATGTTGATGTTTGGGCAAAAGATGGCTTAGCAGCCCGACTGAACACTCAAAATGACACCGTTTATGTTTTTAATTTTTGGGCTACTTGGTGCAAGCCTTGTCTTGAAGAATTGCCAGAATTTAAAGCAGCACAGCAACACTGGTCAGGCAAAACAGTGCGCTTTATCTACCTAAGCCTCGATTTTATGTCGAAGCGCGAAAGTATCCTGCTGCCGTATGTGGCAAAAAGCATGAATTGGGCCAAGGTGATACAGCTCGATGCTGGTGACCCTAACCACTGGATTCCGTGGGTTGATTCCACTTGGTCTGGCGCTATACCGGCCACCTTAATCTGGTCGGCAAAAGGCAGGGCATTCTATGAAGAAAGTCTGCGTGCCCCTCAAATAAATTCAATTGTTCAATCTCTCATGCCTTGATATGAAACATTTACTGAGTCTCTTTTTTGTACTAACCCTGAGCCTGCCGGTATTCGGGCAATATCAACTCGGAGATAAAACCACCGATTTTAAGCTCAAAAATATAGACGGCAAAATGGTTTCTCTTAAAAATTACAAGGATGCCAAAGGTTTTATCCTCGTATTTACCTGCAATCATTGCCCTTATTCGCAGGCTTACGAACAACGTATTATTGCGTTGGATAAAAAATACGCCATTTTAGGTTATCCGGTAATTGCCATCAATCCCAACGACCCTAAACTACAGCCCGAAGATTCGTTCGAAAAGATGAAAGAAAGAGCAACGAATTACCAATATACTTTCCCGTATCTGGTAGATGCGTCTCACAACGTCACCCGTACCTATGGAGCAACGCGCACACCCCATGTGTTTGTGCTTCAGAAGGAAGGCACGCAGTTTATTGTGAAATACATCGGTGCTATCGACGACAATACCGAAAAACCCGAAGCTGTTGAAACGCCTTATGTTGAACGTGCGGTAAATGCGCTGTTAAGCGGTTCAGCCATAGCGATTCCTTTGACCAAGGCCATTGGCTGCACCATCAAATGGCGTAAATCCTGACTTAATCGGTAATAACGATCTTCCGTTGCCAGCTTTCTTTTCCTGCAACTACACGGAGGAGATAAATACCCGCAGCACCCTCGAAAGTCTGCTCCCATTGATTGGAAGCAGGCTTTTGCTGTACACAGCGCCCTTGTAAGTCGTAAATGGCTACTTGAGCCGCACCCGGTAAACCAGCGAGGCGTAATAAACGGTTGTTTTGGCGCAGTTGAATGAGGTCGTTTGCATTTTGATTGAGGGAAGTGCTAATTGTGGGCTGGAGCTGGCGCAGATGCAAGACATACCGGTCGCGGAAAATACCCGTAGTATCGCCGGCCATTAGGAGTGCGTTTCCACGTACCAAAGGTTGGAGTTGGCGTAAATACCGGTCTTCGAGATAGAGGCGCACCTTGGTCCAATCACCCGAAAGGGAATCAATGTGCAGCGTAAGTTGGCGGAGCTGGTTGTTGGTATAGCCGAGTGGAATTTGTAGCGTGTCGTAAAAAGGAGGGAGGGCTTGAATGGCCAATTGCTGGCTGTCAAGCATAGAATATAAACTCATGGGGGCATAATCTCCCATGCGAGGGGCGTCGTAAATCTCATCGAAAAACGGACTGGCCTCTGTGCGGAAAACAAGTGCGGTTTGGCTAAAAAGACTATCATCGGAAGTCAAACGTAGCCAAAGCCGCATTACCTGGCCATCCGTCCGGAACCATTGGCCGCTGTTGGCGGTACGCATGGCGTTCGTAAAACGAATGGGTCCGCCTACATTACCTGCTTTCACAAAAAAGCCTTGGGCTATGCCCATCTGACCGTTGGGTACCTGGCTACCTGCATTACTGCCACTTCCAGCAACACCTGTGCCGCCCGCCCAGCTGGCATAATCGCCCGAACTGAAGTTACTGCCGTTGGCAGGGGTGGTTTGTGACCAATAATATAAGGTGCCGCTAATGGCCTGACTACCGGCAGGACCGTTGGTAGTTAAAAAAACATCGGCCGCCAAAGGAGAAGGGTAAGGGTTCCCGATGAGGTAAAACCCACTCCCGGCGACCGTTGAAAAGGGGCTGTATTCGCCATGGTGTACCTTGCCGTTAAAACTTACCTGATCAGCACCTGGGGCACTGTAGCCTCGCCCGGCAGTCATGGTGCCGCTAGCTACTGCCCAGCCTGTGCCGGTATTAAATTGGTAAAGATCTTGGGTGATGACATTTGAAAATACCGTCGAAAGATTGGCGTTTTCAATCGGACTACTCCAGAAATTGATGGTGACATTGCTGCTGTGGCCCTTCCGTTTTACTTCATATTGCCCATTGCCAACCAGCGTGCTATTGACATGGGGGCGAAGCGCGCCACCATCTTCAACACGTATGGTGCCGTTATTCGTGAGCACGCCGCTTAAGGTGAGCGAAGTGCCTGCTGCAACAACCAAGGTAGCAGCTGCTTTCACCTCAAGATTGGCGGCATTCGTTGCGCTAACCAAGGTCGCGGTACCACTTTCGATACTAACATCGTCGTTGCTACCTGGGGTAATGGACTCATTCCAGAAGGCGGGTTGATTCCAATTGCCGGTACCGTTCCAACCGGCTTGTGCGCCTACTACCGCAACAGGCAGATTCAGGCTCGTGCTGCCTGGAACATCGGTTGTAAACTGCAAACTCCCCTGTACATCAGCACCAGTGCCGGTATGTTGGAGTTCCACTATTGCTTTTTCACCTGCCGCTATGCTTAAACTGCTGCTGCCCGCATAACTCATGCCACTGCCTGTGAAACTGATACCGCTGATTTGAATGTTTTGATTGCCAGCATTGGCCAATACTGCCTTGAATATGGCCTGTTGATTTTTGACGACTTTACCAAAATTGATGCTATCCGGTCGGTATAAACTCCTGATTTCAGGATGGGTAGCAATGCCAGTAAGCGTACTCATGCGATCCATCAATTGCGGATAATCCACAAATGGATTGCGGTTATTTTGGTAAAGCTCAACACTGTCGTTACGTACTTTGTCCGTGCTCGTCGGTGGATATAAGTTGTGCCAGCCGAGTAAAACACTTTCCTGTGGTGAATAAAAGCCCATATTCACGCCCGCTTGATTGTAATAGCGCAAAGCAAAATATAACATGGCCCGCGCAGTAGCTCCTTTTTGCTCATTGCGGGGTTCAAAATGGGTTGAATTGGCTTTCGAACCGCCTGAATAGGTTAGAGTTGGGCTACTTACATTGTCGAAAGGTTTGTTGCCTCTGCCCGAATTCGTCGGCCCATCTGTAATGAACAAATGATGCAAATCACTTTCCATCGGGTTAGACCCGGCACCCTGACTTTGCGGCCAGCTGTGCTCGGTATTCATGGTGTAAGGCGCATTGTTGATTGTGCCGGTATTTAAGCCGGCGGCGGCATAAGTAATGGTGCGTCCCGTATATACACATTCGTTCAAGAGACTATCAATCCGAAAAGTACTGCGACCGTTTTGGTGCCAATTGTCGATAATGCCGAACATCCTCAAACGCGCATTGTTGGTGCCACTATAGCCAAGCACCGTATAGGGCGCGCCAATACGACTATGTAAAGCCAGCCTGAGCGCCTCTCCGTTCAGGTTTTGGGACGAGCTGTAATAGGTTTTGCTATAACTCCCCTGTCCTTTTACACGTATGGCTACCGCACCTTTGCCATTATTTGAGCGGATCACCAGCACGCTATTGTTGGAGATATTGTGCTGCGGTTTAAAATATACTTTCAGCTGAAAACTGCTGTTTGCAGCGAGGGTAAAAGCAGAATCATTCGTCCAAAATGCCTTGCTTTTGTAGATATTGAAGTTGTAGACCTGACAAGCCTGACTGCTACCTCCATCGTTAAAAACGGTGACAATGGCACTGTCGAGTCCGTTTTCGCTGGTCGTATTAAAAAGGAGCGAATCGATGCTTAAACGTAAGGCAGCGCCACTACTCACCCCGCCCCCAATCAACGAACGTACACTTCCGCTCAAACTGACTTGAATAGCGCTGGCACCGCCGCCGCTGATCTGTAGGTTTTGGCCGTTATAATTTGCCACTACCAGTCCGGTTTTTAAACGGACAAAAACAGCTGTTGTAATTAAGGTGGCTGCGTTATAGTTGATTGTTGTCGTAGCACCAAAACTATTGTTGTTGGACGATACTTCGTAGTCGGTTCCCGAAGCACTTATACTCAATTGGCCGGGTGCGCTGGTTAAATTTGTACCACTTACGTTGAACGATTGACTGGAAGAAGGGCCACTACCTGCTACATAGGTAAATCCAGTTAGGCTATTCGTGGAGCTTTGCAAGGCAGCCGCTTGTCCTATCTGGCTAACCGTGCCAAAAACTCTAAAATCATTAAACCGTAAATTACCTGTACCCGACGCATCATGTCCCCAAATACGTAGGGTGACGGTTTGGGCGGTATTGGTCGGTAAATTAGTCGACAGGATAAAAACGTCCAAGGACGAGCTTAACGTGCTGGATACAATACCCCCATTGAGCAGGGTTGTTCCTGCTGTTGCAAATCCATCCGAGCTCCATTGTACGGTAACCAAGGTCGGGCCGGTATTTGTTCTGCCGAAGCGCATGCTGATTTCGCTTAGCGTTAGCTGATAGCCACTCGCAGCTGCGAGTGTGTACTGCAGATATTTACCGCTCGTAGAAAAGGAAGCTTGATTCCAAGAGGCTGAAAAGCCTATTTGAGTACCGCCACCACCATCTGCGCTGGCTTGGTAAAGAAGCGTACCGCTACTTACGCTGACATCTGAAACCGTTAAATGGGTAGCTACCGAGTCAGCGGCAGCTGAATTTTCGAATTTATGAACACCTAACTGGCTTTGGCCGCTGGCTTGGCTAGATATAAAAAGTAGGCCTATAAAAAACGACCTGAACAGCTGCTGCATATTGAACTCAAATTGGGTTCGAATTTCAGCTTTAGTATTGAGATTATAAAATTATGCTTTCCACAGCTTTCGGATGGCTTAGCAATTCAGCAACAGCCAGTTCAGCTGAAAGTA
>JBDNIH010000345.1:0-1152 GCA_041688385.1 Bacteroidia bacterium
AGGTGGCTACATAATTGCCCGCATTTACTGAGCCGGCACTTAGTTCAGCTTTGACTATATAATTGCCCGGAGCTGTTCTGAAACCATAGTAGATGATGTTTGATTGAGTAGTGTCCCAGAGCGTAATCATGGTGTCGAGTACAATGGCACCAAATGCAACCCTGTACAAACTCACGTTTGCGGTATCGCCAGCCGCTATTGGACTAATCGAGCCATTTAACCAGCCTGCTGTACCGGGAGGCGTGCTGCCCCGGCAAATCAGGTTAAAAATAACGGTCAGATTCGCCGACGAGTAAAATCCAACGGCACTGTCCATGGTCGTGGCAGAACAATTGGTCATCACCAAAACTGTTCCTTGTGCATTGACAATAGAGACATAGGCAATGCTAAAGAAGCCTAAGATATCGGTATAAACCGTATCTCGGCCAGGGGTGTTGGGGTTGATATCGATATAAACTGCTTGGTTGAACAAGGCAACTTGTGCCAAATCACGCACATAACCTTGTACGGTGAGCGTTTGCGACCAACCACTTTAGGCCGTCAGCGTGAATGCGAGAATGAGTAATAATTTTTTCACGAGAATGGGTTTAATACCCTTACTACGTTGCAGGCTACATCAAGGGTTGGGTAGATGCATATTTAATTAAAGAGGAGCTTCAAAACTCATATTTAACATAGAGATGCCAAGTAGTAAAACTCGGGGGTTTTTTCTGATGAATATTATCGGGTCAGCAAGAGGCTTCCTTTGATGGTTTGGTTAGCCAAAATTAGCGAGTAAAAAGAGGTGCCTGATTCGAGTTCAGCATTTTCTGATGATCCGTCAAAGGAGCGAAATGGGTTATTGGAGATAAATACTGACTGACCCCATCGGTTATATATATGCAACTGATAGCACTCATTGTAGTTTAGGAAATGACCAAGTGGAGGGAAAACATCATTTATTCCATCACCATTAGGTGTAAATACGTTCGGTAATTGTTGGGAACTAGCAGTGATTTTAGTACTTGTGTGTTGTATGCTAGAGTCAACACAACCATTCTCGCGTACCACCAATACAAGTTTCACGCTATCTGATGTGAAACGTAAATTCTTCAACGATAGCAGCTTTTGTGTACCAACTCTATTTTCATTTATAAGTTTACAGTGGTATAC
>JBDNIH010000096.1:0-3319 GCA_041688385.1 Bacteroidia bacterium
AAATTTTCGCCGTTGCACTTTTGCTTAGCGTATACTGCACGGTAAACTCCCCCTCGTTTGGATTGGGGAACAACTGCATTTTTAGCATTCCTACACTTTGTCTGTTCAGCTCTTGCATTCCTACAGCGGAAGTACGAAGTACATAAACTTTAAAAATTTGACTGCTTGCACTGCTTTCGGCGCCGGTATTGGTAAAAAATATGTTCGCAGCCGTACTGCTGATACCCCCATAAATGTAACCCACCAATGTGGTATCGGCGGTGAACTCGTCGAGCTTAAATACTCCATTTTCGTACTGCGGCACACCTTGGATGGAGATAAATTCGGCGCCCGACCCAAGCAGACTGGGCATCTCCACAGGTAATAAATGCTCGGCCATAGCACCAGAGCTCGACCGGGTTACGCGGGCAATGGTTTTTACGAAGGGCACATTGTTGTCTTGCATCAAAACACCGGCAGCATCATAAAACTGGGCCATTCCACCAAAAAATACCGTGTGCATCTCATTGGCCGCAGCCGAATACAAAGGCAGCACCCCACAATGGTAGTGATTGTAATATTGCCGAAAGACGTTATTTACGGCATATCCCCCACTGTCTACATTCACACAATTTAAAAAGGGTAGGTCCTGCTGCAGTTGAAATACACCCGAAAACATCGTAACGCCAAATGCGCCATTGGGCATGATTTGCGCAGTGGCATTGTAATCTCTTCGGTGCAAATTAGCGGCATCTACAAAGCCAGGCAAATGGTTTACGGTAAGTGTTGTGCCATCATCCTGCAAAGTAAATTTGCGAATAGCGTTGGTATACGCTTGCGTAAAGGTGGCATGGCCCATTGGATTATAGTTGCCATCAAAACGCTGCCCGCCGAGGAGATAATACGTTTCATCGATTTTATTCAAATGGCCACCGGTCACTGCAAACTGCACATCGGTAATTTGTCTGAAATAAGGAGCGAAGGCTGTTCCGCCAATAACTGCATCAATTACGGCTGGTACGTCAATGGCCGTTAAATTGTCGAAGGTTTTACGGGTGGCGGTAGCCCCATGGTAACCGTAACCCCCAATCACATATAAATAAGCACCCTCCTGGTGAAACTCCATATTGGTAGCGCTCAATTGCTCCTGTAAAGCCACCGAAAGTGAACTGAGGGGCGCAGACCATTTTTGCTGGGTAACGGGGTCTATCACCAACAGCTGGTTATTGTTGCCAGCCACGTCAAAGGCGGCAAAAGGCTGCCTTCTGTGTAAGCCATCTAACCTACCCCCAACGATGAGCCATTTGCCTTGGTGTTCGCCATGGGCAAAAGACTGCAATCCACCCAAGCCAGCAATCGACATAGGTTCGATATAAATTCCAAAGGGTGCTGTTTGGGCCGAAACTGACCCACTCAGCAACCAGAGCCCAATTACGATAACAATTGTCTTCATCAGTATAGTTCGCTAGATATTTCACGAAGTTAACCAAGTGAAAAGTAGCGGTAGGTGACTTGAGTTACATAAAAAAGACGGGCTACTTTTACGGCCTGCGCAAGCTTAGCGTTTCACCGGTAACGGGCCACCAATTCAGAAACATCCGATAACACTTCGCTCAAAGCGGTGATGTAGCTGCCAGGGTTGGCTTGTGCGAGGGCATAAGCCAGCGGTTCTAGTGCGTCGGGGATACGCTGCCAGGAGGCATCCGGATTGTGGCTGTGAATACCTTCTACCAGTAAATCAACCAATGATTCGGCAGTTCGGCTGCGTAAAAATTTCGTTTGATGGATAAGGATAACATCAAACATCTGCGCTGAAATACGACCTAATTCGCGCGTGTCTTCCTCTTTTCGGTCGCCTGTGCCTACAATAATGCCAATTTTTAAGGGAGACTGTATGGTCGCTAAAAAATCGCGAATGCCGGCAAAACCATCCGGGTTATGGGCAAAATCAACCAATAGTTTGCTGCCCTGTAGCTCGAAAATATTCATCCGACCCGGTGTTTGTACTACCGAAGGATAAAACGTTTGAAGTGCTGCTGCAATAACTGCCGGTGCCACGCCATAGGTTGCTGCGGCTAAAGTTGCAGCGAGGGCGTTTTCGACCATAAAACCAAGCGTGCCCTGAAACGTGATGGGAACATCATGAAGTGCAGCAATATTTTGTTTTTGCGTGGCGGTCTCCACCACTATTTGACCCTTTTCGATATAGGCTACCGAACCGCCCTTTGAACGCGCAGCTAGACGTTGGGCGGGCTGAGCAGCTACACTAAACCAAGCCGTAGCGCAGTGTGCCTTTTCTCCCATAGCCACCGTGTAAGGATTCGCAGCATTAAGTATTGCCCAACCGCCAGGTTTCACCGCGCTCACAAGTACTTCTTTCACCTGGGCCAGCTGATCAAGGGTTTCGATATCGGAAATACCCAAGTGGTCGTCTTGCACATTGGTTACCACGGCCAAATCGCAGCTATCGAATCCCAATCCTGCCCGAAGAATACCTCCCCGTGCGGTCTCGAGTACCGCCACTTGAACACGTTTATCGCCCAATACCAGTTGTGCACTCACTGGCCCAGTGGTGTCGCCCTCATCCACCATTTCATCTTGGATATAAATGCCATCGCTGGTGGTATAGCCCACCGTTTTTCCGCTGGTTTTGAGGATGTGTGCCAACAAACGGGTAGTGGTGGTTTTGCCATTGCTACCGGTAACGGCTAAAATGGGAATACGACCTACACTGCCATTATTAATCGCTTTTTCAAGGTCCTCAAAGGGCGTTTCTTCACCAACAACAACACTTTTAATACCATAACCTAAATATAAAATACCAGCAGCCTCATCCACCAGCACAGGAAGGGCATGCGCATTGGCCAATTGGAGGAGACTGGCGATTTTGAGGCTTGGCTTTTCTTGCGCCAGTATGTCCTTTAAGGCCGAAACAGCCGACGCCAAAGCCAAGGGTTGACCCGTCTCAGCAAGATGAATAAAGTCAACAGCTTTATCTACCGCCCAGCGGCCAACCGCTTCAAATTCGTAGGCTACAACCAGATTAAAAATAGTAGGATAGGCGGTTGGGCGTTTGGCCCAGTAACTCACCGGACAACCCACTGCTTTTTGCAGCGACAAAGCCAAAGCAGCGGTAAAACTTAAGACCCTGTTGGGCATCCCTTCATCCAGCTCAAAATCAGGTAAATATAGCTTTATGAACGCCAAGAGCTGTTTTTCCGGTTCGGCTTGTACTGCCAAAGACCCTTCCAGCAACAAGCGGATTTGAATTAAATTAGGATGGTTGTGACTCCAATAATTTGGACCACGCAAAGCCTGCTGGGAGAGTGCTATCATTATG
>JBDNIH010000097.1:0-13928 GCA_041688385.1 Bacteroidia bacterium
GATATAAACGCCACTTTGACCTGTTAAGGTGCGGCCATAGTCGATACGCAAGGTGATTCTTTCCTTTTTGTTTGCAAGAATGCGCAAACCAGCGCCGTAGCTGCCTTTCCAGTAACTTTTGAAATAGTCGCCGGGATGTTCGCCGAGCTGACCAACACCAGTAAATACAGCACCTCTGAAAAGTTTCCATATAGCAAATCGGTATTCGCTGTGCAGCTCAAATAAGGATTGCTCCCGGTATCTACCATAAAAATAGCCACGTAAACCATTGTCTCCCCCCATCATGGCCAACTCCCGAAAGGGCGCCTGGCCCAGCGTTTGGCGATAGACTGCACGAGCTGCCAGCACATTTTCACGCCCTACTTTTCGGTAAATTCGTGCATCTGCCTGAAAAACACCAAAACTAAACCAGTCAGCTTGCCATTTGGGGTGATAGCGGGCAAGGATATTTAAATAATGTCCCGATGCAGGTGCAAAGGGGTTGTCACGCTCGTCGAGGCGCCACTCGGGGCCAAAACCGAACATCCGACTTCCTTGACTCCCTGCAATGGTGCCCTCTGCTAAAACACCAGTACTATCAGGTCGGATCCGAAACATAGATTGACTCCGGAAATTGACACCCACAAAATGTTTTGAATCGGTTTTATATAACACATTTAAAGCGGTAACCCACGACTCGAAGCGATAATCCTCGCTTTGGTCCTCTCCGGTTGCAGCGCCGATACCATAAAAGCGATCCAAGTAGTCGCGGTAACCAACATAAGTTCGGATATAAAACTTTTCATTGGGTGTAAAAACATCGGTTACCAATTGGGCAATGGTCTGCTGGCGTAAGGTGCGCACCGCCTGAAATTGTATATTGCTAGAACGTGTAAGTGCCCGTTGATCAGTGGCAGCTGTATTAAAATAATAGGAGGTACTGAGACCAAATCCCCAGGATGTTTCTGGAGTGCGGTAAACGATTGGTGCGGGTATAAAACGTAAATCCATTTGAAGCAGGCTGTCCGGATGTAATTTGCGCCAAAGCTGAGCCTCGGCACTCGTGGAAAAAACGACAAAAAAAAGTAAGAGCCTCAGGCGCATTTTATACTTTTTTGGGATAATTAAAGGTAATCAGCTTTGCTTCTTCCATTTTTAAATCCGACCACAGCGCGCACGCAAAATCGAACACGACAATGCCTGCTGTTGGAAGATGCTGGATAGTTGATTGACTACAACTTTCGGCCAGCTCGGTGAGTCCTTCGTTATGACCAAAAATAACTACAGTTTTAACCGAGTCGTGGAGATTAAGTACAATTTGCCATAAAATATCGCTGCTTGCGTGGTATAAGCTAGCTTCGTAATTGATAGCTGTATCAGGTAATTTCCAGTGTGTAACAGCATAGCGGGCAGTGGCCGCAGCTCTGTTTGCCGGACTACTCAATACGTGGAAGGGTTCTCCTAAAAATGGTTTTAGTTTCGCAGCCATCCGTGGGGCATCCATTCGGCCACGGGCGTTTAGGGGCCGCTCAAAATCGCCCAGTTCAGGATGTGCCCAGCTCGATTTGGCATGACGAAATAAAACTAAACGCAACATAACGGGCTTTTACCCGCTAAAATACAGTTCTCAGTTGGCAGTCCAAGCTGGTATTTCCGCAACAAGTTCTTTTTGCAAAGCAAGAGTTTTGTTACTTCCATACCATTTGTGCGCTTCTAAAATGTAATCATCGTGCGACATGCCCGATTCCTTTAGCTGAGTGACTAGGGCACCCAGTTCGGCAGGTCGCGGACCCCACTGACCTAAAACAGCATAACTGCTGGCATCGAGGGCAACAACTTTGGGGATCGACCGCGTCGACCGCGTTAGAAACTGGTCCATAATTTCTGGGTTTTCATCCCTGAGAATGAAGCGGACTCGGATATTCGGCTGAATATTGGCCAATTTGGCAAATAAGGGGATGTTTTGTGCTGCATCACCACACCAGGCTTCAGTGAGCACAAGCCAAATCATCGGACGTTTGTTTTCTAGTATGAGTTGCGTTAATTCAGGTAACAAATCCACATGTTTGTCAATTCGATTCATCCGTTGCACGTTCATACGCGTATGTTGAAGCATTACTTCAGCGTGATTTGAACCGGTGGTCTGGTTAAGGGCAAGTAACTCATCAATCATTTTGCGGTATTGACTGTAGTCTACGGCAATTTCAATAATTTCAGGCGTTATTGGGGAGCTAAATGATTGCATTTTTGGCATTTATAGACCTGAATATCTTTATTTAAAAAAAAGTTCAATTGCCGTATCAGGAAAAGCAAAATTTTAGAACGCCTTGGTGGTTATTTGGCGGCGATCTGCAAACGATTTATCCAGGCCTTTTCAGAAAGGTAATACTTTCAGCTGCCCAGGAATTGGTTGTGGAAACACCAGATGGCGATGAGCTGTGGCTGGATCATTATGGGGCCAATAGTGAGGATTGGGTTATTTTATGTCATGGCCTAGAAGGGGACAGCCGTCGGCCTTATATGCTTGGCATGGCTAAGGCCATGTTGGCCACTGGTAAACAAGTGGTGGCCTGGAATTATCGCGGCTGCGGCGGTCGACTTAACCTTCAGCCTGACTTTTATCATTCAGGAGCCACCCAAGACTTAGAGACTATCGTTAACTGGGTGAAAAATCAGGGTGCAAAACGTGTTTATTTAATTGGATTTAGTTTAGGTGGCAATCTGGTACTGAAATATTTAGGCGAGCGGTCGGCGGAAGCACAGCAGCTCATAACGGCTGCCGCTGCTATTTCGGTGCCTACGGACTTGGCGGCTAGCAGTTTAATGCTCGACGGACTTTCTGGTTGGCCCTACCGTTCTCGATTTTTGGCAACATTAAAAACCAAGGTGATGCAAAAGGCCGCAGTTTTCCCATCGCATTTCGACTTGGACAAATTGAAGCGCGTAAAAAATCTGCGTGCCTTCGACGATAGTTTTACAGCACCGCTGCACGGTTTTGTGGATGCCGCAGATTATTATGACCGTTGTAGTTCGAAGGCATTTATGGCTAATATCCAGCGGCCGTGTTTATTACTCCAAGCTTGGAACGATCCTTTTTTGAGTAGGTCGTGTTATCCTATTGAAATTTGTGAATATTCCACCTCCGTTCATCTTGAAATAAGCCGAACAGGGGGCCATGTTAGCTTTCCAATGCAAGGCAGTAAACTCAATTGGCCAGAGCAGCGTGTGCCAGTTTTTTTTAAAGGATGTGAATAATTGGTTCACATACCCAAGGGCCCAGCCATTATTTTTGAGTAAAAGATAGTTGTGAAGTTTTCGGAAGTTGTAGGTCAGGAGACGCTGAAGGATAAGTTGGTTCAAACCGTACATGAGGGCCGTATTAGCCACGCCCAAGTGTTTCTAGGTTCGGAAGGTACGGGTGCATTACCGATGGCACTGGCCTACGCCCAATTCCTTAATTGTTTGGCACCAACCGAAAACGATTCCTGTGGTAGCTGCTCTTCTTGTGTAAAGTACAGCAAACTCATTCATCCGGATTTACATCTTTCCTTTCCTTTTATTAAGCCTGAAAACGAAAAATCAGAAAATGCCATTGCAGCTCATTTTCTAAAGGAGTTTCGGGAAACATTTTTGGAGGATCCTTACATCAATTATGACAGTTGGATTCAGGCCATGGGAGGAGGCAATAAGCAAGGGAATATCAACAAAGCCGAATGTCTGGAAATCATCAGCAAGCTTGGTCTGCATACCTTTGAAGCAAAATATAAGGTGCTTATCATGTGGCTACCAGAGTATTTGCAGCAAATTGGCAATATTCTATTGAAAATTATTGAGGAGCCACCCGCAGGTACGGTCTTCCTTTTGGTTGCCGAGCGGCCTGAGCTGTTGCTGAGCACGCTATTATCGCGTACACAATTGGTGAAAGTACCCCGCTTATCTGTGGACTCAATTACAACGTATCTCGTAAATAATTGCGACCTCTCACAAAAGGAAGCACACAGCATTGCACTGCTTTCGGAAGGTAATTTGCGATCGGCGCGGGCTTTGGTTCAGCATGAGGTTAGCTTAAACGAGTCGCTGTTTATCAATTTTATGCGAGCAGCATATAGGGCTGATGGCAATGCTATACTGGCCTGGCTTGATAAGTCAAGTGAAATGAGTCGTGAACAGCAAAAAAACTTTTTGCAATATGGCTTACATCTCATCCGAGAGTGTTTTTTGATGCAATACGGCTCTGCTAAGCTCGTGCGCTTACGCGATGCTGAGCTAGAGTTTGTCACAAAATTTTCGCCTTTTATTCTCAAACAACATATGCAAGACTATAATCGAATCTTAAATGATGCGATTTATTACGTCGAGCGTAATGCCAATGGCCGTTTGGTATTTCATAACTTGGCCAATGAAATTGAACGTTTGTTGACGCTCTCGCGTAAAACGTTTGCGTCAACTCCTGCCACATAGGCGGCCTTTTATTGTATATTTGATCATTCGTAAATGGAATAATGAATGGGATGTGGATCATGTAGTAGTGGTGGATGCGCTCCGGCAGGATGCGGGAGCACAGGTTCCTGCGACAGCGGAGGGTGCAACCGCCTGAACGTATTTGACTGGTTAGCCGACGTTGATCTCCCTTGGGGACAACGCGAATTTGATATTGTGGAGGTTCATTTTAAAGGAACACGCAAAGAGTTTTATCGCAACGGCGAAGGTCTCGACCTCTTCCCAGGCGACTGGGTAGTTGTGGAAGGTGCAAGTGGCCACGATGTCGGGAAAGTAAGCCTTAAAGGCGAGCTTGTCCGCCTGCAAATGAAGCGCAAAAAGGTAGCTGACGATAGTTCGTCTATCAAAAAAGTTTACCGGAAAGCTACCGAGCAGGATATCGAAAAACTGCTGGAATTGCGTGCAAAAGAGCCGGAAGTAATTGCAAAATCTCGCAATATCATTAAAAATACCAAGCTCGACATGAAGTTGGGGGATGTGGAATACCAAGCCGACCGCTCTAAAATCATCTTCTATTATACTGCAGAAGAACGGGTAGATTTCAGAGAGCTCATTCGGGTGTTGGCCGACGAGTTTAAAGCCCGTATCGAGATGAAACAGATTGGTGCAAGGCAAGAAGCAGGGCGGATTGGCGGACTAGGTGTTTGCGGCTTGGAGCTTTGTTGCTCCTCTTGGCTGACCGACTTCCGCACGGTTTCTACTTCTGCGGCACGGTATCAAAATTTATCGTTGAACCCAGCAAAATTGGCCGGTCAATGTGGTCGTTTGAAATGTTGCCTCAACTATGAGCTCGATACCTATATGGACGCGCTTAAAGATTTTCCTGCCGATGCCCGCACCATACAGACTGTTAGAGGTAGCTATGAGCTGATTAAAACGGATATTTTTAAAAAGCAGATGTGGTATCAACTACAAACCACCCGGGGTACTACGCCAGTTGGTGATACAGCACCTTTTGCACTTATGCCAGAAAAGGTGAAAGAGCTTAGGGAAATGAACAAAAAAGGCGAAAAGCCCGATACCATCGAGGAGCATATCTATGTGGATGAAAACGAATCACTTGAAGAAGTGCTCGATTTTGAAAGTGTAGCCGAAGGTGGCCTCGATCGCTTCGATCGTCAGGGTAGGAATAAAAAGAACAAGAACAAAAACCGCAATAATGATCGCCGGCCGAACTCAGATACGCGCAATACAGCGGCTGCTACTGTAGCTTCGGCTGATGGTGTGATTATTCCCCCGAAACAAGAAAATAACCGCGGGCCGAGGCCCGAAGGTAGACCCGATCGTGGCCCGCGCCCAGGGCACGCAGCACGGCCTGATAATCGGCCGCCACGTGCTGAAAATGCAGGGGCAGCACCGGACAATACAGAAGCTTCTTCACCCTCGCCTCGGGCAGAAGGCTCCAATCGGGGTAACGACAACCCTAACCGAAATCGCAACCGAAATAGTCGTCCTCGGCCAGATCGCCCTGCTCCGGATAAACCATCTGGTGAAGCATGAGGAGAAAGGTGATGACCCTGATGCTGGCAGTGGCCTTATTCACTGCTTGCGATAATAAGCGTATTGTTGATGTATTTGAGCCCATAACCGATAATAATTGGTCGTATGTCGACACGGTTAGTGTAGGGTTTACTGTTTTAGACACCACCAAAACGTATAATCTGTATCTCAATGTTCGTCATAGTGGAACCTATGCTTACCGTAACTTATATGTACGTATGCATTTAACCAATCCTGCTGGTGAAAGGGGAACACAGGTAGTGAGCTTCGAATTAGCTGATGCCAGCGGTAAATGGCATGGAAAAGGTTTGGGCGATATCTATGAATACCGCGTAAAATGGCGGGATGGTGCTAAATTTAAGCTAAGCGGCGATTATCAGGTGCAGATTGAGCAATTTATGCGGGAAGATCCATTACCTGGTATTTTAGATATTGGGTTGCGTTTAGAATTGGCAGAAGAATAGCATGTTCAGAAATAAAAAAAAGGGGTTGTTCATTTAGAACAACCCCTTTTTTGGGTAATGACCTCTTTTAGTTTTTGATAAAGGTTTTTGAAACCACTTGTTTACCGTTAAAAACGCGCAAGATGTAATTGCCCTTAGGCAGGGATTGAATTGGAACCTCAATAGCCTGAAGCTGAGCATTACTGAAATTCAATTCTTGGATTTTTTTGCCGATGGCATTATAAATCTCAAGCTTACCTTGGCTTAGGTTTTTGGTGCCCATGAGATAGAGGACATCCGTAGCAGGCACTGGGTACAATTTGAACTCAGGTTTCTTCAAATCTGCTACCGACGTAGCATTGGTTGCACCAATAAATGTGATTATGGTTTGGTTGGAAGGGTTGGCAATTTCAAAAACACGAACCCGAGTTATGCCGCTGCCATTGGTGCTATATGGATAAAAATGCGCGTCCATATTGCCAACTGCGTTTGCACTTAAAGAGAAATCTGAACTGTCTGTATTGTCGCTGTAGCAGGTAACTACATCACAAATGGCTGTTTTCCAATTGGTAGTTAGGTTGTTGGTAATGCGCACCCAACGGAAATTGGCTGAAGAGGTGCTTGTATTCCGGATATCCGCGTTGCCAACAAGCTCAAAATCAGTGGCAAGTCCGTTCGCAAAAATAGTATCTCCTGAAACACTGATAATTTGAGCAAAAAGCCCAACAGTTAAAAATCCAAAGCTTATAGTTAGTAGTAGTTTTTTCATAATGTTGTTTTGACCAACGTATAGCAACAAATATACCAAAGTTTTGGCTAAGTGGCAACAGCCCGAACTGGCATTCACTTTTTTTGTCAATTTAGAGGAGCTGCTCATCTGAAAAACTGTAGTAATCATTGGGGATAAAGATGACATGATCAATTAAACTCACATCTAGCCAATGACAGGCGGATTGGATACGCTGGGTAAGACTTTTATCCTGTGGACTAGCCATTTTTTGACCAGAAGGGTGGTTGTGCATGAGAATCAGGCCGCTCGCCTGATGGTCCAACATCGACCGCAGTATTTTGCGTGGATCTGCTACGGTGGCTGAAACGCCACCTACCCCGATGAGTGTTTGATGAATAACCCGGTTGGCCCGGTTTAATAAGGCGATACGAAACTCTTCGTGCTGCAGGTCCTCGAAAAGATGTTGGTAGGCTTCCCAGATGTCACGGCTTGTGCGGATGATGAGCGGTTTGTCGGGGTGGCCAGCCTTTCGGCGGCGGCCCAACTCGAGCGCTGCGGCTAGGCTTACCGCTTTTGCTGGGCCGATACCCTTTATACGTGTGAGCTCAGGTATAGAGGCTAGCCCCAATTGATCAAGGTCTGCCTGAAAATGCGCCAAAAGCTGACGTGCCAAGTCAAGTGCATTTTGTTTGCTGTGGCCTGTACCCAAAAGGAGGGCAATCAGTTCTGCATCACTCAGACTCTGCCTGCCTTTGTTGAGAAATTTTTCGCGAGGGCGGTCATCGGTACTCCAGTTTTTGATGGAAAGATAAGGCGCCTGTAAGTCTTGTATTGGCTTCATTCAGCCAAAATAAAAAGGCTTTCTCGATGGAAAAAGCCTTTGCGTGATTCGAGATATAAGTTGCGTCGTTTACGACAAACCGTTCACGTGGCGCATCAGTTTTGACTTCTGGTGGCCCGCTTTGTTCTGGTGAATAATATTCTTTTTCGCCAGACGGTCGATACGCGAAACCACCGAAGGAAGCATTTCCTCAGCAGTTTTTTTGTCGTTTACAGACTTAAGTCTTTTGATCATCGTTTTAGCTGTTTTCAGCTGATAACGGTTACGCAAACGCCTCACGGCCGTCTGACGGATTCTTTTGATTGCTGATTTATGATTTGCCATTTTTTCTTCGTTCGCTTTCCAAACAGGAGTGCAAATATACCAAGTCGTTTTGGTTTTGCAATATCTGTTGCAGAATTCCTTGCGTTAAAATATCTTTAAGTTGCTGATACTTCTTTTTTTTGTCCTATTTTTGGCGGTACAACAATACTACAAGATGAAAAAAATACTCTTATTTCTCGTTGTGGCTGCATTTGCGGCCTGTTCTGGTCCGGCTAAAGAAGCGCAAGAAGCTTCTGCCGACTACACCTATTATGGTGACACAATTACAGCTGAAGAAGCTGTGCCAGCCCCTCAGTTGTATGCCATGATGGAAGGCAATGAGCAATTGAGTGTCAAATTATCAGGTACTATTGAAGAATGTTGTCAGAAAAAAGGTTGTTGGATGAAGGTTGACATGGGTGACGGAAAAACCATGCGTGTAAGCTTTAAAGACTATGCATTTTTTGTGCCCATGAATTCTGCGGGGAAAGAAGTAATCATGGAAGGTGTAGCAACTATGGAGGAGACCAGTGTGGAGTCACTTCGTCATTTCGCCGAAGATGCTGGCAAAAGCAAGGAAGAAATTGCTGCCATAACAGCCTCCAAAAAGGAGTTGGTTTTTGAGGCGAGCGGCGTGATATTGAAATGAGGTTTTTCTCGGCCATACTGAGTTGTTTGCTGTTCGTGCTTCTAGTTGCCGCCTGTGACCAACAAGTTGAAAAAAAGGAAGAAAAATCCGTCGTTGCGCCGGCTAAACCAATGGCGCTGATGATGCGTGCCATTTATCAGCAAAGCGCCGAAATGCGCGAATGGGTAGAGGCAGGCAAACCATTGGACTCTGCACAATTTCGCTTTCTTGATTTTCATCAGTTGGAACCTACCGACTCCACTGTTTTGGTAGAGGTATTCTACAAACACAATCAGAACTTTAAAGCTGCTTTCGAGGATTTGGTCCGCGCAGGTGAAGCCGATAAAGACAAGTACAATACTTTATTGACCAAATGTGTAAGCTGTCATGAGGACTTTTGTCCCGGACCAATCAAAAGAATCAATAAACTTAAACTGGCTTCTTAAAGCCGATGGACTAAAACATATCCGAGCTCTCCCAACGGAGGGCTCGTTCTATTTAAAAACCAGCCGAAATGAAAAAGTATGCGCCGTTTTTAATACTACTTCTACTGATGCCCTCATTACAGAGTGGGGGTTGGGGTTTTTATGCGCATCAGAAAATAAACCGTATTGCTGTTTATACTTTGCCACCAGCCATGTTTGGTTTTTATAAGTCACACATCGACTACCTCACAGCGCATGCAGTGGATGCCGATAAAAGGAGGTATGCTGTAAAAGAAGAAGCGCCACGCCATTATATCGATCTTGATCATTTTGGTGAACACCCTTTCGAAAAAGTGCCGCGTCGCTGGAAAGATGCTGTTGCCGCGCTGACCGAAGACACGTTACAGGCCTACGGCATTGTGCCTTGGCATGTTGAACGCATGTATTATCAATTGGTCAAGGCGTTCAAAGAGAAAAAAGAAACAGCCATACTGCATCTCAGTGCTGATATTGGTCATTATATCGCTGACGCTCATGTGCCTTTACATACTACCGAAAATTACAACGGCCAGCTAACTGGTCAGCACGGAATTCATGGGTTATTGGAATCGCGTTTGCCGGAGCTCTTCGAGAACAACTACGATCTAATTACGGGTAAAGCCCTACCTTTTGAGAAGCCATTGGATCGCATTTGGGAGGTTGTCCTGGCCAGCTCGGCTGCGGTAGATTGTGTGTTGTATCTCGAACGTCAAACCCATACAGCCATCTCGGCTGATAGGCATTTTGTATACGAACAGCGAGGAAATCGCCAAGTAAAGGCCTATGCGCCGGAATATGCAGCCGATTACCACCAAAGATTAAATGGATTGGTTGAGCGGAGGATGCAAGATGCTATTCGAACAGTAGGTGCCTTTTGGTACTCGGCTTGGCTGGATGCCGGTCAACCAGATCTGAACAAACTGGAACAACGCGTTTTAAGTCCCGAGGAACTCAAACAAATCGAAATAGAACAAAATCGCTACCGCCAAGGTCAACCAGAAGGTCGGCCTGAAGCTGACTAGTAATCAGATTTCTTATATTTGCAGTCGTATGGACCAATTTAAGGACGCCCTATTAATACTCATTTCAACACCCATTTATGTGGTATTGATTGGATTGGAAATTATCGTCAGCAATATCCGTAAGCAACCAGCCTATACCGTAAAAGACACCTTGACCAATGTGTATTTATCGGCTATAAATGGCGGCATCGACTTGACTTTTCGGGTGATTTACCTGGCCGTATTGGCTTGGTGTTACGAAGCAAAAGTAGTGGAGATAGAGCAGGTGGCACTGTATTGGGGCCTGTTGTTGTTGCTTGAAGATTTTGCATTTTACTGGCTACACCGCATTGATCACTTTGTGCGTGTATTCTGGGCTGTTCATATAACCCACCATTCTTCGCAGCATTTTAATTTGAGTGTTGGTTTTCGCTCCTCGGTTTTTCAGCCACTGTATCGCTTTGTGTATTTTATACCTATTGCCATGCTCGGTTTCAGGCCCGAAGACATCATGTTTATGTATTCGGCGACACAGATTTATGGCATACTCATCCACACCAATCACATAGGCAAGCTGGGTTGGTTAGAGATAATTATGGCAACACCGTCGCACCATCGGGTACACCATGGTGCTAATCCCTTGTATCTCGACAAAAACATGGGGATGATTTTTATCTTCTGGGATAAGTTTTTTGGCACTTTTCAGCAAGAGCTGGAAGAAGAACCGGTTCGGTATGGCTTAACTACCAATTTAACGTCAAACCACCCGGTGAAAGTTGTTTTTCATGAATGGCAGCAGATTCGGAACGACTTTGTTCAGGCACCGGGATGGCGTGATAAATGGATGTATTTGTTTGGCCCTCCTGGCTGGAGTCACGATGGCAGCCGACAAACAAGCGCACAAATGCGAGAAGAGCTGGCTAAGAACAGGGATTAATTGCCCGGATGTGGCAAGCTGTCTGCTTCCAGTTTCATCATTTCCTCAATTACAGGCAGGGTAGGAATTACTTCGAGACTCACATAGGTATGCCCTTGTTTTACAAAATCAAGCGCTTTTGCCCCACTTTTGGTGAGATCAATGAGGTGCCTAGCTTTTGGCGACATCCGGTCGTTAACACGTACTATAATCCAATTGCCATTGTTGCGGTTCGTAACTTTTACCAAAGTGCCAAAAGGCAGACTGTTATGTGCGGCGGTGAGGCTATCGTGATGAAACTTTTCACCGTTAGCTGTCCGCCGGCCTTGAAATTTGCTCGCGTAAAAACTTGCGGTACCATAAAAGGGCTCGATATCGGCATGAGCACGTTGCGCATCGGCCTCAAAACTACTGCTGAGCCAGATAAGAAGGACGATGAGGAAAATACGCATGCCCGAATTTAAGCAAGTAACTAGCACTGTTATACCCGAAGCTTCTCTTTAACTTTGTAAAAAATATAAGTATGTCGCTGACCGAACAAATAAACGAGGCTATCAAATCGGCCATGAAACAAAAAGACCAGGTGTCATTGCGGGGTTTGCGTGCTATCAAATCGGCTTTACTGCTGGCGCAAACCGAAAAAGCAGGTGTCGTACTTGATGCTGGCAAAGAAACTCAAATTCTTCAGAAGCTAGCCAAACAACGCCGAGACGTGATGGAAATTTACCAAACACAAAATCGGCCCGATTTACTGCTGGTGGAGTCAGAAGAACTTCAGCTCATTGAACAGTTTCTGCCTGCGCAACTCGACGAAGCTGCGGTGAAGGCCCGCTTGCTGTCGTTGCTTCAGGAGGCAGGCGCATCGGTTCCTTCCGATTTGGGGCGTATGATGCCCTTGGCCATGAAGGCCTTTGAGGGTCAGGCCGACAATAAACTTATCGCTGCCGTACTTAAAAATTTATTGAGCGGCAACGCATGAACTGGCTCGATTATCTGATGCTGGTTCCGGTAGTTTGGTTGCTAGTGCTTGGTTTTTCAAAGGGCTTTGCCCGGGAAATCACCAGTTTTGTAGCGCTGTATCTGGCCATTTACATTGGTTTTAAGGGGATGTATGCCCTGACACATTGGATGGCGGAACAGTTTGAATTAACCACGCCGTGGTTGCCTTTTGTGTGTTTTATGCTGCTCTTTGTCGGGGTTTTGCTGTTGCTCCTATTTTCAGGTAAGTTGCTCGATAAACTCTTTAAGGCGGTTGCATTGGGTTGGCTCAACCGCTTGGCCGGAGGACTTTTCGGGGCACTTAAAGGTTTGATGTTGGTGTCGGTATTGTATTGGTTGGTCAATCAAGTGAACCTGATTGACCCGCTAGATAAGCAGGCATCCTTATTTTTCCCGTATATCGATACATTTTCGGTGGGTATGTTCGACTGGCTCGGCCGAATTACGCCCGCATTAGGCGAACTTTTTGGGAATATGGAGGCCATGTTTGAGCAGCTAACGCCTGTTGAATCCTGACTATGCGGATTTTACTTATTGATAATTTCGACTCCTTCAGTTACAATCTGGTGGACTTACTCCAACAACAATCGGAAGAAGTGGTGGTCGTGCGTAACGATGTATGGCGGGCCCAGGACTTTGAGGTGGATGCCGTTGTTTTTTCGCCTGGCCCTTGTACGCCAATCGAAAACGGCCGTTTGATGGAAGCTGTAGCTTATTACTGTCCTCGCTTACCCGTTTTAGGCGTTTGTCTCGGTCACCAAGCCATTGGGCTGCATTATGGTGCTGATTTAGTAAAGGCTCCAGCGCCTGTGCATGGCAAAACGGCGGCCTTGGCTATTTTGCAACCGGCTTTGTTGTTTACCGATATACCGCAACAGGAGTCATTTATGCGGTATCATTCTTTGGTGCTGGAAAATTTGCCGGCGGTACTTCAGGCAACCGCAGTAACCGATACGGGCTTGATTATGGCCTTCGAACATATTGATTTACCTGTTTTTGGCGTGCAATTCCATCCAGAATCGATACTCAGTCCGGCAGGCGCCACGGTTATTCGCAACTTTGTGCAAAGTGCACAATCAACGCGTCCGAATAATTATTCAATATCTTAGCGCACACATCCTCGTTTGTCTTCGTTAAAAAGAACAAACGAACAATCTACCTCCAATGGCTGTTGCACAGTTGATATGAACATTTTAGAGATTAATAGAACCACTGTGCCTGTGCTTAAGTCAAGCGATACTGTAGCTTTTGCGCTAGAGTTGATGTTGGGTGAACATTTGTTTGTATTGCCTCTTGTAAATGAAACCGGTCATTTTTTGGGTTTGCACGACTACGATACGCTTATTGAGGTCAATAAAAAAAGTCTGCTCAAAAAAGTAACCCCCAGCAAACAAGAAGCTTTTCTGACTGTCGAGAACAGTGTTTACGATGCAGTTCGGCTTTTCCAAGCAGGTTTAGGATTGGTTGCATTGCTTGATGAGGATGGTTTGTATCAAGATGCCATCACACCTAGCGCGATATTGGCCTATTTTGCTCAACTGGGAGGTGTAGGTGAACCTGGTGGGTATATTTCCCTACGCATCGAACGGAATAATTATGCACTGAGCGAAATTGCGCGTATAGC